>JAIETO010000318.1 GCA_019745005.1 Burkholderiaceae bacterium
TGACGCATCAGGCCAGCACGAAACGGCGCGCTATCGGCTTAACGAATGCACCAATGATATCTGGCACGGGTACCTGCCTGACGCCAAACCCGGTCTCGTTTATGGCTGGCGTTGTTACGGCAAATGGCAACCGGAACATGGTTTGCGATTTAACCCGCACAAATGTTTGCTTGATCCTTACGCACGCGAAATTGTGGGCCATTTTGAATGGCGCGACGAACATCTTGATCATCAACGCGGTAATACCATGGTCATGGACGAACGTGACAATGGTGCGTTTGCATTGAAAGCCCGCGTGCCCGACGATGAGTTCAATTGGTGTAACGATGCCGCACCCGCTACACCCATGGACAAAACCGTTCTGTACGAGCTGCATCTAAAGGGATTTAGCACCCTGAATCTGCATCTGCCGCCCGCCTTGCGCGGTACTTATGCGGGTTTGGGGCATCCCAGCAGCATCGCGTATTTGAAGCAATTGGGTGTTACGGCAGTGAGCTTATTGCCGGTGCATTTTCATCTGGATGAAGAGCGTTTGCACGGGCTACAACTGAGCAATTATTGGGGCTATAACAGTTTGGGATTCTTTTGCCCCAGCCCCCGTTTTGCGGCGCGCCAACATGGTGAAAGCGTGCGCAATGAATTTCGTAACATGGTTAAAAACCTGCATGCACAGGGCATCGAAGTTATTCTCGATGTGGTGTACAACCACACCGCCGAGTCGAACGAATACGGCCCCAGCTTGAGCTTTAAAGGTTTGGACAACACCAGCTATTATCGGCGTCCCTCGGACTCACCCGGGCATTACGAAAACTTTACGGGTTGCGGTAACACCATCGACATTCGCCACCCTGCGGTCCTGCGTTTGGTGTTGGATAGTCTGCGTTTTTGGGTGGAAGACATGCATGTCGATGGTTTTCGTTTTGACTTGGCTCCCGTATTAGGCCGCACCACTGAAGGCTTTAATCGCAATAACGCCTTCTTCACCGCATTAGCGCAAGACCCGATTTTGTCGCGCGCAAAAATGATTGCTGAACCTTGGGATGTCGGCCCGGGCGGATACCAAGTAGGTGCGTTTCCCCGTGGATGGATGGAATGGAACGATCACTTCCGCGATGCAGTACGTGGCTTTTGGTTGGACAGGTCGCGCAGCGCAGGCGAGTTAGCGCAGCGCCTATGCGGTTCGGCAGATTTGTTTCGTCACCGCTGGCGGTCGCCGCATGAATCAATCAATTATGTGGTCTCACATGACGGCTTTACGCTGCGCGATTTGGTCAGCTATAACGAACGCCATAACCATGCAAACGGCGAAAATAATCGCGATGGGCACGGTCACAATTTGAGTTTTAATTGTGGAGTGGAAGGCGAAACAGATGACCCTAACATCAACGCTGCGCGTGGCCGGCTGCAACGCGCTCTACTCGCTTGCACTTTGCTCTCCCAAGGCACGCCCATGCTGGCCGCTGGCGACGAGTTAGGTCATAGCCAAGGCGGTAACAATAACGCTTACTGCCATGACAGCGAAATCAGTTGGATCAATTGGAACAAAGCTGATCACGAGCTCATCGCTTTTACAAAAAATCTTATCGCTGTGAGACAAATTGTTCTGCCTTTTGGCAAACTTTGGTACAACGGCGAACGCCATGGCGAATCACCGCTGCAAGACCTTAACTGGCTAGATCGGCACGGCGCTGTGATTAAAGGCGAGGCCTGGCACCAGCCAGAAACCCGCGTGTTTGCTTGCTTTATTGGCAGACCGGGGCGCACTAATCATGCGCAATTAATTCTTATCAACGGGAGCGAAAGCGACTGTGAATTCCGTTTGCCAGACAGTGAATGGCGTGTGCTGTTGAACACCGCCTATGCGGATGGCAAACAGCATTGGCAGGGCAGTGCATCGTTTTTGCTTGAGCGCTGCAGCGTGGTGTTGATGGAGCAATTGTAGTTAACCAATTCAAGTAAAAAAATCAAGCGATAAGAAAAAAATCGAGTGACAAAAAAATACTCAAACCATTCAGCCAAAAGGAAGAGACCATGAAATTTCCACGTTCTAGCGGTGTGTTGTTGCATCCAACCTCATTGCCCGGACCACACGGCTCTGGGGATTTTGGCCCGGCTGCTTATCATTTTGTTGATTGGCTCGCAGGTGCGGGACAATCGCTGTGGCAGATTTTGCCGCTTGGCGGCATCGGCCCTGGCAATTCGCCGTATATGAGCAGTTCTGCGTTTGCTGGCAATGTGCTGTTAATTGATCTTGCAGAATTGCAAAGCCAGGGTTGGCTGAACGCGCAGGATCTCACACCAGACGCGGGGTTCGAAGAGCATCGCCTCAATTTTGCCTCGGTCTGGCATTGGCGTATGCATCGTTTAGCCATTGCAGCGCGCAATTTCTATGCGCAAAACCAAGGCAAAACCAATGCAGAGTTTGATGCCTTTTGCGCGCATCATGCGAACTGGTTAGACAACTTCGCTCTCTTCATGAGTTTGGCAGAGCACCACCATTGGGCCGACTGGTGCGAGTGGCCGAATGGTTTGGGCAAACGTGAACCCGCCGCGATGATGCAGGCACAACAAGATCACGCAGAACGCATCGCGTTTTGGAAATTCTGCCAGTGGCGCTTCTTTACGCAATGGCAAAGCTTGCGCCAATATGCGAATAACAAAGGCATCAAAATCGTCGGTGACGCACCGATTTTTATTGCCTACCAAAGCGCTGAAGTGTGGGCGCGGCAAGACCTGTTTGACCTAGACGAAAATGGCCGCCCGAATGTGGTGGCGGGGGTGCCACCAGATTACTTTAGCGTGACCGGTCAACGTTGGGGTAACCCCATGTATTTGTGGAATGCCCACGCCAAAGAAAACTACCAATGGTGGGTAGAGCGCGTACGCCGCACCTTTGAGTTGGTTGATATTGTGCGCATCGATCACTTCCGCGGTTTCGCCAGCTATTGGGAAGTGCCCGCCAGCGAACCGACTGCCGTCAAAGGCCGCTGGTTGCCAGGCCCTGGTGCAGCATTGTTTAATGCAATTCACGCCGCCTTGGGTCCTGTCGCCATCATCGCTGAAGACTTGGGAGAAATTACCCCCGATGTGGAAGCCCTGCGCCGCGAATTCGCCTTCCCCGGCATGCGCATTTTGCAGTTCGCATGGGACGGCAGTAACACCAACACCTTCCTGCCGCACAATTACCAAACCGATACCGTCGTCTACACAGGCACGCACGACAACGACACCACAATCGGTTGGTGGCATAGCGCCAGCGACCAAGAGCGCCAACATGCAAAAGATTACTTCGGCATCGATGGCACAGACATCCACTGGGACCTCATCCGCGCCGCCTGCGCCAGCGTCGCCGACACCGCCATTCACCCGCTACAAGACATACTCGGACTAGACGGCAAAAGCCGCATGAACTTTCCAGGAAAAAGCGAAGGCTATTGGGAGTGGCGCTTCAGTTGGGATCAGGTGAAGCATGAGCATGGGAATCGATTGGCGGCGTTGTGTCGTATGTATCGGCGGGTGATAAATTAGTGTTTTGCTGTCCGGAACTAGTTGCCGGTCAAAAAAAGAAACAGGACTTGGATTGTGAACCCGTCAAGATTTGATTTTAAATTTTGGCGGGTTCGGTTTTGAAAAACGTTGAATCAGATTCCTGTGTACTGTTCGAGTCAATTAAAGAGTACGTTTTTCACTTTTACTTTTTTTGAATCTGTTGTTGTATCGAAGCCTAAAAATTATTAAGCCAATACCAATTAATGCGAGCTGCGAAGGCTCTGGAACTGGTGAAGTATTTAACGTAAGTTGATCCAAATTTAAAATGTAATTTGGTTGGTCCGGTAAAATGGAAAAACCAAAAATACGTTGTGAGGAATTTATCGAAAGAATGCCAAAAAGAGGCGGAAAGCCTTGCTGTGGGATGCCAGCATTTGGATTAAATAACCTGTCCTGTGCGATCACATTTCCGTATTCGTCGTACCCAATTAATGTTGCTGTCCAATATGATTTGCTTTGGATACTAATCCCAAAAACGGGTACTGAAAAACTGCCTTTAGGATTGGTCGAACTAATAAAATGATTGAGGGGATTTCCATCATAAAAAGAGGCTTGAAGTAATGTGCCTTGAGAAAAATTAATCCCAATTGATGAGTATTGATTTGAAAGTTCGTTTATGAATTGATTTGGAGTCGCAACATCATCTGCGGTTCCTATCATGCCGTCTGGACCTGGGAAGGTTTCGAAGTCGATTGTAATAATGTTTGAAAATGCAGACGAAGAAGTTAGGAGTAAAGCGGAAAGCAAGAATTTTAAGCATTTATTTTTGATAGTCATGCGAGCTCCTAGAATTTTTGGCGTGAGTGGTTGCAAAAACTGCATGTAGTAACAGTGATGTATTTTGATAAGTTTAAGTAAATTTTTTTGCAATTTGTGTTATCACACCAACACTTTTGAGGTTGAGCACGAGTATTTACTCGATAGAAGAATGTTTAACAAAAAATTGCATTGACCTCCCAAAACGCAAAACACTTCATAGAAAAAGGAGGCGTTGATGTCGGATTATGTCAGTGTGTTTTTGATATTCTTGATAGTGCTTTTTTTAATAGAGCGCAAATTGGAATGTAATTTAAAAGAGTCAACTATTCTGGTTAAAAGCTCTACGATCCAACAGTAAATCTAACGCAATTTCCAAGCACAAATTGCACTCAAAACAAGGCTCTATCGTGTCAAAAAAACTCTGGTCTACCTTGGCCTTTTTCGCATGCCTTCCCTCCATTTGCAGTGCCGCTGATTTCATTTCATCTAAACCGACGCCGCGCGTTGAATATTGGGAGACGCGCATAAAACAGATCGATGCGGCCGTGGCTGATAAGGCGGCTTTACCGCAGGTGAAGTTGCTGTTTGTGGGTGACTCGATTACGGATTTCTGGTTGCTGGACGATAACCCTTGGGCCAAAGGCCAGAAGTTTGGTCGCCGAATTTGGAATGCGTCTTTTAATGCTGCTGGCTCGCCGAACTTTGGTTTGAACATCGGCATTTCGGGTGACCGCACAGAACATGTCTTGTATCGCCTTTTACCGCGTAAGCAAGGTGGCCTTGGGCAGATTGATGCGCTTGAACTTGACCCTGAATTTATCGTGTTAATGATCGGTGTGAATAACACCTGGGCACCAGAAGAGCCAGTACAAGAAAGCGTGTTTGCTGGTGCAAGTGCGGTGATTCGTGCGCTGCAGGCCCGTAAGCCGATGGCGCGGTTAATCGTGCAATCTTTACTGCCCTTAAATGAGCCCTTAAAAAACGTCGAGATTGTGCGCCCTGTGAACCTACGATTGCAAATGCTAGTGGCAGGTCAGCCAACAAATTGTGCTTTTTATCTAGATCTTTATCCCTCGTTTGTGGACGATAAAGGTGCTCAGATTGCATCGTATTTCAACGATGGCATACACCCCAATGAAGCAGGCTACCGCGTATGGCGCGATCGCTTGGTGGCTTTTCTAGATCAAGTACGAAAATCGGGAAGTGCACCGGCAAGTTGTAATTAATGCGTTAGAAGTAGGAGCAAATTCTGCGTTTTGAAATGAATCTATTTCAAACGGTTACAAAACGGCGAGCTTGTCATCAAGTGCAATGATCTGGTTTGGGCTGTAACAGCTTTTCCGCCTTCACGCGTCTACTATGATTTCTACGCACGACTCACGTGCCCTTTAAAAATTTTCTGGAGAAATCACATGCGCGCCACCCATACAAGTTTCACTAATACAAATCACTTTTCAGCAAAGCCGTTGATGGGCAGCTTCTGCACGGCCTTCGTCTTCTGCGGCGGTTTAATGATGGCGACGGGTTCCGTGCATGCACAAAAATCGTTTAACCGCAGCGGCCAGCATGGGACTGTGAACGCCAGCAGCACGGTGCGCGGCAATACGGTGAGCGGCCAAGCGAAAGCATCGAATAATCGTGGCGGCAATGCCAACGCCGAAGGTAGCGCGACCTATAGTCCTAGAAGCGGCACAGCAAACGCATCTGGCTCGGCAAGCGCCACGAGCGCCAATGGCGGAACCGCAAACGCAAACGGCACGGGCAGTTATAACCCAAGCACCGGCGTGGCAAGCGGCACAGGCAGCGTCAACGGCACTTCTGCTAAGGGCGGCACTGCGAGCGCAACAGGCAGCGCCACATACAACCCAAGCACTGGCGTGAGCGGAACAGGCAGTGGCACTGTTACCAACAGCAACGGAACAAGCCGTTCTGGTAGTGTCGCGGTAGACCAAGGAACAACAACGGTCACCAATGCCGCAGGGGAATCGAAGACGCATCAAAAAGCGACCCGAAGTGGGAAATGAGGGCGCGACCTACTTCGTTTATTGCCTTTGAAAAAAGGGGCTAAGCCTTAATCTAAAAAATTTTAGATTCGATTAAAACACCGACTGATCATCGCAATCAATCAATCTAATTGGCAAAAATATCCGGCGAATAATGTCTTGTCTTGTTGCTAGTGTTTTTTTCAAACCAGCAAAAAGTGTCAAAAGGAATGTCGCGCAATATGTTGAGTTAAATATTTCACATAACGTTCGGGTTGTTCAATTTCTGGGAAATGTCCACAATCGTCAAACCGAATAATTTCTGCATGTGGTATGCAATCAAGCAGTGATTCGGCATTGGTTTCAAGATGCGATTTATCGATTGCACCCCAAATCATTGTACAAGGTGTGTTTAAAAGTTTGAGGGAATGAATAGATTCGCGATTGAGACCTTGAACAACCCCAGCCAGACAAAAACATGCTCCTTTTGGACGTTCTTTAGCTCCAGGATGAAGGAAAATTTTTCGATCAACATTTTTTGGAAGGGCGTACTCATACCAAGAATGGATCGCTTTACTTTTAAAAAGCCATGACGCCACTTGCCCTAAAAATGGAATCGTCAGGACTTTTGGTACGATTCGCTTAGTCCAGGCATGCATTGCTTCTAAGGAAGGGGTTTGCGCAAGAAATAAGCTGGAAATTCGGTCAGGGGCTCTTTGCGCTGCACGCACAGCATAGAACCCGTTTGCGCAACTAAATGCCAGCGTCGCTTTTTGAATATTCAAGGCATTCAATACATCTAAAACTGCACGCGCGCCTTCATCCAGAGTGTGGGAGTAAGCATAGGATGGTATCGATAAGCCGAACCCCGGCATATCGAAACAAACAACCCTATACTCACTGATGAGTAACTTTGTTAATTGCTCGTAATGCTCAATAATATTTGGACCATCTGGAACAAAAACAATACATGGCTTGGTTGATCCAGAATCAATCACACGAATTGAGCCAAACTGAGTAGCAATGACGCTCACGGAAGGCATGTTTTTCAGAGCGGATGTTCGATCATTTGCTGACCATCGCGTCAGGATTCCATCAATTAAAGAGCTAAACATGCATTCCAATCAAACGTAAGTTGTGTCGCGACACTCGCGGAGCTATTCAGGTTGGCCTATAAATCAAATCGTGCGCTTCTTGACGCCCTTGTCAGCGCTGTGTCGCTTGTGCGCGCTGCATTACCACCAAGGCAATACCGCCCAAGATCGCTAACGATGCCAAAGTCACGCGTAGATTAATTGCCTCATCCAAGAATAGCACGCCACCAACGACGGCAATCACTGGCACGCTGAGTTGCACAACCGCGGCCGTGGATGAGCGCAATGCCGGCAAGACGCGATACCAAATTGCGTACCCTAAACCCGACGTTAGCGCGCCTGAAATCAGTGCATAAAATAGTCCGCGTTTGTCGATGCTTGCCGACGAGATCATCGTCAAACTCAGTAAACTAAGCAGGCCAGCGAAAGGCAGCGTGCGCAGGAAATTACTTGCGGTGGCGAGCGTGGGCGAATCAGCCGTTTTGCCGCGTATCGAATACATTCCCCACGCCATGCCTGCTCCTATCATCAAAGCGGAGCCAAGTAGGGGTGGCGCAGAAACGCCGGGCAAAAACAGGCCGAGCAAACCGGCTATTGCGAGCAACAAGCCAAACAGGCGTGCGCCACGCAAGCGCTCGCCGCACGCTACTGCGTACGCCATCATCGTCATTTGTACCGCACCGAATAACAAAAGGGCGCCAGTCGCCGCGGGTAAGCTGACATAGGCAAAAGAAAAGCCTGCTGCGTAGGTGAACAGCGCCATGGCCGACAACCAACTTCCTTGCGACCATGCCGGTTTTGCTTGCTTCGCGATGAGGACGTACAGCATGAGCGCACCAGAAGCCAATCGCACGCTGGTAAACGTTGCCGGGTCGATGGACGTTTCTTTTAAAGCGATTCGACATAACAGCGAATTGCCTGCAAACGCCACCATCGCTAGCGCGGTAAGCAATGCGATGTGTAATTTGGAATTTTTTTGCATTGTTGATTTTGCTAGTAGCGACTAAAGCGAATGGGTCACGGGTAAGGCCGTGGTGTCTTTGATTTGCTGCAAAGTCAATTTGAAATCAAATAATTTCATCATATTTTTGATTGATTCAAAGGCAAAGTTGTCTGAATTTTGCAAATATTGTG
>JAIETO010000121.1 GCA_019745005.1 Burkholderiaceae bacterium
TCAGGAATATAACCAATGCGATCTTGAATGTCGTGCAGGATGGGCAGTAGCCCACCGGGTAGGGATTTTTTCGCTTGTATCAATTCAGCAATGGCGGCGCGATTCGTTTCACTCTGCATAGGGATTTTCGCTTTAACTATGTTGCACTGAAGCGTCGACTAACAATTTTCGAGCAATTGGCGATACTTCGAGCGTATAAAAATAAGCTACATTCGAGTCTTTGCAAGACAGGCTATATGCCTGTCTCATTTTCAAAACAAACTCGACAGGTTAAGGTACAAGTACAAAACGCACCTTGACCTGTCGGTACCACATTACTGCCACACAAACCTTGAGGAAACTTTGGCTAAATTGCCAGTTTCCGAGTCAGCAAGAATCAACTTAGAAAAACTTACCTGCAGTAATACAAGCGCGATAAATACCCCACGCCAAAGGAATACCCACGGCCGCCCAAGCCAACACCAAGACGATGGGGCTGCTTGGTGTAGCTTGTGCCGCCGCCATGCTTGAGCCAGAAGTGTGCACTTCAGATGCTTTGACTTTTTCGTGGGCCAAACGCTTTTCTTCGGCTAACTGTTCTGGTGTCATAAACCATTTCGGATCTAGTGGACGAACGAGTAGATTGCAAATGAAACCGACCACGAGCATGCCCACCAAAATGTACATGGTTTGGTTATAAACTTGATCCTTCGGCAAACCCAAACCTAATTGATAATCGCGCATATAGTTGACCACGACTGGCCCGAGGATACCGGCGGTTGCCCACGCGGTTAAAAGCCGACCATGGATCGCACCTACCATTTGGGTTCCAAAGATATCCGCTAAATATGCAGGCACCGTGGCAAAGCCACCACCATACATACTGAGAATGAGACAGAACGCGCCGACGAAAAGGAATTTATTTCCCGCTGTTGCGCTGCTTGGTACACTGAAATACAACAGCGCGCCCAGCACAAAGAATATTGCGTACGTGACTTTGCGGCCTAATTTGTCGGAAATCGATGCCCAGAAAAAACGACCTCCAATGTTGAACAAACCTAACAATGCTGTGAAGCCTGCCGCCACACCTGCAATCGCAGTCAATTGCGCTTTGTCGAGTTCACCAATTTTCTTGGCAACGCCGATCAAATTACCACCAAAAACTTCTTGCAACATTGGTGATGCAATACCAATCACGCCGATACCTGCACTGACGTTCATACACAGCACCATCCAAATGAGCCAAAACTGGGGAATGCCCCACACCCGGCTCACGTGCACGTGGTTTTGCGTGATCATCGCATTATTGGCTTGTGCTGGTTTCGGTGTCCAACCGGCTGGCTTCCAACCTGTTTCTGGAATGCGATAGCCAAACGCGCCGCAAATCATGAAGACAAAATAAATCAAACCCATTACAACGAAAGTCGGTACCACACCCACGTCAGTTTCTGTCGCAAATTTTTTCATCAAATCGTTAGCTAAGGGGGAACCAATCAATGCGCCGCCACCAAAGCCCATAATCGCCATACCTGCCGCCATACCGCGGTGATCTGGGAACCATTTGATTAAAGTCGATACGGGCGAGATATAACCAAGCCCGAGACCGATACCGCCAATCACGCCAGAGCCGAGCAACATCATCCAGAATTGATGCAGATGCACGCCTAGCGCTGAGAACAACATACCACCGCACCAGCAGCAAGCCGACACCACGCCAACCTTACGCGGACCTACGCGCTCTAACCAGCCGCCCCAAATCGAGGCAGACAAACCAAGGAAAACGAAAAACAGGGTGTACATCCAACCTAAGGTTGAAATCTTCCAATCACAGTTGGTAACAAACAATTCTTGAAAAAAACCAATTTCAGGGCCGCACTTAATGCTTTCTTTGATGCCGAGTGCTTTTGAGAGAGGGAGCCAGAATACGGAGAAACCGTAGGCCATGCCGATACAGAGATGTATCGCTAACGCTGCAGGTGGGACTAGCCATCGATTA
Source organism: Burkholderiaceae bacterium (assembly GCA_019745005.1). Taxonomy (GTDB): domain Bacteria; phylum Pseudomonadota; class Gammaproteobacteria; order Burkholderiales; family Burkholderiaceae_D; genus Undibacterium. The sequence goes on from JAIETO010000121.1 coordinate 1,976, forward strand.
AAACCTGGCCCCGCAACAATATTTTCTTTATCCAGTAGGCCAGCGCTGCCGCCCGCCGAACCTGCATCCATTGCTGTTGTCATACGTTCTCCTGGTTGCACACAATTATTTATAGTATTTACCTGAGATTCAACGCATGGCACCAGAATCCGAACAACTTTTAACAACGGAAACTTTAATGAATGCCAATTGTAAAAATCTTGAATAAATCTTAACCCATATTGATGGATTTAATTTAGTGTCGCAGAGAAATCTTAATCACGCCAATTTTTTTTAAACATAGACCAATACAGCTTCTGTATCGAAAAAATGCGCAGCATGGTAGCAAAGTGACAGAGAGAAAACAGGATGGAACGTAGCTCGCCAACCATAAAAGTGCAGACGCAGCATTGTTACTTTTACTTACAAAACAAAAGACATGCTGTGTTGCTCGAATGCATCAATATCGGTGTTTAAAAAAACGGCACGCCTCTTTTTATGCTGCGCACATTTCTTTCGCATTGATTTACCCAATGCCAAACTCTAACTTCGGCTGCGTAATTCCGTCAGCGGTCCTGTGTGTAAAGCCAAATGCGCTGCCCACTCTGGGTCCTTGGCAAGCTCCAAGGCGACACGCAATGCCTGAGTCGGCCGTGCAGTATGTGCAAACATAAAACCAATCGGCGTGCCAATGTCCGGCGCAACCAAAGGCACGGCTTCCAACTCGCCATAACCGCGCAAGACACCCACCATGGCGCTAGGCAAAATGCTGTAAACGTCACCGACCATCACACTTAAACCTAAAGTCAAAATCGAATTCGTCTCGATGATGGGGCGAACAGACACACCCGCTTCTTTGAACGCGCCATCAACGATGGTGCGATTGTGCATTTCTGGTGTAAGCAAGCATAAAGGCAACGCTGCTGCGTCTTTCCACGTCATGCTTTCTTGTGTGATTCTTAAACCGCCACGATTATGTTTTTTACTTTTACGCAGTAAAAAATACTGCTCGCGATATTGATCAACCGCTTTGATTTCTACGACTCTGGCCTTCATACGCTGCGTATACCCAAGCGCCAAATCAATGGACAAATTCTCTAGGCCCGCTTCGATTTCTGGCGAGCTCATGGAACGCAATACGATCGCAATGCCTTCATATCGGCGCTGTAAATGCCCCACGAAACGCGCTGCCACGGGCACCACAGTCGGCACGGCACACAAAATTAATCGCCCAACGGGGTGCGTCAAACTACTCTGGATTTCTTGCTTAAGAACTTCTTGTTCCCGCAGAACGCGCAAAGCGCTGGCTAAAATTCTTTCACCTTCAGGGGTGAAGCATTCGAAATTGCGACCGCGTTTGACTATTGTTGTGCCGTATTCGTCTTCCAAGGTGCGTATCGCGTTGGACAAGGCTGGTTGCGTAATGTGGCACGCATCGGCAGCGCGCCCAAAATGCTTATGATGATGCAAAGCGACTAAATACCGGAGGGAAGTGAATAGGCTCATTTTGCATAAATGGGAAGGTCTTAGTTGGACAGACTTTACCTGATTTTTTTGCCCATCACCGAAACGGCGATCAAAGTAGACATGAAGCGATTCGCCCAGTAAAAATTGACTTGGCAAGCGGATATGCGAAGGGATCGCTGCTTAAAAAAACTGAAAAACCAGACGAATGTGAAGGACGCAAGAACGAAAAAATGAAATCCGAAATCAATTGAAGGAAGCGCGGATTGAGCGTGGCGAGCGGGCAAAGTCTGGATAGAGAAGCGCACTTGTTTGACGACAAAACGAGCAACTTAGCAGGTATCGCAAACTTAAAATTTTCCAGAGATAGATCGATTTCGCCGGCGTGATTGATTTTTTCCAGCGTTACGGCCAATGATACCGAATAATTTTCACCCTAAAGCGGTGCGCTGAAGCTAGAGCGACCATGGGTGGCTTGAATTTCGTCACCGTCTCCCGTGTCGTTGCCGCCAAAAGGTCCTCAAGCAGCAAACGCAGCCAACCTCGACTCAAGGTACCGCCTCAACCGCACATCGCTCGTTAGACCCAGCGCTGTGGTCAACGCAGCTTTCGCCTCAGCCAATTTTCCTGTCAAATTTAGGCAATGTGAGTACGCCACCCACCAAGGTTGGAAGCCGCTGCTATGGTTTTTCTCTATTTCATTTAATTGGGCGAGCGCGGCTACTGGGTTGCCTGCCTCAGCTAAGGCGACCGCGCCTGCGACGCGTGAGCCTGTTGTAGGGTAATGCTGGTTAATTTGGGCATACAACTGAGCGATGCTTGCCCATGGTGTGTTGCCTGTGAATAGGCGATGGCAGTGTGCGGATTGGATTGCTGCTTCAAGTTGAAACGGTCCCGGCTGGCGTTGCTGGGCGGCAGTCCAGAGGAGTTGATCGGCACGCAGGATAGCTGCCTTGTCCCATTGATCGACATCTTGTTCGGAAAGTGGAACGAAGTCGCCATGTGCGTCGTATTGCGCGTTGCGGCGCGCTTGGCGCAACATCATTAGTGCCAACAAGCCCTTTGCATCTGCCGCTTGCGGTAGCAGTTCGCAGACTAGTCCACAAAGAAAAATTGCTTCTTGTTGCAAATCAGTGACGCGGTTTTCGGCACCTGCAATCGCATCTACGCTGAGTCCAAATGCGCCGTAAATCGCTTCGAGCACGTCATGCAAACGTGCGGGTAGTTCGCGCGCATCAGGTTCATCAAAACGAAGTCCGGTGTCTTTGATCTTTTGCTTGGCTCTTACCAAGCGTTGCGCGAGCGTCGTTGGCGATATCAACATCGCAGGCGCGATGTCAGCAACTTGCAAACCCAAGACGATTTGCAGCATGAGCGGCGTGCGGGTTTTTTCGTCAATCGCGGGGTGAGCGCAGACGAACATCAGCTTCAAACGCGCATCGGGAATGCTCACCGACGACGTCCCTTCATCGGATTCAAATGCTCGTTCTAATAAAGTCGTGACGGCCGGATCGGAACGCATTCTCTCGTGACGGGCGCCTTGTAATAACTCGCGCTTGGCGACCGACAGTAGCCACGCATCGGGCGAGCTAGGAATGCCATCAATCGGCCACCGCTCAAGCGCTTTAAGCAAAGCATCGGCGAGCGCATCCTCCGCGGCGGCGATATCGCGCCATTGCCACGCGAGCCACGACACCAAGCGTCCGAAAGAATCACGGGCGGCTTGCTGCGCCGCCGTGTAGGCTGGGTTACTTGCGGGAACGTCTGACATCGTGATCTATGGGTGAAGGACTAATATTTTTAAATTCGATTAAACACGACGAACACGACGCACGAGGTGAAAAACCAAAGAAGAATTTAAAGCCTTCCACCGTGCACGCTGTGTTCCCCGTATTAAAACTGCCTTTAAAAAAACTTAAGACATCTCTGGCGGTGGCAATACTGGGCGCACTTCAGTCGAACCACCACTCGCGTTCGGACTACGTGCCGCCCATTCAAGTGCATCGTCTAGGCTGTCGACGTTGATGATGAAATAACCGGCTAAGTGCTCTTTCGCATCTGGATAAGGACCGTCGTGAATTTGGCGTTTGCCATCCACAATTTGCACGCGAGTGCCTGTGTGTGGCGCTTGCAAACCATTGCCGCTAACCATGATTCCAGCTTGGGCGATTGCGCCCACGTAGGCGTTCCATGCGCCCCAATACGCGGCCGATTGTTCTGGGTCAGTTTTTTTGGCGACTTCGGCGTTAGTTTCGTTAAATGCGAGCATAAATTCCATAATGATCTCCAATAGGTAAGTTACAAAAAAATCGAGTGAGCAAAATTGCTTTCTCCCTGTGCAGATGCTTGAAGCGAACGCTAATCGACATGCGCGGAAAATTTATTTTGGATTGAACCTTGAAACGGCAGTTGGCTGCTTCAAAGTTCAATTAAGTCCCTGTGCTTTAAGAGGATTTTATTGTTAAAAATGCTCATCGTTTTGTTTAGAACGCAATAGGCTCGACTGCCCACTTTTTGGCTCTACTAATCGACAACAGGCATTAATTGCGGCGACGTCATGCCACGAACGCAGGTCACACAAGATAGTACGCAAATATTTGGAACAAGAAGGGCAAAGCTATGGAAAGAAACCATCTACAAGGTCGGAGACTGAGACTTGTCGGCTTATCTCTGCCACATTTCCGTAGTCATCACCAAAATAGAAACTTCTCTAGATATTGACCATAGGATCATTTTTTATCTCATCTGCGTTGACTAGACGAGAGAGCGCCATCACGCAAAACCCTAGAAATTGGAATACGCTTTTCAACATGGTTCCGTCTTAGTGAAGCGTTTTGATTTTTATTATTTTTGCTCTAAAAGCGTTTGAAGGATCGATAAAACGACAGACATTCTGAGTACCTGGAAAGGTAATTTCGATTAAAACATAACATCAAAAAACAGAAAGAAAAAAAAGACCAGAACTCAGTCTGGTCTTTTTTACTACCAATTCAAGCCTAAGCTTGTTAGGCAGAAGTTATCGCTATCCGATATTCGTCTTCGGTGACTACCTTGAAACTCGCATGAATGCTGGCGTCCCCAAGGGGATTCGAACCCCTGTACTCACCGTGAAAGGGTGATGTCCTAGGCCTCTAGACGATGGGGACAATGATCTGTCCGTGTTACTGACCTTTGATACTACTTGACGCACTAGACGTTCTTTTCCACTTCAAAAGAATTTGTTCGCATCAAGCAAGACCAAGATTATAAACCGATTTCTTGGTTTCCTGCAATACAAAACGCGAAAAAATTTTCGTTATTTGTTTGCAAAAACTCGTTCGAAACTAAGTGAAGTGGTGGAGGTAAGCGGAATCGAACCGCTGACCTCTTGCATGCCATGCAAGCGCTCTACCAACTGAGCTATACCCCCGAAGAACAAGAGCGCGATTATAAGGTTATTTCTTGCTCGCTGTAAAGGGCAGAAAGAAATTAATCCTTCAACACAGCGAGCCGTTGCAGCACGGTTTCACGCCCAAACAATTCGACGACTGCATCGATTGATGGCGTTTGCACCTGCCCTGTCAGCAACAGACGCAGTGGCATGGCGAGTTGTGGCATTTTCAAGCTGTGTTGTGCGAGCACCTGTTTCATCAGGGCGGAAATCGCTGCCTTTTCCCAAACTATGGTTTCACAGGCTTGTGCGTAGGCTTGCAGCGCTGGGCGGACTAAATCGGTCAGGTGTTGTCGCAGCAACGCGGCATCCGGCTGTGGGTAGCGGTAGAACAGCATGGCAGCTTGGGCTAGCTCCAACGTGGTGTTGGCACGCTCTTTCATCAAGTCGATCACGCTCGCAAGGTCTGGCGCGCCATCAAAAATTGCCCCTTGCTTTTGCATTTCAGGGTGCACTAAATCCGCTAATCGTTGATTGTCAGCCGCTTTGATGTAGTGATTATTTATCCAGCCCAGCTTCTCTGGATTGAACTGCGAAGGCGAACTCGACAAGTGGCTTAAATCAAACCATGCGCACATTTGTTCCATGCTAAATACTTCGTCATCACCATGACTCCAACCTAGCCGCGCCAGGTAATTGAGCAAGGCTTCCGGCAAGTAACCTTTATCCAAATAATCCATCACACTGACGGCATCACGCCGCTTGGAAAGCTTCTGCCCATCCACACCCAAAATCATCGGCACGTGGCCATATTCGGGCAAGGTCGCACCCAATGCGTTCAAGATATTGATTTGACGCGGGGTGTTATTAACATGGTCATCGCCTCTGATGACGTGGCTGATCTTCATGTCCCAATCATCAACGGCCACGCAAAAATTGTAGGTGGGCGTGCCGTCTGGTCGGGCGATGACGAGGTCATCGAGTTCACGGTTGGAAATAGTGATCTCGCCCTTCACAAGGTCATGCCAAGTCACATCGCCATCGAGCGGATTACGAAAGCGGATGACAGGCTTACGATCGCTCGGTAGGGGTGGCAACTGCTTACCCTCTTCTGGTCGCCAGGTGCCGTCATAACGAGGTTTTTCGCCGATGGCTCTTTGCTTTTCGCGCATGGCTTCGACTTCTTCAGTCGATGAGTAGCAGTGATAGGCAGTGCCTTGCTCTAGCATTTGCGCGAGCACCTCACGGTAGCGATCCATGCGACGCATCTGATAAAACGGCCCTTCATCATGCGCTAGACCTAACCAACTCATGCCATCTAAGATCGCTTGCACCGCTTCTGGCGTAGAACGTTCTAAATCGGTATCCTCAATGCGTAGCACAAAGGTACCACCGTGATGACGTGCAAACGCCCAGCTAAACAAGGCTGTGCGCGCGCCTCCCACGTGCAAGTAGCCCGTTGGGCTAGGTGCGAAACGGGTACGAATTGCGGTATTTTTTTTTGAAGCAGAAACAGAAACGAGTGTGGTGGTGGTCATAAGCTTTGTGAGTTCAATCGCGCATTGCGACAAAGGCTAAGGCGATGTTTTTAATTTTGGCGAAGTGAGCATTTTAGCGCTAAGCAGCTATCGACCGCCAAACGTCGCTGGGTGGTGTTCA
>JAIETO010000052.1 GCA_019745005.1 Burkholderiaceae bacterium
TCGCACAAAACGAGATCAAAAACCTTGGTCTGTATCGCGCGCAATGCCGTACCTGCGGTCAGCGCATGTTCGATTTTGTTGATGCCGCATAAATTCAGCATGTTGTGCAAGCTCACACGCATCCCTGAGTGCGGCTCCACCAGCAAGGCTTTGATTTCGTTTAGTTCGCTCATACTGCGTTTTGTCTTCTTCCTGATAGAGGTCAAGCCGCTACATGGACCATACCGTGCACCGAACTTACCTGCATGCCTACACTTAGAGAATGGCTGATGAAGTTGCGCAACGCTTAATCAGCGTCTCCTAAGGTTGACGGTAATTCTGTAATGAAACTTTAACGCATCACAAGGGCTTCGCATGACTTTTCCTGCCATTTTTGCCACGATGCGCTGCCTACGTGTCGCGAATGCGACGGTTTTTGCCTGCGCAATTAATTCGAGTTATGTGGGTATCTGCGTGAATTTTATCGATGGCTGACGCCGTTTTTCATCGTTTGGGTCATTGGCTTGGCGGATTTTGCTGCCCTAGCCGGCTATTTCAACAGACGAGCGATGAGTAAAACCACCATAGAAATCAAAATCGTCGACGCAAACGGTAATGAAAAAACCCGCCCACGAAACCTAAAACGCAAATCGCCAGGTAGTCTTCCGATGCCGAGTTTTTCTAGCCAAGGCAGCAAAAACGAAAACACGATCAATGCCACAAAAATGACCAACACCCACCTTATCATCGTCCGTCCTTTTGCTTCAATTTACATACTCCCGTATTTTTATAAATAATTAGTGCCATTGCGCTTTATTTATGAGCGAAACAAATTAATACCATAGCCTGTATAAGCTCAAAGCCGATGAGTTCGATCGAAAGTCAAATAGTTTTCCGGCATTGCTAAACCACATCCCATGACCAAAACTTTGAACAACTCCCCCATCTCCGCTGGTGAAATCAACTTCTGCACGGCGTTTGATGCGGGCAAATACCGCATCACTTCATTGTTTGGTATGCGCAATAACAAGTCACCAAGACCTGCCGCCAATAAAAACGCGGCTTGGCTGGTGTAGCACAGACAGCTCAAACCCATGTCGACGCCCGCTTGGGCGATGGCGGTAAAGTTGACATGCGCCGTAATGTCTTGCAAACCCGGCAAAAAAAATGGATTTGGATGCGCATGGTGTCGATAGTGGCACATCAAGGTGCCTTGCGCTCTTTCTGCTAAATAATATTCCCGCGCTGGAAAACCGTAATCAATCCAGATCGCCGCACCGCCGCGCCCCGTTTCCGCCTGGCCAGAGAGCAACATCGCGGCAACACTGCGCATAAAGGCGGTCGCCACTTCGTGTGTTTCCGTCAAATAGCCGATGGGTAAAGCATCAGCATCTGGAATGCAGGCTGCTAAGAATTCCGTCGACTTTTCATTTAATGGCATTTCACGCAAGATGAGTTTCCGTGTATCGCTCACATCGGCGTCGGCATCATCCAGCGCGACACCACATTCGCGCCAGCCTCTCTCGGTCTTTACCAGTAGTTGCACTGGCATAGCGTCCAGCACTTCATTGCCCAAAACCACACCAGAAAACGCCTGCGGCATGGCTGTGAGCCAAACCACCTGTGAAAATGCTTGCAACAAGGACTCTTGCCGCGCACGCAATTCGCCTGAGAGTTCAACGATAAAATAGCGCTCTATCGTGACGCCAAGCTGCTGACATTCGCTAAGAAAATCAAACGCGAGGCGTCCGGTGCCCGCGCCAAATTCCATCACCTGCGGCAAGGTTTGCGCTAACAAGGGCGCAGCAGCATGGGCAAGCGCTGCGCCAAATAAGGCCGACATCTCAGGGGCGGTCGTGAAATCACCGTCACGCCCAAGTTTTTGCGAACCGCCACTGTAATAACCCAGTTGCGGCGCATATAAGCTCAGCTCCATATAACGCGCAAATGACATGATGCCGCCTTGTCGTGCAAGTTCGGCATGAATTTGGTTCCGCAAAGCCTGCGATGCGGCAAGCGCATCGGCACTGGGTTCGGGGAGTTGCAGTTGATGGCGTGTAGTAGAAGAAAGGATTTGCATGCTGACATTGTATGCGCGCTGACCACGCGGCAACAAGCAAGGATAAAATGGGAGCGCCGCACAAACAGGGCGCGAACCAAGGCGATGCAACACATCCGCCAGCAAAACCGTCATCACGCAACGAAATTTAAAACAAAGCACCCATTCATGTCTAACAAAGCCAGCACAAATATGAGCACCCACTACAAAGGCAACGTGTTAATTACGGGCGCGGCCAAGCGCATCGGTCGCCACATTGCGCTGGCCATGGCGCAAGAAGGTTGGGACGTGGCGGTGCACTTTGGTCAATCTGAAAGTGACGCCGCCAGTGTAGTCAGCGAAATTCAGGCCTTGGGACGGCGCGCCTGTGCATTGCAATGCGACCTCGCCGATGAAAGCGCCGTGCGTGAATTGGTTGCGCGTGCGCAAAAGGCCTTGGGGAAAATTAACTGCTTGGTCAACAATGCGTCTGTCTTCGCGGAAGACACCGTGCACAGCATTACGGGAGACAAGCTGGATTTGCACATGCATACCAATTTGCTTGCGCCGTTGCTGCTGAGCCAAGCAATTTTCAATGCCACGCCGGAAGAGCAGCAAGCTTGCGTGATCAATTTGCTTGATCAAAAGCTGTATAACTTAAATCCCGATTTTTTGTCTTACACGCTCTCCAAAGCAGCCTTACAAACCGCTACGACCGTACTAGCACAAGCCTTTGCACCACGTTTGCGCGTGGTGGGGATTGCGCCCGGCATCACCATGGTGTCGGGTGACCAAACCGCGGCGGACTTTCAAGTTGCACATCAAGTCACTCCACTTGGGCGTTCAAGTACGCCTGACGATATTGCAGCAAGCGTCTGTTTCGTCGCCAGCGCACGCGCCATCACGGGCACCACGATATTGGTCGATGGTGGCCAGCATTTGCTCGCTTTACCACGCGACGTGATGTTTCTCGCCACCACGCCTACATCGTAAGTGCCTAGCCAAAGCTCTATAATCTAGCCTTTATAGCGAAAACCCAGCGCTTGCCGCTTTCTAAACTTTTTTTAAAGACTCCCTATGCTGTCTATTTTGCATCACCCACAACTAGCAGATTGCCGCCGCTTATTTCTGCGCAATTACGAGATTGCCATCAACATCGGCGTGCACGAGTTTGAGAAAAAAGGCGAACAACGGGTTCTGATCAATGTGGATTTGTACATTCCACTCGCCCTCTCCACGCCAAAATCGGACCAGCTCAATGAAGTGGTTGATTACGACTTCATGCGCGGCACCATTGCCGCAAGGGTGGCGCAAGGGCATGTGCATTTACAAGAAACCCTGTGCGACGACGTCGCAAAAATCATGCTCGCCCACCCCTTGGTACGCGCAGTGCGCGTCTCCACCATGAAGCCAGACGTGTATCCAGATTGCGAAGGCGTCGGCGTCGAAGTATTTCAAATCAAGAACGAGATGTAATGATGGACAATGCACTACAAGAAGCAATTCCAAGCACCCACGCTGTGAGCGACAATAAACCTGCGCGCAGCAAAACCGCACAGGAAAAAATCGCCTACGAGAACAATAAACTGCACAAGCGCCTGTGCCGCCAAGTTGGCGAAGCCATAGGCGACTTCAACATGATAGAAGAAGGCGACAAAGTCATGGTCTGCCTCTCTGGTGGAAAAGACAGTTACGCGCTACTCGATATTTTGATGACCCTGCGTGAACGAGCGCCCATCAATTTTGACATTGTTGCGGTGAATTTAGATCAGAAGCAACCGAATTTTCCTGAACATATCTTGCCCGCTTATTTAGAAAAACTGGGCGTGCCTTACCACATCGAAAACCAAGATACGTACAGCATCGTCAAACGCTTGATCCCAGAAGGCAAGACAACCTGCTCTTTATGTTCGCGTTTGCGCAGAGGCATTTTGTATCGCGTTGCTGACGAATTAGGCGCGACCAAAATCGCGCTTGGCCATCATCGTGACGATATCTTAGAAACCTTTTTCTTGAACATGTTTTTTGGTGGCAAGCTCAAAGGCATGCCCGCAAAATTACAGTCAGATGACGGCAAACATATCGTGATTCGCCCCATGGCGTATGTGAAAGAAGCAGACAGCGAGCGCTATGCACAGGTAAAAAACTTCCCCATCATTCCCTGCGATTTGTGCGGCTCACAAGAAAATTTGCAACGCAAGCAAATCAAAAATCTCATGCGCGAATGGGAGAAACAACATCCGGGCAGAGTAGAAAGTATTTTTTCCGCACTCTCCACTGTCGTGCCATCTCACCTGATGGACAAAGACGCGTTCAATTTTAGAGATTTAAAAATCGACGGCGTTGCCAATCCTGCGGGAGACACGGCGTTTGATGAGGAGCCTTGCGCGCCACCTGTGCAAAACCTTATTTCCTTGCGCGACATGTCTTTGCGCGACAACGATTAAACAATCCGCGCGCCGGCTTTCCAAACGCCCAGTACGATAGGTATGCCTTGCACGACGCGCACGCGCAGAAAATCGGCGCGGTGTTGTGCTTTGATTTGGCCACGGTCAGTTAAACCTACCATGTTGGCGGCGTTCAGTGAAACGGTGGCGATGGCTTTGGCAAGCGCGAAGCCTTGCTCTTGCAGCATAAACGCGGCGTGCAAAAGACTGGCGGGCACGTAGTCAGATGAAAGCACATCGAGCAGATCGGCGCGCGCTAACTCGGCGGCTGAGACGTTACCAGAGTGCGAACCGCCCCTAACCATATTCGGTGCGCCCATAATGATGCCTAACTTATGTTGACGCGCCGCTTGGGCTGCTTCCAACGTAGTGGGAAATTCGGAAATAGTCACACCCTCTTCCACGCCTTCGTGCACATGGGCGAGCGTGGTGTCGTCGTGCGTTGCCAGCGGCACGGGTTGGGCGCGATTTTTGCAGCTTTGAATCACGCTGCGCCGATTGCTCGCTACATAGGTTTGCTGGCGTTCTTGCAAAACATCGAGCATCGCATCAACCTTCTCATGACTCCAGCCGCGCTTGCCCATCACGTAAGTGCGGTAATGCGATAAATCCGTCCATTGTCTTTGCCCTGGCGTGTGATCCATCAGCGATACTAATTTGAGTCTTTCGTCCCCCACCAAGTTGGCGAACATCTCTTGCAAATTTTTTTCCGCTAACTCCAAGCGCAAATGGAGGAAATGATCGGCGCGTAAAACTCCCGCATCAGCAGCCGTGCGCAGGCCGTCAATACAAGCGATTAAGGTGTCATTGCGCATGCTGTCAGAATCGATATCGCCAACGGCAATGGCGTCCAACACTGTTGTAATGCCAGCAGCGGCGACTTGCGCGTCGTGCGCAATGATGGCGGGCATCGTGGGCCAACGCACTTTAGGGCGCGGCATCAGATGCTTTTCCAGATTATCGGTATGCAATTCGATTAAACCGGGCAGACAGTAATCGCCTTGCCAATCTTCACCGACCAAACTTTGCGCGCCGCTGCAGACATCAGAAATCTGATCCTGTTCGGTTTGCATGCTGCCGATGAAGCTTTCATTCGCCGTGACGATGTGGGCGTTTCTAATTTGAATCATGAAGGGTTCCGAGTTTCTTTAATCTGATGACTGATGCGCGCCTTTTGCCGCAGCATGCAAGTATAAGCTGCATGTAAAAATACAAAAAAGTGGCAGTATGCCAAATAATAGGCTTAATTGCGCCCATTGATAAAGCGCATTAAAAATATACATAATGCAGTATGACTTCTATTCGGCTATGTTCAGGTTGGGTGTTGATGAAATTCATTCTTAATAAAAAAGATCAAAACCTCTCAACACAGAGACACGGAGACACGGAGAAAAGCAAAAAGCCGTTGTTCTTTCTCTTCGTTTTTCCTCTGAGCCTCTTTCGTAAAGCCTTGCTTTACCTCTGTGTTGAATGGTTTGTTTTTTCTTCGTAATAGGAGCCTTTACTTTTATCAACATTCAATCTGAACATAGCCTTCTATTCAACTTAATTCAAACACACGGGTCGCCATCGCCCTACGTACCGCTGGGTCGTGAAAAATGCCTACTAATGCCGCACCACGTTCGCGCGCTTCATTCATCATTTCAAGCACAGTGTCACGATTGCTTTCATCAAGTGACGCGGTGGGTTCATCCAAGAGCAGAATTGGGTAATCGCAAATCATGCTGCGTGCAATATTAACCCTTTGTTGTTCGCCTCCAGAAAATGTGGCGGGCGGCAGTAGCCATAAGCGCATGGGTAAGCGCAATCGAACCAGCATCGCTTCGGCGCGCAGTCGCGCGTCTTGTGCTGACATGCCGCGCGTCATCAGCGGTTCTGCCACTAAATCTAAAGTGTGCACACGAGGTATCACGCGCAAAAATTGCGTCACAAAACCGAGGCTCTGATGCCTTACCGCGATAATTTCCTGCGCCGATGCCTGCACTAGGTCTACCCAATGGCCAGCGTGTAGCACTTTAATACTGCCACTGGTGGCGCGATAATTTGCGTACATGCAACGCAAGAGCGTGCTCTTACCAGCGCCCGACGGCGCATGAATCACCACACATTCTTTGGCGCTGACGGATAAATCCACATTCGACAAAATCGGCAAGCGTAGACCACCTTGTAAATGCAAGGTGAATGTTTTACAAAGTTGCGCGATCTGGATACGCATCGTCTCTGCTGTTTGATTCATGTCAGGATTCATGTCACGAAAATTCATCATCAGCTTAGGCTTGCAAAACGGACGATACTAATAATTGGGTATAGGGATGTTGCGGGTCGTCCAACACTTGATCAGTCAAGCCCTGCTCCACCACTTGCCCTTGTCGCATGACCATCAGACGATGTGCCAATAAACGCGCGACCGCTAGATCATGCGTCACAATCACCGCCGCCACATGCAACTGCGACACAAGTTGGCGCAGCAAATCCAGCAAGCGCGCTTGCACCGATACATCCAAACTGGCCGTGGGTTCATCCATAAAAATCAAACGCGGTTTGGTGACTAAATTGCGGGCAATCTGCAGACGCTGTTGCATGCCACCAGAAAAATAACGGGGCAGATCATCGATGCGGGTTTCGTCAATTTCCACCCGCGCTAACCAATGTTGTGCTTCTTGTCGAATCGCGCCGTAGTGACGCGCGCCCACAGCCATCAAACGCTCACCCACATTGGCACCCGCCGACACGTCAGAGCGCAAACCGTCGCGCGCGCTTTGGTGCACGAAACCCCAATCCGTTCTTTGCAAAAAGCGCCGCCGTGCTTCATTCATGGTCACCACATCTTGCACGCCTTGATCTTTTGAGGCGAACAAAATTTGTCCTTCACTTGGCAAGACATGACCGGCAAGGCAATGCAATAAGCTGGACTTACCTGAGCCAGACTCACCCACAATGCCCAGCACTTCGCCCGGATACAGATCTAAATGAATCCGATCACAAGCGAGCACATTGCCGAAACGTTGACTGACATTAATGGCTTGCAATAGAGGCGTAAGCGGCGCTGCCACGGGCGTGCCTTGAGCTTGGGGAAGCTCACGCGCGGTCGCATGATGAATATTGAATGCGCTCATCAAGGCTCCGAGGCCTGCATGGTTTGTCGGGTTTTGCAATAGTCGCTATCACTACACACATACATGCGCTGGCCTTGGTCGTCCATGATGATTTCGTCTAAAAAACTATCCGCACTCGTGCACAAGGCGCATTGCTGATCCCATTTTTCGATCTCAAACGGGTAGTCGTCAAAATCCAAACTCTTTACGGGCGTGTAGGGTGGCACCGCGTAGATGCGCTTTTCTCGGCCCGCACCAAACAGTTGCAGGGCGGGTGACATATGTAGTTTTGGATTATCGAATTTGGGAATTGGCGAAGGGCGCATCAAATAACGGTGGTTCACAATCACGGGGTAGTCGTAGGCTGTTTCGATTTTGCCGAGACGCGCGATATCTTCATACAACTTCACACTCATCAAGCCGTAATCCGCCATCGCATGGTACTTGCGCGTTTCTGTTTCGCTCGGCTCTAACCAGCGCAAAGGTTCGGGAATAGGCACTTGGTACACCATGATTTGACCAGCCCGCAACGGCGTTTCGGGAATCCGATGGCGGGTTTGAATCAGTGTCGCCTCCACTGTTTTTTCCGTCGTCGCAACACCCGTGGTGCGACGGAAAAAGCGCCGAATATTCACGGCATTGGTGGTGTCGTCCGAGCCTTGATCGATGACTTTTAACACGTCATCTTGTCCAATAATCGCGGCCGTCACTTGTATGCCGCCTGTGCCCCAACCGTAGGGCAAGGGCATCTCACGACCAGCGAACGGCACTTGGTAACCGGGAATCGCAACCGCCTTTAGAATCGCACGCCGCAGCATGCGTTTGGTTTGTTCATCCAAATAGGCAAAGTTGTAGCCCGCGTCAGTATTTGCGTCGTTCGCTTT
>JAIETO010000156.1 GCA_019745005.1 Burkholderiaceae bacterium
TCAAATCGGACTACTGGACCTCGCTTAAATCCTAGCGCACCAACCTGTAATCCTCCTGCGACCATTTACGAGCCAAATAGCTTTGTTGGACCTGCAGCGTGCTTGTACAACTACTTGCAAGCAACGCAAATTTACCCAGAGTCAGATCGCTACTCAGGTTTAGTGCGTGGACAATTTGCAATTGACGCAAACAACACGTTATTTGCAGAAGTTTTATACGGCAATACGCAAACCACCTATCGGATCAGTCCACAAACAGTGACCAATCTGAATTACCCCTTGGGCGGCCCGTTCTACCCAACTGCCTTGATTCCAACTAATCAAACACCGTTGCGCGTGAATCTGCGGTTGACCGAAGCGGGCCCACGTACCAATGAAGTTGAGGCGATCACGCAACGTTATATCTTCGGTGCCAAAGGTACCTTAGCCGGATGGGATTACGACACAGCGTACAACCATAGCCTGAGCAAAGTCGATGATAAATATATCGATGGTTATGTCACTCGTTCCGCATTTGACGCAGCATTCGCAACCGGCAACATCAATCCTTTCGGCCCTTCCAATGCAGCAGGTGCAGCCGCGCTTGAAGCATCGAGAGCACGTGGTGCGGTGCGTAAATCAGAAGCAACTACCGACTTAGTTGACTTCAAAATTTCTCGCGAAGTATTGACGCTGCCGGGCGGTAGTGTTGGCTTGGCGTTGGGAACAGAATATCGGCGCGAAAAGTTGGACTTCCGTCCATCTGCTTTGCTTGCATCAGGTGACGTACGTGGTGAAGGCGATGTGGTGCCGTACGACGGCAGCCGCAACGTGTACGCATTTTATGGTGAGGTGAATATTCCTGTGATTAAAACATTGGAATTACAAGCCGCTTTGCGTTATGACCACTACAACGATGTTGGTGGTACAACCAACCCTAAATTTGGTGCACGTTGGAACCCTGTTAAAGAAGTGGTGTTACGTGGTTCGTACAGCGAAGGTTTCCGCGCACCAAGCTTGGCCGACATAAGAGAGCCGTCTCGCGTTGGCCAAGCGAGCGGCATTTACAATGACCCATTGGGATGTATTCGTATCGGCAATATTGACAATACAAAAAACCCAGATTACTGCGGTATTCAGCCTGACCTGTTGCGCGGTGGCACGTCAAATCTAAAACCAGAAACGTCTAAGCAATATAGCGCTGGTATCGTGCTTGAACCCGTGCGTGATTTAACGGCCTCGGTCGATTACTGGAGAATCAAGAAGGAAGACACACTCATCACGAATGAAGGTATTTACTTCCAAGACCCAGCAAACAATACAAGCGCAGTGGTTCGTGCGCCAGCCAATCCGGCCTTGCCTGGTTTCCCTGGTGAGATCGTCTCGGTTGACGGCCGCGTTCGCAATATCGGTTCTTTGGAAACTTCGGGCTTGGATGTGAACCTTGCCTATCGCTTACCGAAGTTTTCTTGGGGTCGTTTGGGCGCATCGTTGAACGGTACCTACGTCATCGATTACAAAACCAAGAACAGTGCTGCCTCGCCAGTGATCAGCAGCGTTGGCGCGTTTGTTGATACGCAAGTGGTGCAGCGTTGGAGACATACACTGACGTTTGACTATGACATCGGCGATTTCGGTGCGAGTTTGCAGCAGACTTTTTACTCCAGCTATCGTGACCAAAATCCTTTGCAAGATGGTTCTATCCGTCGCGTTGAAGCATACAAGCTGTGGGATTTAAGTGGCAGCTACAAGATCTTCAAGGGTTTGACTTTACGTGCTGGTGTGAAGAACTTGTTTGACCGTGACCCACCACGTTCTAACCAAGTGTATTCTTTCTTGGCAGGCTATGATTCAAGCTATACAGATCCACGTGGACGCTTCTTCTACGGTTCTTTGAGCTACGCGTTTAAATAAGCATTGTTTTTACTAGCGTAAAAGAATGGGTGGGCAGAAATGCTCGCCCATTTTTTCATCAGGATAGGTCCTCCTTTTTCGGAATACACAAATGACTTTCATTTTTAAGCTCAAAACCTACTTGCGACCGCTTCAACGGCAGACGATTTTCTTTCTGCTCGTCGCCAGTTTGTGTACTTTTTTCACGGCGAATAGCCTAGCGGCAGAGACGCAAACATCATCGAACACGGAGATCAAAGGGTCTTTGGTGATTATCGGCGGTGCATTGCGGCCAGATAATGATGAAGTATGGAAGCGCGTAGTGACGCAAGCAGGTGGCGCAGGTACGAAGTTTGTTGTGATATCGGCGGCATCCGCCAACCCAGAGCGCTCTGGCAAATCGGCCGCCACCGTTTTGACCAGATTTGGCGCGACCGCGGAAGTGTTGCCGCTATCAATCAAACTCAAAGACAGGCCTTATCAAGAAGTCGTGCGTGATCCCAACATCATTAAGCTCGTGAATGAAGCCAATGGCGTGTATTTTACGGGCGGCGACCAAGGAAGAATTACCAAAGTACTGTTCCAAGAAGATGGCACAAGAACGCCATTGCTGGAAGCGATTTGGCGCATGTATCAACGAGGTGGCGTGATTGCGGGAAGCAGCGCAGGCGCCGCGATTATGAGTAGCACCATGTTTTACGATGTACCCTCCTCCGTACTAAAAACGCTTAAAGAAGGCATACAGCCTGGCAGGGACATTGCCCCAGGCTTGGGCTTTATTGGCGACCAAGTTTTTGTCGACCAACATTTAATTATTCGCGGTCGTTTCGCTCGTATGTTGCCAGCGATGCAGAAGGCCAACTACAAATTCGGCCTCGGCATTGACGAGAACTCGGCGATGGTGGTGAGCCAGCAAAGTCTAGTGGAAATCATTGGCTACAAGGGGGCGATTTTGATCGACCTGCGTGACGCGCAAACCGACTCAGCTATCAAAGACTTCAACATGAGCAATGCAAAAATTGGCTATCTTGACCGCGGCGATCAATTTGATTTACGCACAAAAACCTTGATTCCGTCCGCCGATAAAATCGTCAATAAAATTGATAACGACAAACCCAGTGGCGATGAAACGGTGTTCACTAACGATATCTTGGGCAACACAGCAGCAGTCGACCTGATGTTTAGACTGCTCGACAATAAACAAAATACCGGCTTGGGTTTAGCTTTTAGCGATGGAAAAGACGCACGCCCCGATCTGGGCTTCGCGTTTACGTTCACGCGCACCAAAGACACGGTGGGCTATTTTTCGACTGCGTCGGCGGAAGCCTTTTCAGCCGTGAATTTCCGTTTGGATGTACGCCCGATCAAAGTCAAGCTGCCGATTTTTAAGTAGTTGTTGCATAAACTCGCGATGAAAAAAATATTGCGGCAGTTCTTTGTTCCACACCAAGAATTTATATACTCCCTATTTTTTATAAATAAATAACCGAAATGCGCTTTTATCTCAAGCGGATGTAAATATTACTCTTCCGTGTATATTAATTTTTCGGCTGTGTTCAGGTTGGGTGTTGATGAAATTCAATGGTAATGAAAAAGATCAAAACCTCTCAACACAGAGACACAGAGACACGGAGACACAGAGACACGGAGACACGGAGACACGGAGAAAAGCAAAAAGCCGTTGTTCTTTCACTTCGTTTTTCCTCTGAGCCTCTTTCGTAAAGCTTTGCTTTACCTCTGTGTTGAATGGTTTGTTTTTTCTTCGTAATAGGCGGCTTTACTTTTATCAACATTCAATCTGAACATAGCCAATTTTTCGGCTGTTTTCAGATTGAATGTTGCGAACGACTTTAGTGAATCCTAATGCTTTATCGATGGTCATTGAATTAAAGTCTCGCCGCAGAGGTCGCAGAGAAAACTTCATTCTTTGCGGCCGCTGCGGCTCTGCGGTAAGACTTGTGGCCTTTCTTGTATCTCATCTACACCCCTCTACTCCATTCAACAGCATTCCATACGCTTGCGCACAGAGCCAAATCAAGGCGCAAGACCAGTAAACGATGCGATTTTTCGATGCATGATGGCCACTTCATCATGGAAAAATAATCAAAGTTTGCTCAGCAAGGTGCACTCGCATGACGGCATTGTACGCACCTTAACAAAGGTCGAAGACGCTCTATTCGTCTGCATCGTAATTTATGTGATAGGCGCGTAACGACGATACTCAAGCAGATGTTTAGTCGGTCTGATAGTCACTTTTTTCGAGCAATGCTAACGAAAGTTAGAGTTGTCATCATTACTTGTGTATGCAACTCTTCAACTGCTTGTCAACAAGCTTCACTTCTATGTTTGACGCTAAGACACCGCAACGTGAAGGGCGAAACAAAGCCGACGCAAGTTTTTTGCCTTTCTTCACTCGACATCACCTAAAAAATAACATCAGCAGGAGACATAAATGACGAGTGATTTCACTCTGTATGACAGCAAGCCGTGGATAGCCGCTTACGGCAGCGCGATAGAACCTCAATTGCCCGCTGCCCGTTACCAAAATTTGGCGCACATGGTCGATAGTGCCTGTGAGCGCTTCGCAAAACAAACGGCATTTACCGCCGTTGTACCAAACGGCATGAACGGAAGCCTTAGCTTTGCCCAGGTCGGACAACTCTCTGACGCATTTGCGGTGTATTTGCGCGAGGTGTGCGGACTCAAAAAGGGTGATCGTGTAGCCGTACAAATTCCCAACGGTCTCGCCTATCCCGTGGTCGCCTTTGGTGTTTTTAAAGCTGGTTGTATTTTGGTGAATACCAATCCGCTGTACACACCAAGCGAAATGGTGCATCAGTTCAAGGACTCTGGCGCGCGCGTGCTGGTGATTGTAGACATGTTTGCGGACAAGCTCGCCGAAGTGATTCCCGCTACCCGAATTGAACGCATCGTGCTTGCCAGTGTGTCCGAGATGTTTCCTGCCATCCCCAATCTGATCGTGCGCGGCGTACAAAAGGCGTGGAGCAAAGTGTTGCCACCAATACCGTCTTTGCCACAAAAAATCGACCGCTTGGCCGATGCGCTTGCGAGTGGCAAGCGCGACGGTGCGCTTGGTCAGGTGAAACCTTGGTGGCAAGCCGTGGCCTCATCTGAAGTGGCCGCCTTACAATACACCGGTGGAACCACCGGCGTCAGTAAAGGCGCGATGCTCACGCATGCCAATATGATGGCCAACGTCGACCAGATGCTATCCATGGGCAAATCACACATGGGCCCGAGTGAATGTGTACTGACAGCCTTGCCGCTGTACCATATCTTCGCTTTCACGGCCAATTTGCTCGCGTTTATGGACATTGGCGGACGTAACATTCTCATCCCCAGCCCGCGACCCGTGCAGAACCTGCAACGCGCCTTAGAGAACTATCCAATTACCTGGATCACCGGTGTCAACACGCTGTTTAACGGCTTAATGAATGAGGAATGGTTCACTGCGTTTCCTCCTAAACAGCTTAAAGCGGCAATTGCTGGCGGCACGGCATTGCACCACGCGGTCGCGGAGCGCTGGCAACGCATCACTGGGACACGCATCGCCGAAGGATTCGGCTTGACCGAGTGCTCACCTGTTGTGAGCTTCAACCCTCTAACGGGCACGGCGAGAGTAGACAGTATTGGCATTCCAGTGCCCGGCACCGAGGTGCGTCTTGTGGATGACGCAGGGAAACCAGTCGGCATCGACGTACCGGGCGAACTGATCGTGCGCGGGCCTCAAACCATGCTGGGGTATTGGGAACGCCCCGATGACACTGCCGCCACAATAAAAGACGGTTGGCTCTACACGGGCGACGTAGCGGTAATGGATGCGACAGGATTTTTTAAGATCGTCGATCGTAAAAAAGATTTGATACTGGTGTCCGGTTTTAACGTCTACCCAAATGAAATCGAGGAAGCCTTGGCCAAGCTGGATGCGGTTTTAGAAGCGGCGGTCATCGGTATTCCAGATAGCGCGTCAGGCGAAGCGGTGCGCGCTTACGTGGTGAAGAATCCCGACCACGCGGGCGATCTCAGCAAAGAAGCCGTTCTGGCTCACTGCAAAACTTTGCTGACCGATTACAAAATCCCAAAGTCAATCGTCTTCCGTGATGAGCTCCCCAAGTCACCAGTCGGAAAAATATTACGCAAAAACCTAAAGGCCGAACTTAGCGCCGAATTCAATCAAAAATAAAGGGCGGACACCATGTTGACTGAATTAGAAACCAAACTGCTGGGCATGATGATGATGGTCATCATGCTGGGGATGGGCGCATCCCTTACTTTTCGTGATTTCTTGATCGCTTTCAAAAAACCCAAAGGCTTACTCGTCGGCATTCTTTGCCAGTATGGCATCATGCCTTTCCTAGGATACCTGCTGGCACTCTTACTGGGATTGCCTCCCGCGTTGGCGGTGGGCGTCATTTTAATGGGCTGCATGCCTGGCGGCACGACATCCAACATTTTCACCTACTTCAGCAAAGGCGCGTTGGCTTTGTCAATTATGATGACCAGCGTGTCCACGCTTGTTGCGGTGGTGGCCGTGCCTTCCTTGATCGCCTTTTACAGTGATTTGGCCGGCGTCACAGGTGAATTTGCCATCCCTGCCGCAAATGTAGCGCAAGTTCTGGTGGTGCTTTTGGTACCGACTGTCTTAGGCATGATCTTGCGCAAAACCAATCCCAATGTCGGCGCCACTATCGAACTAATTGGATCCATGCTAGGCATTCTGGTTATCCTGTTTTTGATCGTATCTTGGGTGCCGCGCAACTATCAACTGCTTTTATCTACCCCATGGCCCGTTTTCTTCGCAGCCATCGGTCTAGGTTTGATTGGGATGTTGTTGGGTTTTTGGTTGGCGCGCTTACTCAAGCAAGACAATACGCGCTCGCGCACAATCTGTTTGGAAACCGGTATTCAAAATGGCCCTCTCGCCGTCTTGATTGTGACCTTGACCTTTCAGGGCGAGATGCAACAACAGGTGCTTTTGATACCCGTTCTGTACAGCCTCTTCATCGTGCTCACCAGTTCAGCGGTCACCATCTGGTTCCGCAAACTTGCGACACGCGAAGCCTTGGCGAGGGATGCCGCTAAATTGGGAATGACAGCGCCTGCATGATAAGTCTTAGAGCTTGAATAAGTAACCCAGCAGCCGAAACATGGACTGCTGGGTTAGCCGCAGTGTAGGCGGGGGCCACTTTTCTTTCTTAGCCAAATAATCCCAATTCGAGAGACCTCTGCACAACTGTAGCGAGCGGGCGAAGTTTGCTTTGAGATGCGCACCCGTGCGGCTGTACAGCGATTCGCCCGCGCAGCAAGTTGTGCAGAAGTCTCTTCGAAAAATTGGCGAAGTGCGATTTAAGTGTTGGCACGCGCAATGTCATTCGGGTTTCATCAACACCAAAATTACACACTACCAAAAATATGGGTTTGACTTTGCTACGGTTGCACCTTCGGAGTGAGAGCAATACAAATCTCGTCACGGTTTGATCTGAACAGTGTAAAAACCTTCACTTTTTAAGTTTGCTTTGATGCTCGCCCCGCGCTAAAAAAAGCCGCAAGCGCAGCGAGGCTGCTCCCGACCAAGCCCCAAAGCATATCAACGACCACCACTGCTTCTGACCAACCTTGCAACGTCGCCCAATTACTCAGGTCGTAGGTGCCGTACGCGACCAAGCCTAGAAAGCCCCCACGCAAAACAGCGACGCGCCAACTGCGTACAGCGATGGCCGGCATGACGGCAAACACCATTAAGCCGCTGACATACAGCAGGTAGAAAATAAATGCAGGCAAAAGTTTGGGTTCAACCAACATCAAAGAGCCAAGTCGAACGCGATAAAAATCGCTTGCTGCCCAAGCAATCCAAACGAAATCAAGCACGCAGAAGACCAAAAGACAGACGAAAGCGATCCAGACGCGGCGTAGGTTTGACATAGGTGTCCTTAGGGCTTTTTGGCTTTTTCGGCTTGCTTTTCGCTGCACTCGCTGACGGGAAAAGGAAGCCGCGCTTGTTCAGGATTTAACTCAACCAAAGCTGCCTTGGCGAGCGCGACATCCTTGGCGTATTCTGCCAGATAGCGCGAACGCTCCTCACTTTGCCATTCTGCATCACTAAAATTTTGCAAGTTATACGATTTACTAACCGCTGCGGTGCCTTCCAAGCGAGGTAATAGAGCGCGATCAGGATCGACATCTTCTTTCAACAAATACGCATCGATATCACGCAAGGTTAAAGGGAAAGCGGGCGCATTATCGCGCAAGAGTTTGCCTGCGACAGTGAGCCGTATTTCATTCTCACCTTGCGGTAGCAAATCGTTGAAATTAACTAGGGCAAATGGTTTGCCTTTACTGTCGTCGACGCGACCATTCACGATATAACGACCCGGCGTTTTTACGTTGACTTTCAAGTAAAAATTTAAGGCGCCATTCTCAATCCCATCACGAATTTTTCCAGTCCACACGGCAGGTGTTTCTGGTGAATAGATCACATCAAAAACCACCACGCCTGCCTGCCCGCCGACGTTGTAACGAA
>JAIETO010000162.1 GCA_019745005.1 Burkholderiaceae bacterium
TGCAATACAAAGTCGGCGTGGCCACGGTTCCAAGTTGAAATCATTAATTGGCCTTGGTAATCAGAATCAATCAAGCCTACTAAATTTCCTAATACGATGCCATTTTTATGCCCCATTCCACTTCTGGGTAAGATCATGGCGGCGTACGCTGGATCAGCAATGTGAATCGCCAATCCAGTTGGTATGAGAACCGTTTCGCCGGACTTTATCGTTATGGTCGAATCTATGCATGCGCGTAAATCAAGCCCTGCGCTGCCAGGCGTGCCGTAGCTTGGCAATAAGTCTTTCATGCGTGCATCGAGAATCTTCAGGGCTATATTTTTCATTGGTTCAGTGTGGATAAAATTATTTAAATAGGAATTCTTTTCAGCGCGAATCTACTTGACGGCTAATAGGCGTTGGGCAATTTCGCTGATGAGTTGTCGCGCTAAACTTGGTTTATCTGCCCGCGCAAGCTGCTTGTGGCCGCTTTCGTCGAAGAGAACCAGCTCATTGTCATCCTGCCCAAATGTTTGGTGTCCGATGTTCCCCACCAAAAGCGGGATATTCTTCTTAATTCGTTTGTTGGCGCCATGCTCTAGCAAGCGCTCAGATTCGGCAGCAAAGCCAACGCAGTAAGGCGCATTAGGTAAAGCAGCAACGCTCGCAAGAATATCGGGGTTTTCAGTGAATTCGAGCTGCGGCAAGGGGGCATGTGCGGATTTTTTGAGTTTCTGTTCACTGACATTTGCAACCCGCCAATCAGCAACGGCAGCCACCGCAATGAATAATGCTTGTTTTTGATGGGCAACTTGTGCCATGACGACATCGTGCATTTGTTGCGCGGTTTGTACTTGAATTCTGTGTGTGCCATACGGCGCTTCAAGCCCGGTTGGGCCTGACACCAACGTCACATGTGCCCCTGCCTCCCATGCCGCTTGTGCGATGGCGTAGCCCATTTTTCCCGAAGACAAATTGGTAATGCCACGTACCGGATCTATTGGCTCAAAAGTCGGCCCCGCAGTAATTAACACACGCTTACCGAGTAAGGTTTTAGCTTGAAACGAGGCGATAACTTCCGTCAAAATTTGGTTTGGTTCTAACATGCGCCCCATGCCAGTTTCGCCACACGCCTGCTCGCCTGCACCAGGACCGAGAATTTTTACGCCATCTGCGATGACTTGAAGAACGTTGCGCTGGGTCGCGGGGTTTTGCCACATTTCTACATTCATCGCTGGGGCTATAAGTAAGGGAACTCCCGATGGGCGCGCGATGCACAAGGTAGACAGCAGGTCATCACATGCGCCATGTGCTAATTTTGAGATGAAATTTGTGCTGCAAGGGGCAATCAAAATTGCGTCAGCATCGCGGCTGAGGTCAATATGTGGCATGTGATTAGGAATTCTCGCATCCCATTGATCAACGAAAACTTCGCGCCCTGACAAAGCTTGCATAGTCATTGGCGTGATGAATTGCGTTGCGGCAGTCGTCATCACAACTTGAACGCTCGCGCCTTCTTTGATCAGTGCTCGCGTTAACTCTGCGGCTTTATAGCAGGCAATTCCGCCTGTTAGACCAAGTAGAATTTTTTTTCCGTCTAATCTCATCGCGTGTCTTTCATTGCCTATTTTTGAAAACAGGCCGTTAAGCGAGTTACTAAGCTTGCTGTGTACTTACGTGATTAACCACTTACGAATTACTTTTTCACGCGCCGCAATTCGTCCAATATGAATAATATTGCGCCTAAAGTGATTGCACTATCAGCAATATTAAACGATGGAAAATGGTACAGCTCTTTGTAATGAAAATCGAGAAAGTCGATGACATGTCCATACGCAATGCGGTCAATCACATTCCCCAGAGCCCCGCCAAGAATGAGAGATAAGGACCAACAAAATAAACGCTGACTCGCATTCTTTTTTATAAGTACTGTGATGACAACCGAAGCAATCACGCCGATGGCGGTGAACAGATAGCGCTGCCAGCCAGATGCGGTATCAAGAAAACTAAACGCCGCACCTTTGTTGTAGGCGAGAACCAAGTTAAAAAATGAAGTGTAGGCTTGAGATTGACTTTCCACAAACAATTTCTCTATGGTTAACTTACTGATTTGGTCAAGCAAGATAACAATTGCGGCGATACCCAACCAAGGGGCGAGCGATTTTGAACCACTGCTCGAGACTGTATTAAAGGAAGATCGTTTTTTAGTTGCCATTAGTGTCAAAAATCAAAAAAATAAAACTTTGGTGAATTGGTCGTTTCTGAAATTTTCCTTGAAACGATTGAGCGCATAGCTATCTTTTTTCTAGGCGAATCGCCGTGCCTCGCCTTTACCAAACAAATTGCTCACACAACGTCCACACAAAGATGGATGTGCTTGATCAGCACCAACGTCTGCACGGTAATGCCAACATCGTTCGCACTTTTGGTAAGTCGATGGTGTGACGATCACGGCCTCGTCTTCATTGGCAGCGGTCTGTACAACTTGCGCTGCAGAAGTGATTAACGCGAATTTCAAGTCATCCTGCAAACTCGCAAGCGCATCAAATTTCTTGCCATTCGATTTGATTACTACCTCGGCTTGTAAGGATGAACCGATACCACCTGCCACCCGAACTTCTTCTAATTGTTTTGTTACATCTGTGCGTATTTCACGCAACAGCGTATATTTTTCAAGCAAAGTCGCGGCATCATCAATTTCTGGCAACGCATAGTACAACTGCGTGAAAATGGTTTCATCACTTGCTGCAAATGTTTCGGCGCTAGAAAACACTTCCCATGCCTCCTCGGCCGTAAAAGAGAGTGTCGGTGCCATCAGGCGCAACAAACTCTGCGTGATATGCCATAGCGCCGTTTGCGCTGATCGACGGGCAAAAGAAGTGGTGCCGTTGGTGTACAGACGGTCTTTCAAAATATCAAGATAAAAACCGCCTAAATCTTCCGAGCAAAATGATTGCAATTTCGCGACGACAGGGTGAAATTCAAACACTTGATAGTGGTTCAAAATGTCACTTTGCAATTGCGCAGTACTGGCAATGGCGTAGCGATCAATTTCAAACAGATCTTTAATCTCAACGGCATCTTTTGCTACATCAAAATCAGAAGTGTTGGCTAATAAAAAGCGCAAGGTATTACGGATTCGTCGATAAGACTCCGTCACGCGCTTTAGAATCTCGTCAGAGATTGACAATTCGCCCGAATAATCGGTCGACGCCACCCATAAGCGCAAAATATCGGCACCCAAAGAATCCGAGATTTTTTGTGGCGCCATCGTATTGCCCAGCGACTTGGACATTTTTTTGCCATCGCCATCAACGGTAAAGCCATGCGTGAGCAAAGCTTTGTACGGCGCGCGACCGTCCAGCATCGCCGCAGTCAATAAGGAGGAGTGGAACCAGCCGCGATGTTGGTCTGAACCCTCCATGTACAAATCAGCAGGGAAGTGTGATTGCTGCGCGTGTGAGCCGCGTAAAACAGTTTGATGCGTGACGCCGGAATCAAACCACACGTCTAAGGTGTCGCGGTTTTTTTCGTACATAGCCGCGTCGTCACCGAGTAGGTCGGCAGGTTCAATTTTTTGCCAGGCTTCGATACCTTCTTTTTCAATTCTTAAAGCAATTTGCTCCAATAATTCCGGCGTGCGGGGATGTAACTGCCCCGTTTCTTTGTGCAAGAAAAACGCCATAGGAACACCCCACTGGCGTTGGCGAGACAAAGTCCAATCAGGGCGATTCGCAATCATGCCGTGCAGACGTGCCTTACCCCATGCCGGGAAAAATGCCGTTTCTTCAATCGCATTTAATGCGGTGGTGCGCAAGCTTTCGGCGCCGTCATTCGGCAGATTATCCATGCTGGCAAACCATTGGGAGGTTGCGCGATAAATGATCGGTGTTTTATGACGCCAGCAGTGCATATAGCTGTGTTCAAACATTTTGAAGGAAAACAAGGCTCCTGCTTCACGAAGCTTGTCGCAAATGGGTTTTGATGCCTCCCAGATGGTCATGCCAGCGAAGAAAGGCAACCACGATGCATAACGGCCATCACCCATGACAGGGCTAATGATCTCGTCATCTTTCATACCGTGCGACTTACACGATTTGTAATCTTCAATCCCATAAGCAGGTGCAGAGTGCACGACGCCAGTGCCGCTCTCTAGCGTCACATAATCGGCTAAATACACGGGCGATAAGCGATCATAGCCAGAGTCCATCGCGGCAAGCGGGTGTTTGAACTTTACTTCAGACAGCGCAGCGCCTAGGCAAGTCGCAATCACTTCCCCCTGCATGCCGTAGTTTGTCAGACTTGCTTCAACCAAATCGTTTGCCAAGATCAACAAGATTGGTTCGCCATTACGTTCTGTTTTTACCAAGGCGTAGGTAAATTCAGCGTGCATATTCAACGCTTGGTTTGATGGGATGGTCCACGGCGTGGTGGTCCAAATCACGCAGTAACCTTTGTCTAGTGGCAGTTTATCGAGCTTAAACGCGGCGGCAATCTTGTCGTTTTCTGCGAAGGGGAAACCAACATCGATCGATGGATCGCGTTTGTTTTCGTATTCAACTTCCGCTTCCGCCAAGGCTGAGCCGCAATCAAAGCACCAATTCACCGGCTTTAAACCGCGATACACATAGCCTTTTTCAAGTAGTTTGCCTAATGCGCGAAGCTCGTCAGCCTCGTTGCCAAACGCCATTGTTTTGTAGGGATTGTCCCACTCACCCAAAACGCCTAGACGAATGAAGCCTGCTTTCTGGCGTTCGATTTGTTCGTCGGCATAGGCGCGTGCTTTTGCCTGCACTTCGGCGACGGGCAAGCCCTTGCCGTACAGCTTTTCGATTTGGATTTCAATCGGCATACCGTGGCAATCCCAACCCGGGACATAGGGTGCGTCAAAGCCCGCCAATGTGCGCGCTTTCACAATCATGTCTTTCAATATTTTATTGACGGCATGACCAAGATGAATGTCACCATTTGCGTATGGTGGACCATCGTGCAAGATGAAGCGTGGCCGCCCTTTGGCGGCTTTTCGAACCCGCTCATAAATCTTTTTATCTTGCCATTGCTGCACCCATTTTGGCTCGCGTTTAGCAAGATCGCCACGCATGGGGAAGGGTGTTTCCGTCATATTGACGGGATACTTACTGGCAGATTTTTCGCCCTTATTGGTCTTGTTATTGTTGCTGGCGACTTCTTTTTTTTCGTTAGACATACGTAATTTTAATGAGTAGTAATAGGAAAGCACACCCGATGATTTGGGGCTGTGGTGCAAAAAGTGTGTAGCTGAGCGAGCGTCAAATTCGGTCTGTTGCACCAGTGGTTTGGTGGCGAAAAAAAGTCCGTGCGTTTTGCGCATCTTGGTTGATTGCGTCCACCAAGCTCGGCAAATCGGCGTATTTCACCTCGTCGCGCAATTTGCTCAGAAACTCAATTTGCACCAACTTGCCATACGCGTCGCCTGTGTAGTCAAACACGTGCGTTTCCAGCAAAACACGGCCACTGTCATCTACGGTGGGACGCACGCCAAGGCTCGCAACGCCTTGAAGCGCTTGCGCCGCAAGGCCATGCACCTGCACAACGAAGATACCCTGTAAAGCAGGGCGGTGGTGGGCAATACGTAAATTTAAAGTGGGAAAACCCAAGGTGCGACCGAGCTTTTGCCCATGAATGACGTGACCTGAAATTTGGTAAGGGCGACCCAACAAATTTTCTACTTGCAAAAAATCACCGTTTGCTAAGGCTGTACGTACTGCAGATGAGGAAATGCGCACGCCTTTATCCTCAACCACAGGCATCACTTCGAGTTCGAAACCGTATTTCTTTCCTGCTTCCAGCAAAGTGTGAATATCGCCTGCGCGCTTTGCACCAAAGCGAAAATCCTCGCCCACCATCAGCCATTTCACGTGCATGCCTTCAACCAAAATTTTTTCAATAAACGCGATGGGCGAAAGTGCCGCGAAATGGGCATTGAAATGTTCAACAATAACCTTGTCGACTCCAGCACTGGTCAGGTAGTCCAAATTGTCGCGCAGATTAGCGATACGCGTCGGTGCCTTTGACGCATCACCCAAGCGTTGAGCAAAAAAGGCCCTTGGATGCGGCTCGAACGTCATCACCGCTGCATCAAGTTGCAAACGCGTTGCAGCGATGCGCAAGCGCGCTAACAGTGCCTGATGGCCAAGATGTACCCCATCAAAATTACCAATCGCCAGCGCACAAGGCGCGCGCGCAGCAGCATTGGGGAGTCCGCGAAATACCTTCATAGTTTTGCTTGAATTTGAGTAAGACGGTGCGTGAGACAAAACCTAGGATTATAAAGGGATTCAAGGCTATTTTTGCCTTGGCAGCTAAGCCAAATGAGCTTTTTGTAGGAAAACGTTCTGCTTCGGTGTGCATCACAGACTGCAAGCGGCAGTGCGTAGCAAAAAAGTAGACCGTTTTATATCTAAATTGGCTCGATGCACGCCGTCAAAAGTTCAGCGTTTTACTAATGATGATGCGACCAATTCAGTGAATCGGACGCTAAGTAAGCGTCCACGATTTCTTTGCTGCCCGTGGCGTGCTTCATCACGTGGCCGCAATCACAAATACCTTGATAGGGTTGAATGTGTGAGCATGCCGAGACTTTTTGTAAAAAAACTTTGACTGGCTTGGCGCATTGACTGCATTTGAAGGTGAGGATGCGGGCTGGTTTATTCATTTTTTGGCTGCTATTTGATGGTTTTAATTGCGTTTGTTTTTGTTTTTTTTCGATTGATTGTGCTTTGGACTAACTCGAATCTAGTCCGATCATGACGAATGTAAAGCGAATTTTGCGCTAAGCGTTTGCCGTTCGCAAGGCGCAACAATTATGCATACTCCCTATTTTTATAGAAAATACTAGACATTTGCGCTTTTCTTGTAAGCGTATTCAAAAAATACTCTTATGAGTACGCTAAATTCTCGCCACATCAATGATTTTTTATGACCACGCCAGCGTAACAGTATGCTTGCTTGTCTTGTTTATCACATACGCTGGTGCCAGTTTACCTCTGTTTATATCCGGTCGAAATGGGATTACCTCGCTTGCGTTCTAAGACGCCAGAGCGAAGTTACTTCTGCTGCGCGTGCTGCGTGCAATGGGTCGCTGGCGTCGGTCGCTTTGCCATGCTGTGGTTTGATATCCATTTTCCCCACGACCTGCAGCCCGGCTTCGGTAATCCAATTCCACAGCGCGTTTTCGTCGCGCAAACCAAGCTGTTCGGCGAAGTCTGACATGATCAACCATGCTTCGCCTTGCGGCGCTAAATGAGTGACTAAGCCGCTTAGAAAGCCGCGCAGCATGCGGCTTTCGGGGTCATAAATCGCGTTTTCTATGGGCGTATTTGGGCGCACCGGCAGCCATGGTGGGTTGCATACGATAAGGTCTGCTTGCCCTTCTGGAAAAAGATCAGTCTTGCTCAATTCGATTTGTTGCTGGTAACCCAGCTTGTCGATATTTTCACGTGCACAATTGAGGGCACGTTCGTCTTGATCGGTGGCGATTATTTTCTTCACGCCTCTTTTTGCCAATAAGCAGGCAATCACGCTTGTGCCCGTACCAATATCGAAAGCAATGCCATCTGCCGCTGTAGCTTGTGAGGCTAGTGGCGCTTTAGCAATCAGGTCAAGATATTCGCCCCTAAGCGGCGAAAATACACCGTAGTGCGGTGTAATACTTGCGTCTAATGAAGGAATTCTCACGCCGCTTTTCCGCCACTGGTGCGCGCCAATCAGCCCCAAAAGTTCACGTAATGAAATGACGAACGCCTCGCCATTTTCTTTTGCGCGACCATACGCCTCGATACACGCGTCGCGAACGTTCGGCGCGCGCTTTAATGCAATGCTGTAATCGTGACTGATGGTAATCAACAGCATACCCAATACGCGTGCACGATGTGCTTGCGCTTGCCGGTGTCGATGAAAGGCGGCCGCGGGTAGTTCGTTTGTTGGTGTTGGGTGTACTCGTTCTGCGGCGGCTTTTTTCTTGGTTTTACCTGCGGGGCGATCAACGCGGCGCGCTAAGGCTTGCAACAACTGCTTGGCGTTTTGAAAGTCGCCCTTCCAGAGCAAGGCGGTGCCTTCACAGGCTAGGCGATAGGCGCTGTCGGCGGGTAGCTGATCGTCAGCAATGACCACCCGTTTCGGCGCTGGGGCACCTTGTTCCGAATGCCAACGCATTTGCTGCGTTTGTTCACCTTCTCGCCATTGTAGGGTTGCATCGTCTGAGCTTGTTTTCATTTGTTTTTCTTGTGGGAGAAGTGTGGGTTGTTGCATGCTAAAACAAATCAAGC
>JAIETO010000293.1 GCA_019745005.1 Burkholderiaceae bacterium
CGAGGCGGAAGAAAGCATGTGGCGCTGGACAGTCAGCCCAGAAGCCGCACCAGATCAAGCGGAATACCTCGATATCGAATACGAAAAAGGCGATATCGTTGCCCTTAATGGCGTGCGTATGTCACCCGCCACCGTGCTGACCGAACTCAATAGGCTGGGCGGCAAACATGGCATCGGTCGCCTCGATTTGGTTGAAAACCGCTATGTCGGCATGAAGTCACGCGGCTGCTACGAAACACCAGGCGGCACCATCATGCTGCGCGCCCATCGGGCCATCGAATCCATCACCTTAGACCGCGAAGTAGCGCACCTGAAAGACGACTTGATGCCACGTTATGCGTCGCTGATTTACAACGGCTACTGGTGGTCACCAGAACGTGTGGCCTTGCAAACCCTGATCGACCATACACAACAAAACGTCAACGGTTGGGTGCGCGTGAAGCTTTACAAAGGCAACGTAATTACGGTCGCACGCGATTCCAAAACCGATTCCTTGTTCGACATGAAAATCTCAACCTTCGACGAAGATGGCGGCGCGTACAACCAAGCCGACGCGGGTGGATTCATTAAACTGAATGCCCTGCGTATGCGGATTGCAGCCATCGCGAAAGCCAAGCGAAGCTAAAAC
Organism: Burkholderiaceae bacterium; assembly: GCA_019745005.1. Lineage (GTDB taxonomy): Bacteria > Pseudomonadota > Gammaproteobacteria > Burkholderiales > Burkholderiaceae_D > Undibacterium. The sequence goes on from JAIETO010000293.1 coordinate 629, forward strand.
GACGACAGCAAAAAAAGAAAGAGCGCCCAATGAATTTTGCGGCGCTCTTTTTATACTGATTTGGGTATTTTTATAAAGCGCTTGTAAATAAAGCGCAATAGGTAGTAAAAATGAATATACTGCCGCTTTTTTTATAAAAACAGAACTTCATCATCGTTCAGGCGTTGGTTCAAAATAGCGGGCGGGCGATACTACGTCGCGAGGGTCTATACGTCCTTTAAGCCGCACAACATATAAACTTGTGCCGAACGGAACTGCGCGCTTTAAACCGTAGCCAATGAGCGGATGATTGCAAAAATGCTTAACCCCGAAAGAGAAGCGGATGCAGTTTCTGTCTCTAACGTCAAGCAAAGCATCTTCAAATTGGCTCCAAATCATTTGGAAATTTACTCGCATTTGCGCATTCTTCATCAGGCAAATCCCGATTAAGTTTACGTCGATGCCAAGCTCTATTTAAATGAGAAAAAATATGCCCCAACTGAATTCTAAGGTCAGTCTCATCGAATTCAGAATCTTTTTCCATATCAACCATTAACGCAACTAAATGTTCCCGAGCGTCTTCAAGCTCGTACATTAACCCCGCCCATTCAGCAGGATCGAGGTCCTTGTTTATCATGGGCGTTTGCTCCTTTTTGATGTTTAATCCCAAGCTCAACGGGAAAACGCGTAACGCGCCGTGACTGAACAGCGAGGTCCTTATTGGACCAGTTTCCATGTTGCGTTACTTGTTAAATTGAGTCCAAATTTTCGACTTACCTAAACCCAATTGTTACGCGCCACATTCGCAAACAAGTGGCACTTTACCTTGTGGGACATCAGCAGGATACTTATGCGTAAGTCGACCGAGCTTCCCTTTCTGCGCACAATCGGCGATACAGCGTTCCTCAAGAGAAGGCAACGTACTCAAATAAAACTTCACTCCAACTGCAAGTATAAAGACGAAGACAAATCCTCCAGTCACAATTACACCTACCGGAATTTTTTTTATCTTATTCATACGCTATTTATAAGCAATAAGTGCATTTGAATTTGGAGGTGATTTATCGGCGCACGCGTCTGTTTGCAACGACATGATAAAAGAAAATCGAATCATTTTTTCTTTGGGCCGAGCGATACTCCGCCAATAATACCGAGGAACATTTTGACAAATATTCCTAAAATTTCGTTGTCTCCTTCTTCCGGCAATTTGCCCGCGCCTGTAAGTACATTACCACCTCTAACAATATGATTCTCACGAAAATAGCTGATCTGCATAATCGAAGCTGACGACGGACATGAACACAGCAAACACTCACTGGAGCGTGCTTCGTTAGGAGATCCACACGCTAAGCAACACCAATCGTAATTTTTTGGCATACGTATTAACCACTTACTTGACTGGCACCCTGAGGCGTCAGTATCGAACGAAATATTAGGAAATCCACTTGCGACACCATTTGGCACCTCGCCAACATAGCGAAGTAATAAAACCCGAAAACGCCACAATGCAAACATGATATGCAAGTGCAAACCAAAACACGCCCGGCGCTTGATGGATCGAGACTCTGTCATACCTGTATCTTGAAATTTCAAGTACCTCGCCACGCACTAAATCGTGGACTATCACATACATATAAAGACCAGTAAGAATCGCCGAAGGAATCACGACAATGCGTGCAAACCAAGTTATGTAACGATCCTGTGTCTCACGAAATTTTTTTCTTGCAGCTTCCGAGTTCTCGATAGATTGGCGATAGCGTTGAATCGTCGCCTTAGTTACGTCAACCCGTTCCTTACCGTCTATCTTTTCCATAACTTCACGGACTAAACGTTGTTCTAGCTCACTTGCCACACGCTTGTTCATCACAAAGATTCCTATTAACTACGGTTTGGATTACCCGGGGCTTCTTTTATAAGTTTCCCATCACGCACAACAACTATAAACGTTTCGGTTTGCACCGCCAAGGCGCGGGCACGTTGTCCTGCGCGCTGCAATGCAGCGGTGATATTTCTAACGTCGGCATCGCGTGCTTGATTTAGTGGTTTGGGGTTCACTCTTCACTCCAATCAATTAATATTGGTGTAGCAACCGCGTTTTCAAAATGTAGCCTTACATCAGCTTAACGCCTTTATCTATTTCTCCAAGCCTGTTCAATACTGGACAGGGCAGACGACACCAAAATTATTCTAGCTTCGACTGAACTAGTCACAATTACGAAAGCATTTCAATCGACATTCATTACCCAACAAACACCGGCTCCACTTCCAAACTCACCGCAAACTTTTCCAACACATCAGCTTGCACGCGCTCGGCCAGTGCACGAACCTCAGTGCCGCTTGCGCCACCATGATTGACTAGTACTAAAGCCTGCTTTTCATACACGCCAACCTTGCCAAGCTGTTTGCCTTTCCAGCCACATTGTTCGATTAGCCAACCGGCAGCAAGTTTAAAACGACCGTCCGCTTGCAGGTAACTCACAAGATTGGGATAGGTTTGTAAAAGTTGATCGCGTTGTGCGGCCTCAACCACGGGATTTTTAAAAAAACTCCCCGCGTTACCGATCACTGCAGGGTCGGGTAATTTACTTTGGCGTATTGAGATAATGATATCGCTGACATCTTTAGGTGTGAGTGTAGAAGTTTCAAGTGCTTGCACACGTTGCGCTACGTCGGCATAACTTAGATGCGCTTGCCATTTTTTGGGTAAGGCAAACGTCACGTCGAGAATAACCAGACGATCTTTTAACTCGCGCTTGAAAATGCTGTCGCGGTAGGCAAATTGGCAGCCCGCTTTGTCTAAGCGGATGACTTCGCCGCTGACAAAATCAAAGGCGCGTAGATGAAAAAAAGTGTTTTGTAGTTCAGTGCCGTAAGCGCCTATATTTTGTATGGGCGCGGCACCTACTGTGCCTGGGATTAGAGATAAATTTTCTAAACCACCAAAACCCTGCTCGATCGTCCAGAGCACGAACTCATGCCAATTTTCTCCTGCGGCTGCGCGCACGTACATAAAATGCTCGTCTTCATCGACAAGGGCTTTGCCTTTGGACGCTATACGTAACACTAAAGCGTCAAGCTGATCAGCAAGAATCACATTGCTGCCACCACCAAGAATCAGACGTTTTGAGCGACTTAACTCTGGGTGATTACGCAGTTCGCGCAATTGTTCAAGGTCGGTAATTTCTAGGTAAGCATGGGCAATCGCGTCAATGCCAAACGTATTTAAACGTTTGAGCGAAACCTGATATGCAGGGGCAAGGCGCGTCAAGAGGTTTGATGGATTCATAGCGCCCAAATTATACGCTCGGTGGGCCACTTGGTTTCTCCTTCACCACCTGCGTATTTGCTAAAATAGTGACCTCTTGAACCACTAGACTTAGGCAAAATTGGAATGGCTAGCCGAAGCAGCAACGCCAGCGTCTGTTTTGCCTAAGTCCCAATCAACTTTGTAGGAAACATCATGCCCTCATTCGATACCGTCTCTGAAGCCAATATGGATGAAGTAAAAAACGCGATTGTGCAAACCAATAAGGTGGTGACCAATCGCTTTGACTTAAAAGGAACGAGCGCAAAAGTCGAATTAAAAGAAAAAGAGCGCGAAGTGACTTTGTTTGGCGATTCTGAATTTCACCTTGAGCAAATCATCATTGAAGTGACGCAAACTATGGGCAAGCGCGGCGTGGATGTACGCTTTCTTGATATGGGAAAAGTGGAAAAAATTGGTGGCGACAAGGTAAAACAGGTCATCAAGATCAAAAATGGTATCGAAAGTGATGCGGCCAAAAAGATCGTGAAGACCATTAAAGACAGCAAGCTCAAAGTGCAGGCAAGCATTCAGGGTGACGCAGTGCGTGTCACTGGCGCAAAACGTGACGATTTACAGGCCGCCATGGCGATGTTGCGCAAGGAGATTAAGGATTTACCCTTAGAATTTAATAACTTCCGCGACTAAGCAGACACTTTTTTCAATCACAAAAACAGCCGCCAATTGATAATGAAATTTGCCAAAACCATGCCAAGCGCAGTCGTCGCGGTAAAAGCGCTGTTGCTTGGCGCGTTTTTATCTTTTGCCGCATTCCCTGCCGTTGCATCCGATATCAATGTGGTTGGCTTATTTCCTGGCAAAGCAGTTTTGGTCATCGGTAAAAGCGAACCGAAAACCTATGCTGTTGGCAGTAATTTGGGCGACGGGGCGAAATTGATTGCGGCGGACAATACTTCAGCAACCATAGAGATTAATGGCAAACGTCAGACTCTCGCGCTGGGTCAGTATGTGCACCGCGCTGCGCCTAGCAGCAATGCGAGTGTCACCTTACAAGCCGATACGCGGGGGCATTTTGTGGTGCGTGGTCAGGTCAACGGCGGCAGCTCCTTAGACATGTTAGTAGATACAGGGGCAACAGTGGTAGCAATACCTGCGGCAGATGCGACCCGCCTCGGCATTAACTACAAAGCGGGTAAATTGGGACGTGCCAGCACGGCAAATGGCATTGTGAACGCGTATTACATCAAGCTCGACACGCTAAAAATTGGCGACATTGAATTGAACCAAGTCGATGCGTCCGTGATTGAAGGCGGCTTGTCGCACACTTTACTCGGCATGTCGTTTTTGAACCGCATGGAAATGCGACGTGACGGCGAAAAAATGACTTTAACAAAGCGCTTTTGATTTGCTCAAAAGCGCTTTGCGCGTGATCAAAGATTAGAAGTTCAAATCGCTTGGTGCGCCAATTTCAAACGGCGCTCTTTGACCGCTTCAGCCAAACCTTCCAGCACGTGCACACTATCTTCCCAAGCGATGCAGCCATCGGTAATTGATTGACCGTATACCAGTTCTTTGCCAGGCACTAAGTCTTGCCGCCCTGCGACCAAATGTGACTCCACCATCACACCAACGATGCGGGTATCGCCTGCTGCGATTTGTTTTGCAATATCAGCACAAACGGGAATTTGATTGGCGGGATTCTTTGAACTATTCGCATGCGACGCGTCAATCATTAAGCGTTGCGCCAAGCCATTGGCGGCGATATCTTTACAGGCTAAATCGACGCTCGCAGCATCGTAATTCGGTGCCTTGCCGCCGCGTAAAATGATATGGCAATCTTCATTACCATTGGTCGACACAATCGCTGAATGGCCGCCTTTTGTCACGGATAAAAAATGATGCGGTTGCGACGCCGCTTTGATTGCATCCACGGCGATTTTGACATTGCCATCGGTACCATTCTTAAAACCCACTGGGCAAGACAAGCCTGACGCTAACTCGCGATGCACTTGCGATTCAGTGGTGCGTGCCCCGATTGCGCCCCAGCTAATTAAGTCCGCAATGTATTGCGGACTGATTACATCGAGATACTCTGTTCCGGCTGGCAAACCGAGTTCGTTAATGTTGAGCAAAAGTTGGCGCGCTAGGCGCAAACCATCGTTAATACGGAAACTATTGTCCATATACGGGTCGTTAATCAAACCTTTCCAACCCACCGTGGTACGTGGTTTTTCGAAGTACACGCGCATCACAATTTCGAGTTCGCCCGCGAACCTACCGCGCTCTTTGGCTAAGCGACCCGCATATTCCATAGCCGCCTTTGTGTCGTGAATCGAACATGGGCCTATCACCACCATTAGCCTGTCGTCTTGGGCATGCAAAATTCTATGCAAAGCGGTGCGCGCATTCGCAGCGGTTTCTGAGGCCACTGCGGAACAAGCAAATTCGCGAATCAAATGCGAAGGGGGTAACAGTTCTTTCATTTCGCGGATGCGAAGGTCATCGGTGCGTTGCATAATTTTTCCCTAGGTTATTTAAATAAAAGTGAATGAATAAATAAATGAATAAAGTAAAAAAAAACCGCCCAAACTGGCGGTTTTTAGAATGAGGTTGGTTTCGAACTTACTGATGCGAACTCAACGTCTTTCTACCGCCGTGGGTAAAAGAGCTAAAGTAGGCAAAAAAGTAAAATCGTGCAAAACGCATGGTGTGCTTTCAAATAAGATGACTTGACTATAGCAACAATTAAACGCAAATGGCAAGCAATTTCAACGAACCACCTAAATCGATGATGTGAATCGAGGACGACTCCGACTGTTCAGATGAACAAAGTTCTCAACACTGAGGCAAAGCATGACTTAGCGAAAGTAGCAAAGGGAATAGTGAAGAAACTAAGCGATTTTTCGCCGCTTTCTTATGTTTTTCTATGCCTCTTTAACTTTGTCTTAACGGCTTTTACCACCCTCAACGCAATAACTGCTAGAGGAAACTCGCAATTTCGTTCAGCGGCTTTTTCTTAATATTTGGCACCATACAATGCTCGGCAGGATAACCGACGACTAACAGAATATATGGCTTTTCGTTGTCGGGTCGCTCACACAATTCATTCAGAAAACCCATGGGACTTGGCGTATGCGTCAATGTTGCCAAGCCTGCATGATGCAAAGCCGCAATCAAAAAGCCTGTGGCGATCGATACGGATTCAGGCACGTAGTAATTTTTTACTTTTGACCCGTCGTCCATTAGGGTGTTCTTTTGCCCAAAGATGGCAATCAGATAGGGCGCATCTTCCAGAAATGGCTTGTTTGAGTCGGTGCCCAAAGGCGCTAGCGCATCCTTCCATTCCTGCGGCGCGCGGCGCTCGTAAAATTCGCGTTCTTCAATTTCTGCTTCAAGACGAATTTTCTTTTTCTTCTCTGCATCGGTCACAACGGCAAAATGCCAAGGTTGATGATTGGCTCCAGATGGTGCCGTACCGGCGGCCAAGAGGCATTGCTCAATCACCGCGCGCGGCACGGCTTGTTTAGAAAATTCACGAATCGTTTTGCGGCGGGCTAAATCTTCATAAAATGTTTGCGCACGCTGTTGCATTTCAGCTTCCGAATAGCCGCGATAGGTACTCAAGGGAATGAACTGCGGCGTGCCCTGATTGAAAGCGAGTTTTGACATCGATGTCTCCTATTTTTATTTTTTTATGCTGTACCACCAACTACCAAACCGTCGATGCGCAATGTGGGCTGGCCGACGCCGACGGGAACGCTTTGCCCCTCTTTGCCGCACACGCCTACACCCGAATCCAAACGCATATCATTGCCTATCATGGAAACACGATTCAGAACCTCGGGGCCGTTACCGATCAATGTTGCTCCCTTGACAGGGTAAGTCACCTTGCCGTTCTCGATCATGTAGGCTTCGCTAGCGGAAAATACGAATTTGCCATTGGTGATATCGACCTGACCACCACCGAAATTCACCGCGTATAAGCCATTTTTAACCGACGCCAAAATTTCTTCTGGCTCTTTATCGCCCGCCAACATGTAGGTATTGGTCATACGCGGCATAGGCAGATGGGCAAACGATTCGCGCCTTGCGTTGCCGGTGACGGGCATCTTCATCAAACGCGCATTCATGGTGTCTTGAATATAGCCCTTCAAGATACCGTCTTCGATCAAGGTGGTGCATTGCGTCGGATTACCTTCGTCGTCCATATTCAGCGAGCCGCGCCGATTTGGCAAGGTGCCGTCATCCACCACCGTCACGCCCTTGGCCGCAACGCGGTCACCGATGCGCCCAGAAAAGGTGCTCGATCCTTTACGATTGAAATCGCCTTCCAAACCGTGACCAATCGCTTCATGCAACAAAACCCCGGGCCAACCTGAACCCAGCACCACCGTCATCGGCCCGGCAGGTGCC
>JAIETO010000136.1 GCA_019745005.1 Burkholderiaceae bacterium
CCTATGACGCAAAGCAACAGCTATCAAATGCCTTTTTTAATGCCGGTGGAGCGCTTTGCCGAGAAAACCGTTGCCAGCATCGCAGCAGGCGTCTCGTATCGCGTGATTCCTTGGCAAATGGGAGTAGTGGCCAAGCTCCTGCGTTGTTTGCCGAATTTTCTCTACGACGCACTGTTCTCTAAAGCGCCGCATAAAGCACGCGTAAAACAAAGCGAGTAAGGCGATGAAGCTGTTTTACGATGCGATCGGTGTCGCACACGCACCTGTGGCAAGTCTGCAAAACACGCGTATTGTGTGTTTAGTGCCCTCGATAACTGAATTGCTTTGCGATCTGGGCTTGGCACCCTACCTGGTGGGTCGCACGGGCTTTTGTATTCATCCGGCGGAGTCTGTGGCAAAGATCCCGAAGGTCGGTGGCACCAAAGACGTGAATATCAACAAAATTCGCAGCCTGCAGCCCACGCATTTGATCGTCAACATCGATGAAAACGAACGTCCCACGGTAGAGCAATGCAGTCAATTTGTGCCGCACGTGGTTGTGACGCATCCAAACACAGTTCAAGATAACTTCACGCTTTATCGGCTATTAGGGGGTATTTTTGGTGTTTCATCGCAAGCGGAAGCCTTGTGCAACGCGCTCAGCTTGGCGCAGGCAGATTGTAAAGTGTGCCTTGATCAGTTAGCGCCGCAGCGGGTCTTGTATTGCATCTGGAAAGACCCGTGGATGACCGTCAGCGCCAACACCTATATCGCTGACATGCTGACCTACAAAGCATGGCGGCAAGTCGCTGTTGCGGCAGAAAACACCAACCCAGCGGCAGCGCGTTACCCTGTGTTTGATTGGAGCGCGGCATGGATTGAGCAAGTCGATTTAATTTTGCTGTCATCAGAACCGTATCGATTTACCGAGCAAGATGTCGCTACTGTGGCGCAGCAAACTGGCAAAGCGGTGCGCTTGGTCGATGGCGAAATGTTGTCTTGGTACGGCAGTCGGGCAATTGCCGGCTTGGCTTATTTGCGTGATTTATAAAGTCTGTGCGTTGACGCGCTTCGCAGGATAAAAAGGGAAAAAAACCTGCGCCACAAATGCCACACTTCCCGTCGCAAACATTGACACCAGAACAAGCCGAGGTTGATACTCTTGCTACATGCATTGCAAACTGTGCACCGCAGCATTGCGCGCCGGCCGCCTTCCTCAATTAGACAAGCGAGAGGGGCTTCAGATCCGCAAAGTACAGCTTTGCGAAGGCCATTCAAGTAGTCGTAAAAGTCGTATCCGTCTTATTGAAGCTCAAATCGCCGTATCAACCCCAGTGGATTAGGAATCTCCCCATGACCAAAATGAGAAAAGCTGTCTTACTTGCCCTTTATGGCGCCAGCGCAATGGCATTCATTAACCCCATTCAAGTAAGCGCACAGGCCGCACCCGCCGCAGATAAGCCTAGCGAACCAGCGGTGCAAACTTACACCATTATCGGCTCACGCCGCGCGAATAGTTCGGCGACGGACACACCTTTGCCTATCGATTTTATCTCGCTCGCTAAGGTTGCCGAGTCGGGTGGGCAGTTCGATTTGGCGCAATCCTTGCAATACTTATCGCCATCGTTCAACTCCACCCGCCAAACGGGTTCTGACGGTGCTGATTTGGTCGATTCTGCTGCCTTGCGCGGTTTGGGTTCGGACCAAACTTTGGTACTGATCAATGGCAAGCGCCACCACACCACGGCGCTGGTGAATATTTTTGGCGCTCGTAATCGTGGCGCAACTGGTACCGATTTAAATACGATTCCCGTGATGGCGATTAGTAATGTGCAGATCTTGCGCGACGGCGCAGCGGCGCAGTACGGTTCTGACGCGATTGCTGGCGTGATCGACATCACCTTGAAAAAGACCTTAGGTTGCGAAGCCTCGTTTGGTTTTAGCGAGTATTCAAAACGCGACGGCAAAAACTACTTGCCTACCGCCTACTGCGGTTTTGATATAGGCAATGGTGGTGTGATTAGCATTACGGGCGAATACAATAATCGTGGCCGTTCCAACCGCGCTGAGCCGGGCAACCCGCGCATTATTGGCGACTCCAAAGTGGAAAGCGGCACCGTGTATGTGAATGGCGATTTGCCCACCGTCGGCAAAGACAAAATTTACTTCACTATTGGTGGTCAACGTCGCGCTGCGTCATCAGCAGCGTATGCACGTGGTGGTATTGGGTCGGATGATATTCCGTCACGTAACTCCGCAGCACAATATCCTAACGGTTTCGTGCCATTTATCGATGGCGATATTAATGACTTCTATGGCACCGTTGGATACCGCTGGCAAGTCGGTGAATGGCGCGCCGATTTATCGCAAACCTACGGTTATAACGATCTGAAATACAACATTAATCACACGCTCAATGCCTCGATCGCGAACAAAGATTTGTTAGCAGGTGGACGCGGCATTAGTCCTAGTGCGTTCAACGCGGGTGGGTTCTCATTTGGGCAAGCCACCAGCAATTTTGACGTGACGCGTTTCTTCGACGGCATCTTAGGTGGTGGTTTGAACGTCGCGTTTGGCGGCGAATATCGTAATGAAAACTACAAGATTAAAGCGGGCGAACCTGGCTCCTACATCGATGCCGATGGTATCGGTATCGGCGGAAATCCAGGTAGCCAAGGTTTCCCAGGGTTTCAACCGGGTGATGCGACCAACAAGAGTCGCAATAGCTATGCGCTCTATGGTGATTTGGAGTTAGACGTAACGAAGGCGTTTAAGTTACAAGCAGCAGTCCGTGGCGAGCACTACAGCGACTTTGGATCAACATTAACGGGCAAATTGGCCGGTAGCTACAGCATCACCAACGACATTTTGGCACGTGCTTCGATCAGTAGTGGTTTTCGCGCACCATCGTTGCAACAAGTGTATTTCTCGTCGACGTTCACGGATTTCGTAAATGGGATTCCGCAAGATGTGTTCTTAGCACCTAATGGTGGCCGCGTCACTAACTTAGCGGGCGCTCCCAAGCTAAAAGAAGAAACGTCAACTAACTATACGTTTGGACTGACACTCAAACCATTACCTGCATTGGCAATTACTGGCGACTTGTACCGTATCGATATCAAAGATCGCATTGTACTTTCAGGCCGTTTTAACGCTGATAATTTCCCAGCGTTAGGAGCCACATTGGCTTCAATCGGCGTCGATGCCGCACAATTTTTCGTGAATTCAGTCAATACTAAAACCCAAGGTCTGGATTTAACGGGCAATTACAAGGGCGACCTTTGGGGTGGTAAGTACGGCATTTATTTAGGCTTTAATTACAGCAAAACGGAAGTCAAGAAAGTGAAAACCCCGCCCGCATTTGCCGGTTTTGAAGATGTCTTCTTGTCAGAAAAAGAGCGGCTGTATATTGAGCAAGGTGGTCCACGTACCAAGTTGAACTTAGGGGTTGATTACCGCTATGGCAACTGGGCGGGCGAGGTCAAGTTTATTAACTTTGGACCACAAACTTTGGGAACCTTCACCGGAACCGCTGGCGGCGTACCTAACCAGCACTACGAATCCAAGAGTTCAGCCGACACCAGCATCACGTACTCGTATAGCGAAAACGCCAAAATCACTTTTGGTGTGAATAATGTCTTTAACACGAAACCAACTTCACAAGATGCGAACGAAACCGACAATGGCTTCAAATACGAAAGCGTGCAGTTTGGCTTGAATGGACGTTCTTACTTTGCACGGCTTTGGGTGAAGTTTTGATGTAGTGCATTTGTATCACTTGTAGAAAACCAGCGCCGCAAGCACCCATGCATGCGGCGTTTTTTTACGTCTGACGATTCGTCAACGACACACCAGCTACTACCATCAAACCACCCACCACCATGGAAATGAGGATGGGTTCGTGTAACACCAAAGCCCCAAAGCTGACGCCAAAAACTGGCACCAAGTTATTAAATACTGCGGTGCGCGTGGCGCCGATGGCTTTTACCCCTTCGTAATACCAGACAAAGCCAATCACGGTGCCAAACACGCCGAGATACACAATGGCAGCGATAACTTTCAAACTAAAGTGCCCCGGTTCTAGTTGCGAAACTTGGCTGATCGCGCCAAACGAAAGCAGCAACAAACCCCACAAGGCAGCGTAAGTTGTCGCAGCGATAGGCGATAAACCTTTCAGAGCATGACGGCCCAGAATGGTGTAAGCCGCCCATGCGCAAACACCACAAAACATCAGTAATTCGCCCAAGCCTACTGAGTGCGAAATATCACGCAGCGTCGCCAGAAACTCTCCGCGTGTAATCACGATACTTGCCCCGACAAAGGCGATCAAAATGCCCAACCATTTCACACGCCCTAATTTTTCGTGAAACAAAGCTGCCAGCGCAAGGGCTGTGACTATCGGGTTAAGCGCGACGAATAGGGCAGTGCGCCCAGCGGGCATGCGTTCTAAGGCAGCGAAGAAGCAAATGTTATACAGAAAAATCCCCGTCGCGCCCAAGGCAAACGTCGCATGTATTTGCTGCCGATTCAGCTTGGGCAAGCCCCCTTCCATACGCCAAGCCAAGATTAGCAAAAGCGCACAGGCAATCACAAAACGTAGGGTTGCCGCAATCATGTGGGGGATTTCTTTTGCGACGATCCGACCAGCGATAAAAGTGCCTCCCCAAAAAAGCGCGACGCAGACGAGTTTGAGATAAGTTTTGAGTGGCGTGGAGTGCATGGGAATTCTGAAAAAGGTTGGTGGTGGAGTTATAGCGACAGCGTTTAGACTGGCTTTTGGAACCGTGTCTATTGACGTTTCGCCGCAGAGGCGCAGAGGGCGCAGAGGCGAACTTTGAATCTCTGCGTCCTCTGCGCCTCTGCGGCATAACGCTTTATTTTTCTCTCAGGTTAACGTGCATGTTCTTCAATTTTTCTGAAGCGGTAAACATCATCGCACCCCAGGTCACGCTGCAATTTACCGTCCAACCACAGGTAATGCAGGTGGGCGAGTGCTTCGCCCATGGCGAAGGTGAGTTGGTGCGCGTCTAGCGGGCGACGAAACATGATGGGAACGATATCTGCCGCCGATTGCGCTGTCGCGCACGCCGCCATTACCTCGGCTAAGCGTTCAGTGTGGTGGTCGACCAATTGTTGTACGCGTATGGCGGCACCCGTAAATGGTTTGCCGTGCGATGGCAGAACCAAGACATCGTTTGGCAATGCGGCGTATTTTTTTAAAGAGTCGAGATATTGCTGTACGGGATTCGCTTCCGGTTCTACAGCAAACACCGACACGTTGGTGGAGATGCGTGGTAACAGCATGTCGCCAGAAATCAGGCAATTCAGGTCTGCACAAAATAAAGACGCATGTTCAGGTGAATGCCCGAACCCTGTGATCACGCGCCAAGCATAGTTACCGATAGAAATCTCTTGCCCGTCTTGTATGCGGCGGTAATGTGTAGGCACGCTAGGTACTAAAGTTTGGTAGTAAGATTTGCGCGCTTGAATTTTTTCCAGCATTTCGGCCGAGACTAAGCCGTGTTTGCGAAAGTGCGGGAACATCGCCGTGCCGTCTAAGCCGGGCAAACCTGCTGACATCATGCGCGCAAACGCATACTCACCAGCCGTCATCCATAAAGGTGCTTGCCACTGCGTGCAGAGCCAATCAGCCAAACCCACGTGATCGGGGTGGCAGTGCGTTGCAATCACGCGCAAAATTGGCAACTCGCGCAAAGCGTTCGAGGCATCGTTCGCAGGGGTAAAAAGGCTTTGCCATGCCGCTTGCGTGGCAGCATCGCTAATGCCGCAATCAACCGCCGTCCAACCCGCTTGCCTGCCTTGCGAAGTCTCGACGCTATCCTCAATCAGCCACAAATTGATGTGGTTTAAGGCGAACGGTAAGCCCATGCGTAACCAAAGCACACCGGGGCGCACTTCTATCAGTTGTCCAGAGGCGGGGAGTTGATCAGCGTATGGGTAATGCAGAGCTTGTTCGAGTAAATTCATGGCGTGGGAAATTGATATGGACTATCCTACAATGCGGCGTCGCCTTCTTATTCCATTTCTAAATAAATCGTGTCGTTGTTGCCTTCGCCTTGCCGTGCTACAGCACTGTCTGCGGCTCGTCGCCTAGACACAATTGATTTAGAAATGGAATTAGCGGCTCAAAGTGTAGCGCAATTGCCCGCCATCGCTGAGTTCCGCGCAATTATCCTAGAAACGGCAGTTGACCGCTTAAAAGTTTAATTAAGTTCATGTTTTTTAAAAGGATTTTATTGTTAATAATGCTCACCGTTTTGGCGAGAACGCTACAGGCCCGATTGCACATTTTTCTGGCTCTCTGGACTACGTTGCTCCTCCTAGCAACATGAAGGTTGCGTCGTCGTCGCGCCTTGCCAGAAAGCCAGAAAAACGCACACTCGAACCTGTCCAACTGCCGTTTCTAGGATTATCACCGTTTATTTCACACATCATGTCGACTTACACTATTACCGAACTCGCGCAAGAATTCGATATAACGCCCAGAGCGATTCGTTTCTATGAAGACCATGGCTTGATCAGCCCCAGCCGTGCTGGCGCGGGTGGTCGCAATCGCGTGTATAGCGCACGCGACCGCACTCATTTGAAGCTGACGCTGCGCGGCAAGCGATTGGGCTTGAGCTTGGCGGATATCAAGCATTTGGTCGATATGTATGGCTCGCCAAAAGACACTGAAGCACAATTGCGCAGCTTCCTTGAGGTCTTAGCGCGCCACCGCGCCGCGCTCGAGCAGCAACGCGAAGACATCGAAATCATGTTGGATGAAATAAAGAATCACGAAGAGCGCAGTAAATTAGTTTTAGCTAAAAGTAGCCAAAAGAAGCCAAAATCAAGTAAAAATCTGGAAAAATAGTTTTTTTAAGATCGCTTTAAGGAAAGTAAAAATTGCTCGCTTTACGTTTACGTTAACGTCAAGTAAGCGTATCATTTTATTTCTTGTTTTTGATCGTGATGACGAGGCTTACAATGCGCTTTCTCATTACACCAAGCCCCTAGCCACCTAAAGTGAGGAAGACATGCTGCATTTACCAGGATTAACTTTTGATCATGGCGAAGATATCGCCGCCTTGCGCGAAGCCGTGCAACAGTTCGCTAGCGCCGAAATAGCACCACGCGCAGCGGAAATCGATCGTAGCGATCAGTTCCCTATGGATTGTTGGCGCAAAATGGGTGATTTGGGTGTGCTGGGCATGACCGTGTCTGAAGAATACGGTGGCGCAAACATGGGCTACCTCGCCCACATTATCGCGATGGAAGAAATTTCCCGCGCTTCCGCCTCGGTGGGCTTGTCGTATGGCGCGCACTCCAATCTGTGCGTGAATCAAATCAACCGCAATGGCAGCGCCGAGCAAAAAGCAAAATATCTCCCTAAATTAATTAGCGGCGAGCATATAGGTGCTTTAGCGATGTCAGAACCGAATGCCGGTTCTGACGTGGTCAGTATGAAACTGCGTGCGGATTTTAAGGGCGATCGCTGGGTATTAAACGGCACAAAAATGTGGATTACCAACGGCCCCGATGCTGATGTCTTGGTGGTCTACGCCAAGAACGATTTAGAGGCCGGCCCACGCGGCATGACCGCCTTTTTGATTGAAAAAGGCTACAAAGGCTTTAGCGTCGCACAAAAGCTCGACAAATTAGGTATGCGCGGCTCCCACACGGGCGAACTGGTGTTTCAGGATTGCGAAGTACCGGTCGAAAACGTCTTGGGCGGCTTAGGCAAAGGCGTCAACGTATTGATGTCAGGTCTGGATTTTGAGCGCACCGTTTTGTCCGGCGGCCCATTAGGAATCATGCAGGCTTGCATGGATGTGGTGGTGCCGTATGTGCATGAACGCAAACAATTCGGCCAGCCGATTGGTGAATTCCAGCTCATGCAGGGTAAATTGGCCGATATGTATTCCACCATGATGGCGTGCAAAGCCTATGTGTACGCAGTGGGTCAAGCTTGTGACCGCGCTAAAAATCCAGAAGCGGTGCGGGCGATTCGCAAAGACGCTGCGGGCGCAATCTTGTATGCCGCCGAAAAAGCCACATGGATGGCGGGCGAAGCCATACAAACCTTGGGCGGCAATGGCTATATCAACGAGTATTCAGTGGGCCGTTTATGGCGCGACGCGAAATTGTATGAAATCGGCGCGGGTACCAGCGAGATTCGTCGCATGCTCATTGGTCGTGAGTTGTTCGCAGAAACAAAGTAATGTAGTAAAGAAGGCTCTGATTAAGTGTAGCGAGCGGCCAAAGTTTGGATCGAGAAGCG
>JAIETO010000039.1 GCA_019745005.1 Burkholderiaceae bacterium
CTACCTCGGAATCAAACGGCGAGCACATCGGCACGATTTGGGACAGTACAGGAAACAAACTAGCAAATGTTACCTTTCCCGCTACGTCGGTTAGTGGTTGGCAGGAGGCGAGTTTAACGACGCCGCTGAATCTAGCACCTGGGGTGGACTATATCGTTTCGGTAGCGATTCAATCCCACTTCGCCGTGTCGAGCTTGTTTAACGGGAAAGGTCTTGCTTGTCCAACCGGGCAATTGCTTGCGCCGGCTTCCACGGCAACCGCACCGAATGGTGTATTTGGAAACTTAGGAGTATTTCCTACTCAATCCTATAACGGCAATTTTTACTTCGTTGACTTGGTAGTCAATTAGACTTTTTGCCAAGCTTTAGTCTCACCCTGCATGTGCGACAGAAATGTCGCGCATGCTTTCTGGACGCGGATAAATGGAAATTATCTAATGCCGGAGACCTCTATGCAAAGTAACGCACGGCCGAAGTTTGCTTGGAAAAGCGCACCTGGTGGGCTGTACACCAAACACCGCAGCCAGCAAAGCATCGCGGAAGCAGAATTCGGCCGCGCAGTAAGTGGTGCAAAAGTCTCGAACCTTAGGCTTTCATTTTTTCTTCACTGATCGCGTTTTCTTCCAATCGGCAGGTGTTTGACCCGCCCACCGTTTAAATGCCCGCGAAAAAGACGCTTGGTCGGCATAGCGTAAATGCGTCGCAATTTGCATCAGTGAGAATTCACCTAGCGAGAGCAATCGAATGGCTTCTTCGTACTTCGCTTCGTCAACCACAGCGCTTATTGTCTGCCCAGATTCGGCCAATCGACGTTGTAAAGTCCGCTCGGACATTTTCAAGCTTTTTGCAATAAACGAAGGACAAACATCAGGCATTGCACTTGCCAACGACGACTTGAAATATTTGCGCAGTTCTGCCCGAATGGCAGAAATAACATCCAGAGATACAGCGGACTTTTCTGATGAGATTCCTGCGACGTTTTCGACTATCTTATGGAGAAATGGATCTGTGCGTCCCAGTGAAGTGTGCCAGAGCTCTTTGCTTAGTCCCAACGCTGCATACGGCGCGGAAAACGTCAAATTTTCACCAAAAAACTCTTTGTAGGTTGCCACGTGTTCAACGCAGTTCGTTGGCAATAAAACCCGCTCAAAAGCAACCTCTCGATCCAAAGCAAAACGTAGCCGCACCATCAAGCCGGACACGATCGATTCAGCGACGATGGGAGGAATATCTTTTTCAGCAAGTTTCAAGCGAACCCATACTAATTCACTTTCTTCGACTATTTCAACAATAACCGCACCATAAAGCTTCGGTATATACGACGCATATGAATGTAAAAAATCGCCAACGCTATTTGAGGTACAAAAGAAATAATCAAGCGGGCCATACGATCCGAACGGTATCTCTTTTGCGAGCATTGCAGGCAAACAGGGAACCCGATGTAGTTCCTGAATGACTTCCCAAAAGCGCCTCGATTTATCAATCGATATCAAAGCGCTTGGGTCATCCGGTAAAGGGCCAATTTCTGCCTTTATTCGGGCGGCATCAAAGCCTAATTTTTTTGCAGATTGCAGAAGCAGCAAAATCGGCCCAGTTTGCATGAAAAAATGCGTCATGATGCATACGAGCGTAAGACTATCGTGCTGTGCTGTAAGCGAAACCGGCATAGAACCTGGTTGATTGGCATTGCAGTTGCCTAGGTCGAGAAGATTCGTGATCGAAAATCGTCGTATTGGTTTATTCTTGTGCCCTGAGGTACTTCCAATTTGAGCTTAGTGAATAACAATGCAAGCTCACGATTTGGTAGCATTCGACATAAAAATCGCATAACCTCAGAGCGCTTATTGTTAACACCACGAGCGCACCTTCAGACGATTAAAAATTGTTTTAAGAAAACATTGTAGGACGTTATTAGACAGACGCAAGCGAAAAATTCAAGGGAAGCGCTGATTAAGTGTGGCGAGCGGTCAAAGTTTGGATAGCAAAGCGCACCTTTACGAGATTACAGCGAGCACGGTAGCCAGAGTCGCAGGTGCAAAATTTGGTCGCGCGGTACCTTAATCAGAGCTTCCCTTATGTTTTTCTGCACATCAGGCAGTTGCATGTAACATCGCTACAAAAGATCACCATTTTTTCAGACATCACGCCCATGAAAACAAAAGCCGCCGTTGCTTGGCAAGCCAATAGCCCGCTCACGATTGAAGAAGTTGATTTGCAAGGCCCACAAGCAGGTGAGGTGTTAATTGAAATCAAAGCCACGGGCATTTGCCATACTGACTACTACACCTTATCAGGCGCGGACCCCGAAGGTTTGTTTCCTGCCATTTTAGGACATGAAGGCGCTGGCATTGTGGTTGACGTGGGAGCAGGCGTCAGTAGTTTGCGCCGCGGCGATCATGTGATTCCGCTGTACACGCCAGAATGTCGTCAATGTAAATTTTGTCTTTCGCGCAAAACCAATCTCTGCCAAGCGATACGAAGCACGCAGGGACGTGGGCTGATGCCTGATGCGACTTCACGATTTTCGATCGATGGCACACCTTTGTTTCACTACATGGGTACATCAACTTTCTCGAATTACATCGTGGTACCTGAGATTGCCGTTGCCAAAGTACGCAGTGATGCGCCTTTCGACAAGATTTGCTACATCGGCTGTGGCGTAACGACAGGCGTAGGCGCCGTCATCTTTACGGCAAAAGTGGAAGCGGGTGCGAATGTTGTGGTGTTTGGTTTGGGTGGTATTGGTTTAAACGTCATTCAAGCAGCAAAAATGGTGGGGGCGAATAAAATTATTGGTGTTGACCTCAACCCCAAGCGCGAAGCCATGGCGCGCCAGTTTGGTATGACTGACTTTATCAATCCAAGTCAATTTGACAATGTCGTGGATCACATTATTCAACTGACCGACGGTGGTGCTGATTACTCGTTTGAATGTGTAGGCAATACCACGCTGATGCGACAAGCCCTTGAGTGCTGCCATAAAGGTTGGGGCAAATCCATCATTATTGGCGTGGCTGAAGCGGGCGCGGAGATTAGCACTCGCCCGTTTCAATTGGTAACGGGACGCGAATGGAAAGGCTCGGCCTTTGGCGGCGCGCGCGGTCGCACCGATGTGCCGAAAATTGTTGATTGGTATATGGAAGGCAAACTCAATATTGACGACCTAATTACGCATCGATTGCCCTTAGATCGTATCAATGAAGGTTTTGACTTAATGAAGAGCGGCGAGTCGATACGCTCTGTGGTGCTATTTGATTAGACTTGTATTCGCTAAGGTAATTTTTTCGCCGTAGAGCAGAGGGCGCAGAGAGCTGCTATTTCGCGATTCGCTTCGCGCTTAGTCGACACTTTCCTCGTTTGATACTTTGAGCACCACGTTGGCAGCGCGCTCCGCTGGGCCAAAATGGCGCATTCAATGTCCGATTATCAAGCCCTCTCATTTTTGCACTGCACACATAAAAACATTGTGTAAAATCGCGCAACCACGGCGCGCGGTGTTGCCAAGCCTGCGCATATTGCCAAAACAATCAGAAAGTACAACATGAATAAAATCGTGATCAGCGGCACAGGCCTTTTCACCCCTTCCGAGTCCATTAGTAATGCGGAACTCATCGCCTGCTTTAACGCCTATGTGGAGCAATTTAACCAAAATAATGCCGCAGCGATTGCAGACGGTTCCGTCACCGCCTTAGAGCCATCGAGCGAAGCCTTTATCGAGAAAGCCTCAGGCATTAAAGCGCGTTATGTGATGAATAAATCTGGCGTGCTCGACATCAACCGAATGGCACCCGATATCCCAGAACGCAGCGACGACCAACCATCGATTATGTGCGATATGGCCGTTGCGGCCGCGTCACAAGCCTTAGAACGCGCCGGCCGCACCGCTGCCGATGTCGACGCCGTGATCGTGGCGTGCAGTAATTTGCAACGTGCCTACCCTGCAATCGCGGTGGAAGTGCAAACGGCATTAGGGATTAACGGCTACGGCTTTGATATGAACGTTGCCTGCTCGTCAGCGACTTTTGGTATTCAAGCGGGTGTCACGGCGATAGTCACTGGCCAAGCCCGCGCTGTGCTTGTGATTAGCCCAGAAATTACCAGTGGCCATTTGAATTGGCGCGACCGCGACAGCCACTTTATTTTTGGTGATGCCTGCACTGCAGTTCTGCTGGAACGTGCCGAGAACGCCACCTCGGCACATCAATTTGAAATTGTTGGCATGAAGCTTAAGACACAATTCTCAAACAATATTCGCAACAACTTCGGCTTCCTCAATCGCGCTGATGAAAGTGGTGTTGGCAAACCCGATAAATTGTTCCGTCAACAGGGGCGCAAAGTATTCCGCGACGTTTGCCCCATGGCTGCGGCTCTCATCACCGACACGGTACAGGCGCAGCAACTCAACATTACCGACATCAAACGCTTTTGGTTGCATCAAGCCAATCTGAATATGAACCTGCTGATTTCCCGCACGATTTTAGGCCGCGACGCTACGCCCGAAGAGTCACCCACGATTCTCGATACTTACGCCAATACTTCGTCGGCTGGTTCGATTATCGCTTTCCATAAATACCAAGCTGACCTAGTCGCTGGTGATGTGGGCGTCATCTGTTCTTTCGGTGCGGGTTATTCGATTGGCTGTGTAGTCGTTCGACGTCTCGCAGCCTAGGTTCTGACTCGCTGCACGAAAAAAGGCCGCGATCGCGGCCTTCAATTTTTTCAAAGTAACAGGCTAATGCGCCAGTCCGCCTGCGTTCGACGGCAAAAAACCTTCGATGCGCAGCACCGACCGAATCGCTTGTTGCATCGCATCGGGCGCTTGATAGTTGGGGTGCGCCTTGATTAGTTCAGAAGCATTGCCCAACCGAATAATCGCATCAAAATTTCGCTGCACTTCATCACGCTCCACGGGATGAATGACGAAAACCGTTTCGTTTGGCACTAAATTTTTTTCTGTACACATTTTATTGCGATGCCTGATTGCTGGTATTTGCTTTTCGCATCGACAAGCGGCGGTTTCTGATACTAAGCCGCAAGATTGTGCGGTAAACCGATCCAACTTCGCTCTCGAACGTGATAATCGTTGGCGGTGCGCGTCCGGCGAAATTTCTAGGACAGACGCCGCCGCCTCAGACGAAAGACCAAACACAATGTCTAACAAGTAAGATAAGCGTTGGTCGCGGTCTAAGCTCATTAACATTTTTTGCGTGCAGCCCAGAGCGATTTGTTTTGCTTCCAACTTCTCATCGGGCTGCAACACGCGTTCGCCGAACGGCTCTAACTGCTGCTGGTTAAACGCTAAACCTTGCGCTAGACCTTCAGCGATGCCCTCTAGCGAAACTTCAGGCGACTCGCGCGATTTTGTCGCCGCCGTCAATAAATGGTTCTTCGCTACACGAAACGCCCAAGTAGAAAAAGCCGATTCGGCACGAAACGAACTCAGGTGCGTCACAACTTTTAACAAAATCTCCTGCGTCGCATCGGCGGCATCTTCGCGGTTGCCCAACATGCGTACCGCCAAGTTGTAAATGCCAGGCTGTATGCTAGTGATCAATCCATCAATGGCGATAAGCTCACCACGCAATGCCCCTGCGATATGTTGTGGCGACGGTTCTGCTATTTTCATCACAACCTCCGAGACGTAAAGTCACAAAATTGCAGCTTCATTTTGTCATTGCGTTAGCGATAGTGTGGAGATTGTTTTTGGGGTTAGTGCTCGACAAAAGTATCGGCGTATCAAACCATTCCACGCTGGCAGGTTTTCCATAGGTCTTAAGCACACGATCTTTCCAACTTTGTGTAAACCAAGCTTGTGCACTTGCCTCGTCTTTCCAAAGATAGATACCACCAAATGTGCCTGTTTCGGAGATGATGAAATATTTGCGCAACAAGCCAGGAACCGCCTTGTAACTTGGCGCAGCATCCACGAACTTCGACACAAGATTCTCCCGACTAATGCCACTAGGCAGCGCAATCTCAACCAAGGCAGTCATCGTCCCGCTGGCATTATCGTTCGCAACACCGTTTGGCGTATTATCAATCACCACAGGTGCATCAAAAATCCGCACCATCTCAACCCGAACTTTCTCGGCGGGCGCTTGGGCCGGCCACAATGAATCAAACCATGCCATCGGCGCATCAAACTGACCGGCGATACTCGACTGCCCTTGTCTGCGTTGCACCCGCTCGTACCAAGCTGCATTGAACCACGCCTCAGCATGTTGCCGATCAGACCATAAATAGACACCACCATAATCAGCAGATTGCCGCTCAAAAGAATACGCTTTGAAAATCAAACCAGGCAAGTCCGCATACTCAGGAATAGTGTCCTGCATTTTTTTGGTCACCAAGGCTGTGGTCGCATACCAAGGTTTAGGTACTCGCACAATAGCCACCACGGGTATCGCAGCATCACTAGACGCGACAAAATCCACCGCCCCAGCAGGCGCACTGCTGAGTGCTGAAAAAAGCGAGACACCCGCAACGACCGCCTTCGCTGCACGATGATGAGTAAGAAAGGAAGTTAATAAGTTTGAACGCATGTCATTCTCCAATGTAACGAAGCCAGGAATTGGCTGCATAATTGGTTAGACATGAATGGGTTTAGATTTGTGACTGCGTGCTTTGCCAGCCCGAATCTCAAAAAAATGGCGCGTTTCCACTAAGCGATGCACACGAATATTCAAGCGAGAGCACGAAGTGCCGAAAAAAATGGTTTGCCACAAACAAAAGTTCGTAACACACAGAATCTTTTTTTACGTCAATTACTAAATATGTCTCAAAGAATTATCACAGCGACATGCTTTTAACAGACCAACTACAACGCGCAGTACGTCATCACCAGCTTGGCGAATTTGCACAAGCCGAATATTTGTACGAAGAAGTTTTGGCAAGCCACCCTGAACAATTTGATGCTTTGCATCTGTTGGGCGTGTTGGCAAAACAAATGGGTAACCCGCAGAAAGCCATTTTGTACATAGAGCAAGCGTTGCAGGTCGATGCGTTGCAACCTAGCGCGCATTGCAATTTAGCTAGCGCCTACGCAGACTTGGCACAGCACCAGAACGCGTTGCGCCACTATGACCTTGCTTTGCAGTTGCGCCCTGATTATGCCTTAGCATGGACGAATCGCGGCAACACTTTAAAGGCAATCGGTGCACTCGACGAGGCACTGGCAAGCTATGCCGAAGCACTTAAACTGCAGCCGAACGATGCGCAAACGCTGTTAAACCGAGGCATCGTTTTTCAACTTCAAGAAAATCCTAAAAGCGCTTTACAAGAAGTTGAAAGCGCGCTGCGTCTGCGTGCTGATTATGCCGAAGCACACTGCGCACGCGGCGCGGCCCTGCTGAGCTTACACCAATATGCCGATGCCTTATCGAGTTTGCAGCGCGCCTTGGCGCTCAGACCAGCATTCCCCGAGGCGTGGTGCAATCAGGGCATTGCCTACTTTCGACTAGGTGATTTTTCTTCGGCGCTGGCTAGTTTTGACCACGCAATTGCCTTGCAAGCACGCTACGCTAAAGCGCATCAGTATCGAGGAAATACCTTGCGTCAGTTAGCGCGTGGTATGGAGGCGATTGCCGCTTATGAAACGGCGTTAGCTTGCGGTGCCGAAGTTGAGCAAATTCAATTCGTTTTAGCAGCGCTCGGTGCGGCAACGCCACCCGTCAGTGCACCAGCGACGTATGTGACTGAGCTTTTCGATCACTATGCAGATCATTTCGATCAGCATTTGACGGAGAACCTCTCCTACACGGTGCCGCAACAGATAACGGCTGCTTTTGCGCAGCATAACCATCATCTATCTGAAAAAATTCGCATAGTAGACGTGGGTTGCGGCACGGGCTTGTGTGCGCCCTATTTGAAGCCTTATGCCAGCCATTTGGTCGGTGTGGACTTGTCCCCAAATATGCTAGCTAAAGCAGGCGAACTCCATGTGTACGATGCCTTAATTTGCGCTGAGTTGGTTAGTTATCTTTCACCTTTGCGATCTGAGTTTGACGCGATAATCGCGGCGGACGTGTTGGTCTATATCGGCGACTTAAGTGCTACCATGCAAGCGGTGGCAAACGCCTTGGTCACTCGCGGCATGTTTTGCTTTTCGACCGAAAATAGCGCCGCGCAAGACTACCTTCTGCAACAATCGTCGCGCTATGCGCATCACGCTGACTACATCACTCGCATGGCTAATGAAGTTGGTTTTGAGGTGCAGCATTCTCAACGCGTACCCGCGCGTAAAGAGGGTGAT
>JAIETO010000261.1 GCA_019745005.1 Burkholderiaceae bacterium
CGAACCTGCCTCTACGGATAAGGAATGCGCGACTTGTTTAATGACTTTATTGCGTGGATCAGAAATGGTGTACACCGGATGGCCGAAGCCGATCACGACTTCTTTGTTGTCAACGCGGCGACGAATATCTGCTTCCGCTTCATCGGCATTGTCATAGCGTTTTTGAATCTCAAACGCCGCTTCGTTTGCGCCACCATGTTTCGGGCCACGCAAGGCACCGATGGCACCCGTGATGGCGGAGTGCATATCCGAGCCGGTGCCGGCAATCACCCGCCCTGCGAAGGTGGAGGCGTTGAACTCATGTTCCGCATACAAAATCAAGGAGGTGTGCATGGCTTTGACCCATGACGCTTTCGGCGCTTCGCCGTGCAGTAGGTGGAGAAAATGTCCGCCAATCGAATCATCATCCGTCTCAACTTCAATACGTTTGCCGTTGTGGCTGAAGTGATACCAATACAGCAGCATCGAGCCGAAAGACGCCATCAAACGGTCAGCAATATCGCGTGCGCCGGGCGCATTGTGGTCGTCTTTTTCCGGCAGCGCGCAACCCAAAGCCGACACGCCAGTGCGCATCACGTCCATGGGGTGCGAGGCGGCAGGCAGTAATTCCAACACGCCGCGCACGCTGGCTGGAATCCCACGCAAGGATTTCAATTTGGTTTTGTAAGCACTTAATTCAGCCGCATTCGGCAGCTTACCGTGCACCAGTAAATGCGCGATTTCTTCAAATTCGCAGCTATCAGCCACGTCCAAAATATCGTAACCGCGATAGTGCAAATCATTGCCGGTTTTTCCTACCGTGCAGAGCGCCGTATTGCCCGCCGTAACGCCCGACAAGGCGACTGATTTTTTTGCTTTGAATGGAACTGCTTCACTCATGATGTTCTCCTAAAAGACGACAATATTTAATATACACACATTAGTATTTTTTGATTACGCCCTAAACAAAAGCGCAAACAATATAATTTTTTATAAAAAGTAGGGAGTATGTTATTTACGAAGGCGTTTTAAGAAAACATCATTGCCCACAAACACCACTCCCCACATCGACCTTATTGGGCTTTCTTTTGCTCAAACAGCGCATCCAACTTTTGCTCGAAATCGTGGTAATTGATACGCTCGTAAAGCTCCATGCGCGTTTGCATGGTGTCGAGTACCGCCTTTTGCGTGCCATCACGCCGAATCGCTCCGTACACGTTTTCCGCCGCTTTGTTCATGGCGCGGAACGCAGACAAGGGGTACAAAACTAAGCCGACATCTGCAGTCTTTAACTCTTCTACGGTGAATAAGGGGGTGGAGCCAAACTCTGTGATGTTGGCAAGAATGGGCACTTTGACTGCCTTCGCAAACTGCTTGTACATGGATAACTCGGTCATCGCTTCGGGGAAAATCATATCCGCACCCGCTTCCACACAAGCCTGCGCACGTTCAATGGCGGCGTCTAATCCTTCGACGGCTAAGGCATCGGTGCGCGCCATAATGACGAAACTCTCATCGGTGCGCGCATCTACCGCTGCTTTAATGCGATCAACCATTTCGATCTTGCTGACAATTTCCTTGCCAGGACGATGGCCACAGCGCTTTGCCCCAACTTGATCTTCAATATGCATGGCAGCAGCGCCAAACTTAATCATTGATTTCACCGTGCGCGCCACGTTAAAAGCAGAAGCGCCAAAGCCCGTATCCACATCCACTAACAGCGGCAAATCGCAGACATCCGTAATGCGACGCACATCGGTCAAGACATCGTCGAGGTTGGAAATACCCAAATCAGGCAAGCCCAAAGACCCAGCGGCGACCCCGCCACCCGACAAATAAATCGCGCGAAAACCGGCACGCTTGGCTAACAAGGCGTGATTGGCATTGATAGCGCCGACCACTTGCAAAGGGGATTCTTCTTGAACAGCTTGGCGAAACGCCGCGCCAGGAGAGAGTTGGCTCATAAGCACTTTCGTAGTAAATAAAACAGGCATGCACTACCGAGGACACGAAACAAGCTGTTCCATCGCAGCTTGACGAATACTGTATTGCAATCAGTGTGCCAGCATAGGTTCGTTTGGTGATACAAAGTATAAATATTAATTAAATCAAATACTTAAGCACATAAGCCAGTTAACTATGGAAAAACATTTTTAGTTTTAAACAAAACGTTTCAATAAATTCGTTTCAATTTGAAACAAAACGTTTAATATTGAAGAAACTGGTTTTTTAAAAAAGCTGAAACCCTCCCATGGCATTCAACCCGCCCAACCTCTCCTCGCATCCAGACGCCACCGATAAGCCGGTGATTTGGACCGTATCGATTTCACGTCTGTTCGATTTGTTTCGCGACATCATGGTTGAGTACGATGCCAGCGCCACTATCGAACCGATTCATCTCGGCTTTGAAGAGGCAGCGCAGGTCTTGCGCGAACGGCTCAAAACGGAGCGCTGCGACGCCGTGATTGCTGCGGGCTCGAACGGCGCGTACTTAAAAAATCGCCTACCCGTGCCCGTCATCATCGCCAAGGCCAGTGGTTTTGATGTGATGCAAGCCTTAGCCCGCGCGCGTAAGGTGAGCCCGGCCATCGGCATCATTACCTACCAAGAAACCATGCCCGAACTGGCTGAATTCAAGTCGACTTTTGGTTTCCCCGTTGAGCAACGGACGTACGTGACAGAAGAAGATGCGAAGGCGCAAATTAACGAGCTCAAAGCGTCGGGCATTCGGGCTATTGTCGGCACGGGCTTGGTGACAGATTTGGCCGAAGAATTAGGCTTGACCGGCATCTTTCTTTACTCGGCCACCACGATACGCAAGGCCTTTGACGACGCCTTAGAAATAGCGCGCCTCACGCGCTTAGAAGGCGCCCGTGGACGACAACGTGCGCCCATCGAACAAGCGCAATCGCGGCACAATATTGGCGATTTGCGCGGCGACTCAATTGCCATGCAACATCTGCGCGAGTCGGTGCAGCTCTTCGGGCGCACTAACGCCACCGTCATGCTAAGTGGTGAAACCGGTACGGGCAAAGAGTTGGTCGCTCAATCGATACACAAGCAAAGCGCACGACATCGCCATGCCTTTGTCGCCATCAATTGCGGGGCGATTGCCGAATCATTACTAGAGTCAGAATTATTCGGCTACGAAGAAGGCGCATTCACAGGATCGCGCCGCGGTGGTCATGCGGGTTTATTTGAAGCGGCGCACCGAGGCACTTTATTTTTAGATGAAATTGGCGAAATGCCGCTACAACTGCAAAGCAAATTATTGCGCGTATTAGAAGAGCGAGAAATTGTCAGAGTGGGCGGCGTGCGCCCTATTCCTGTCGATGTACGCGTCATCTGCGCCAGCCATTGCGATTTGTATCAAGCCAGCTTGCAAGGAAAATTTCGCCCTGATTTGTTTTACCGCCTCGCTGTGCTGCGCTTGCATTGCCCTGCGCTTCGAGAGCGGCAAGAGGACATTTTGCCACTCGCTGAATGGTTTCTTAAACAAGCGCTGGCGCAAGTGGGCGCTCGTTCCCACGCCAATCTGCATGCGGAGATGTCGGCTTGCCGTGAACTATTGCAGACTTACCAATGGCGCGGCAATATTCGCGAACTGCGCAATGTGATGGATAGGCTTGCCGTATTTATGTCTGCGCAACCTTTACAAGCATTGAGCCCGCAATTCATCGCTAAATTCGCACCTGAAATTGTGCTGGAAGCGCCTGAAAAGACCGGTGCCCAAACAACGCAAGGCAACAGAGAAGAATTTCATTCACTAGACAAGGAACAACGTATTCAAGGTCTAAGCCCAAGCTCGCCAACATTACATGAACTAATGCAGCATTACGAGTACAACCGCACACAAGTTGCGGCACATTTGGGTATAAGTCGCACTACCCTCTGGCGACGCTTGCGGGAAGAGAAATTGATCCAATAACGCTTATCAAACGTGCGATTCGATAATGCAAACAATTGTTAACTGCATGGGTTCGAAACAACGTCGCCTGTTAGCTGTTTTTGTCTGAGTTAGAATGTCCAAAATAGTACGCGAGCCGACATCTTGAAAGCACAATCTGGCTGGCTTTGGCACCCCAATCTGGTATATCCAACACCTTAGGTACAACAATGAGCAACGTAACAAAAACCTTACTGATCGTTGACGATAGCAAAGTCTCTCGCATGGTGATTCGTGCACATGTGTTGGCGCAACACCCCGATTGGCAAATTACCGAAGCCGCCAACGGCGAAGACGCGATTAAAGCCGTCGAAGAACACGTGCCAGATTTCTGCACGATGGATATCAACATGCCAGGCATGTTGGGGACAGATGCGGCAGAACTCATGTTGCAACGCCATCCAAGCATGAAAATCGTGGTTTTTTCCGCCAATATCCAAGAAAGCTTTCAAAATCGCTCCAACGCAATAGGGGCAATTTTTGTGGCCAAGCCCGTCACAGACAAGTCCATCGCACAAGCCTTGCATTACTTCACCGGCACCTAAAAATAAAAACAGGAAACACAATGCACAAACTGACCGAGCTTCACCTAGATGCTTTGAGCGAAGTATTCAATGTGGGTGCGGGGCGCGCGGCGGCCAGCCTGAGCGAAATCGTCAATGACGTGGTGAAACTTTCTGTGCCAAAAGTCGAACTGAAAAAAACCTCGGAAACCGACATCAGCGTGATGAGCCTTTCTAGCGAACGTTTTGGTGCGGTCAGCCAAAAATTTTCTGGTCCGTTTGAAGCCAATGCGATGTTGCTTTTCACAGAAGAGCACGCTTTAGAAATTGTGCGAGACATGATGGGCTCGCAGATCAGCATTGAAGAATTAGCCGAATTTGAGCAAGAGGCGATGTGTGAATTGGGTAACATCATTCTGAATGCCTGCCTCTCCTCCATGGCCGACATGCTCAAAATATCCTTAGATAGTTCATTACCGACTTATCGCATTGCTAGCAGTGCCGAGATTTTTGACGCGATCAGCAACGACGCCGACATGCCCTTTATTTTAGTCTTGCATATCGACCTGACCATAGAAAGCCGTCACTCAGAAGGCCAGCTCATTTTCTTATTGAGTTCGGCCTCATTAAAGAATTTGATTGCCCACATTGAACGTTTTCTAGGAGACATTTGATGCCTGCGATAAGCTCGACGAGCCTGAATTTTGAAAGCATCATCAACGCCATCAATGTTGGCCTTATTTTGGTGGACCGCGATCAGAAAGTGCTGTTATGGAACGAATGGGTTGCGCGCCATAGCGATATTCCTATGGAAAAAGCGTTAGGAAAGCCACTCAACGAAGTCTTCATTGAACCGCCCAGCCCTGCATTGCTTGCGGCCGTGCGCAATACTTTGCAGTATGGCTTGCCCGTCGTGCTCTCGAATGCTTTGCATCGCTCACCCTTAGCCCTGTTTCAAATTACCGACGCGCGCATGGAAGAAAATCGCATGCACCAGTCGGTTACGATTACTTCCTTAAGCGGTGACGATTTACAACGTTATTGCCTGATCCAAATTTCTGATTCCAGCAATTCGATTAAGCGCGAAAAAATGCTACGTTCGCACTCAGAAGTTTTGCGCAAGGAAGCCACGACCGACAGCCTAACCGGTTTGTATAACCGACGCTTTTTTGACGAACATTACAAAATGGCGATGGGACAAGCGGTACGGCAGAAATTGCCTATCACCATTTTCATGGTCGACATTGATTACTTCAAAGACTACAACGATTATTACGGTCACTTAGCGGGCGACAAAACCTTAAATACGGTTGCCACCACGCTTAGGAATATCTTGACACGCTCCTCTGATGTGGTTGCGCGTTATGGTGGCGAAGAATTTATTTTGATGTTGCCGAACATGTCCAGTGACAATGCCTTGCAATTCGCAGAGAAGCTCCGACGTGCTATATGGAATCTAGCGATCCCGCACATCAAGTCAAAAATCGGCTCTCAACTCAGCATCAGTATCGGTGTTTCCACTTTTGATCAAAATAGCGGCGGCAACGAGCGCTCATTAATCCTCGCCGCAGATACGGCCTTATACGACGCCAAACACAAAGGACGTAATCAAGTAAGTTGCCTTGCCTTGAGTAGTTTCGTGGTGCCAGAGAGTCAGGCAGCGAGCGTGAATTCCGTCATGTAAACGAAGGAACGACAGTCAGCACCTTAACGTGACTTAGCTTTGCGCGCGTGCCAGTTTAAAAACATCTTTATTTGGAATACGCGGAATAATGATGTGAATGTAATGTGTCGTATTTTTCTGCAACCAACACGCGGCAGTGGCATCACGGAAATGTAAGGGTACGTGCATTTCTGCACCTACTTTTTCGCGCACAAAATAATTGATATTCGCCCCGGGCGAAGCCGCAGAAATCGAGAGGTTCAATACGGCGGGCGTATTTTTGGGCAAATCTTTGTAATAGTTGCTCATCAAGTCGGTATAGTCAAAATACATGTTACGTAGGCTGGTATCGAGCGAATTCGTCTTTACCGTTTCCATCACGCTGCCGTGCATATACACATTGGACTCGGTGTTGCGCTGATTCGTCTCGGCAAAAAATTCAAGAAAATAATCCTGCACCGCTTTGCCTTGGTCATCAATGACTGCACTATTGATTTGAAAATATTGATGGAACATGCTGCTTTCATCACTTGACGTTTGAGGTGCCTGCGCCCGCTGCGCCGTTTCCTCGGTAATTACTTGCCAGGCTTCCCCAATGCGCTGATATTCGTCAAAGCTCGGACAAGCGAGCGCTTGCAAAATGAGTTCACCGAGTTGTGTTTTTTCTTCTTCAGTCTCGGCAATGTCTTCTTGATGTTGGGCTTCGGCACGATCGGGGTCAATAATTGAGCCGTGCGTACGTGTCGACAAAACCGCAAACGGCACCGCCGCTTGCAAGCGACTAGGCCATATTGTCATGGCTTTGGTCGGCTCGTTCTCTCGAAAATCGATGGTCATACCCTGCGCTTGCAAATTGGCGGCGCACGCCCTGACCGTCCCGTCTGCGCCATTTTCATTCACAATTTGGCGCAAAAAATTGGTGTAACTATGCGTGCCCGTAATCACAAAAGGCCACACGCCGGCTTCAGAATAATATTGTGATGGCGCAGCGCTATCTGTTGATTTTGGACCGACCAACAAATCACGCTGCGCCAGTTCCCATTGGTAATCGGATGCCAGTTCTAAATCGTTGAGAATCGCCTGCCCCGTATGAAACCAATTGTTATAGCCCTTCACAACGCGGCCCAAAAAGCTCTTCCCCATGGCGGCTAATTTCGAACCGTGATTCGCAGGTGCCAACATGATTAATCGTTTCATCGGGCAGGCATGCGCGCGCTGCGCATAAGTACTCGTCAACCATGCGCGCGCCACCAAGCCGCCAGTGCTGTGCACGATCACATCAAAATGCGCTTTTAACTCGCCTGTGAGTTGCAAATGATCGATTACCTCGCCCATACGTTTTGCGACGTCGGCGACGCGCACATCGTCGTCTAAAGAAATGTAATCGCCCAACCACAGTTCACGCACCGCATAGCCCTGCGCGCCTAAGAAGTTTGCAAGAGCACGAAAAGATTTTGAAGTGTCGCTCCAGCCGTGAATAATCAAAATTTGGCGGGGTTCTGCGTCTTTTATTGGTGCGAATTTGTTAAGCGTTGACATGGATTCCTCTTTCAAAAATTGCTCGCGTAATCACTTCATTAGAGTTCCCTAACAACGCTGTGCATCTCGTTTTACAAGCAAAAAGAGCCTGCGCGTTAGAAATGGAGCCGCCGTAAAACTGGAAGTACAATGTTTTCATTCAATCCAGATTGCAATCTTTTATGCCGCAAGTACCAGAACTTCATCATCCCGAGTATTACCTTCGCCCTATTGTGGCGAGTGATGCTGAGGCTTGGTACGACTACTTAGCGCAAGCGCACGTCATTGAACATACAAGTTGGGTATTAAAATCAAAAGACGACCTCGTCAAATTAATTCAACTTTACAACAGCGGCGACGTGGCTGCACCCATCCGTTTCGCTTTTGCACGACGGCTCGATGGACGCTTAATGGGAACCGTTGGGTTTCATACCATTTCGCCCGCACATCAAACTGCCGAATTGGCATTTGATTT
>JAIETO010000220.1 GCA_019745005.1 Burkholderiaceae bacterium
TTCAATAAATGCGCTTGTTTATCCATGGCCGTTTCGTTAATGCGGTAAGCAGATACGCCTTCGACGAATTTAATGAAATAACCGTCCTTTTCGCGAATGATGGAGATCACCAGCACTGCGGGGTTACCCATATTGCTGACTTGCTTTGTCAGCACCATTTCACGACCCGCATTATTGCCGTTTAATACTTTGATCTTTGCTTGTGGTAAGGTTTTAGTAACTTGCACTGCATCGATAACTTGGGTGGCGTTTGGATCATCGGTGCTTGCAATGGGCGCACTTGTTTCCACCACAAACTTGATTTTGTATTTACCCACTTCGATGGTGTCGTTTGCTTGCAGCAAATGCTTCTTGATTGGCTGGCCGTTTACTTTGGTGCCATTGGTGCTACCCAAATCCAGCACGAAGGCGCCATTGAGGGTGGTGTCAATAGCGGCGTGTTGTCCGCTTACCGTGATGTGGTCCAAGGCCAAATCATTGGTACTGCGCCGACCAATATTGACGCGTGATTTGGTTAAAACAAACTCTTGATGTACTAAGCCATTTAAGGTGACGACTAACTTCGTCATTATCAACTTTCTTATTAAGTTACTTCGCAGCGAATGTGGAAAGACCAACGCGCATTAAGTTGAGAATATTTGTCCCATCAAGCTGCGTTGTTGGATTGAATGAACTTTGACCAAAACAACGGAAATATTATCTCTTCCACCATGTTTATTTGCGACATCGACTAAGGCTTGGCAGCCTTGTTGAAGTTGGCTAGCGTGGCTGAGCAAAATTTGTTCCAATTCTTTTGCGCCCACCATATCGCTTAAGCCATCGGAGCAAAGGAGGAAAATATCTCCTACTTCCACATGATGGTCGTGTACTTCGATCTCAATATCAGATTGAGCGCCGACGGCACGAGTGATCAGATTTTTTATTGGCGAGAACTGCGCATTTTCTTTGCTGATTAAGCCAGCGTCAATTTGTGCTTGCAGGACAGAGTGATCATGCGTGATTTGTATCATTTCTGCGCCGCGCAGTCGGTACGCGCGGGAGTCACCTACGTGACCTATCAACATTTTATCTTGATGAAACAGTGCCACAACCACCGTGGTGCCCATACCAACATATTCAACATGTTGGTTTGCAGCCTCTAAAACCCGCGTATTGGCTAGCGTCACCGCATCGTTAATCCAACGTGCGGCTGCTGACGTACCACGCGGCAAAATACTATTCCATGCAGCTTGTTGCTTTTGTTGTAGATACTGGCTAACGATTTCCACACACATGCGACTGGCGACTTCGCCCGCATTGTAGCCACCCATACCATCCGCCAAAATCGCGATGCCTGAGTCAGCCCGCACTTCCACCGCGTCTTCGTTATGCGCTCTGACTTGGCCTGTGTGGCTTAAGCTAGCAAATTCGAGTTCAGTTTGAAATGACATGGGTAATAAAAGCGATTTGATCAATGTAAAGTTACCAAAGCGAAAGCGGACAGGCTCAGAGTTCTTATCAATTTAATGTTAGTGCGTTGGGGTTGAATGATCAGTGATGCCAATAAACCAGACTTGCGACTCTTTACCCTATATACGAGCGCTTGGAGATAAGCGAAGAGCTTATCATTAAGTCGTTAAATTGTTTCGTATCAGAATGCAATTGATGTCGATTTCTATCGAACAGAAGACACTTTTCGCCTTTTTCCGCCCTATTTTGTCTGATTTAGATGATTTGCTTTCATTTTAAGCAGCGATTGCCGTACTCCATTTCCAAGTTAATCGTGTCGATTTTGCCTTCGCCTTGTCCTACCACAGCAATGTTCACGGCTTGTCGTCTAGACCCAATTGATTTCAAAATGGAGTTACTTCCCGAGACCTCTGCACAACTGTAGCGAGCGGCCGAAGTTTGTTTCGAGAAGCGGACCTGTACGACTGTACAGCGAGCATCGCAGAGGCAAAATTCGGCCGCGCAGTAAGTTGTGCAGAGGTCTCTCCCACGTGAAAAATTTCGCTAAAAATAAAAAGGGGAGCATTCGCTCCCCGTTCATCGCGATACCTTGATTCGGCTTACAACATTGCCTTCAACAAACGCGCCATTTCCGATGGATTTTTAGTCGCTTTGATAC
This sequence comes from Burkholderiaceae bacterium, assembly GCA_019745005.1. Classification (GTDB taxonomy): domain Bacteria; phylum Pseudomonadota; class Gammaproteobacteria; order Burkholderiales; family Burkholderiaceae_D; genus Undibacterium. Next base: position 2,108 of record JAIETO010000220.1, read on the forward strand.
CGCACTCTTCCATAATATCCAGTTTTGCCTGTGCCGTATCAGCGCCGCCAGAGATTAATGCGCCTGCGTGACCCATGCGTTTTCCTGGTGGAGCAGTTACACCCGCGATAAAACCAACTACGGGTTTTTTCATGTTATCGCGCACCCAGTAAGAAGCGTTAGCCTCGTCGGGACCACCGATTTCACCAATCATAATGACAGCGTCCGTATCTGGATCATCATTAAACAGCTTCATGATATCGATATGCTTTAAGCCATTGATAGGATCGCCGCCGATACCAACTGCAGAAGATTGGCCAAGACCAAGCGCGGTCAATTGACCAACCGCTTCATAGGTGAGCGTGCCTGAGCGCGACACCACGCCAATGCGTCCTTTGCGATGAATATGACCGGGCATAATGCCAATTTTGATTTCATCGGGTGTAATTAAGCCCGGGCAATTAGGTCCTAACAATTTGGTTTTGCTTCCCGCTTTTGCCATGCGATCTTTCAGCATCATCATGTCACGCACGGGAATGCCTTCGGTGATGCAAATCGCCAAATCCAGATCAGCTTCAACGGCTTCCCAGATCGCGGCTGCAGCGCCCGCGGGGGGAACATAAATAACAGAAACAGTTGCGCCTGTCGCGGCTTTTGCTTCACTGACGTTGGCGAAAATTGGGATACCTTCAAAATCTTCACCTGCTTTTTTCGGATTCACACCAGCGACGAAACAATTTTTTCCATTTGCATAGTCGCGGCACATACGAGTATGAAATTGCCCCGTTTTGCCTGTGATGCCTTGGGTGATCACTTTCGTGTCTTTATTGATTAAGATCGACATATTAATTCCTTGTGCTAAATGTGCTTAGGCACTTATTGTGCTGAGTGAGCTTGCGCAGCGGCGACAACCTTTTGCGCCGCCTCTTCCATGGTGTCTGCAGAGATAATTGGCAAACCGGAATCTGCCAACATCTTCTTGCCGATATCTTCGTTCGTACCTTTCATGCGCACGACCAAAGGCACCTTCAGAGACACTGCTTTAGACGCAGTAATAACACCCTCTGCAATCACGTCGCAACGCATGATGCCGCCAAAGATATTGACCAAGATCGCCTTCAAGCCTGGGTTTTTCAGCATGATTTTAAAGGCTTCTGTGACTTTTTCTGCTGTCGCACCACCGCCCACATCGAGGAAGTTGGCTGGTTCGCCACCGAACAATTTAATTGTATCCATGGTTGCCATCGCCAAGCCTGCACCATTGACTAAACAACCAATATTGCCATCAAGGGAGATGTAAGCGAGGTCAAATTTCGACGCTTCAATTTCTGCTGGATCTTCTTCGTCCAAATCGCGGAATGCTACGATTTCTGGCTGACGGAACAAGGCATTTGAATCGAAATTGAATTTCGCATCGAGCGCAATCACTTTGCCAGAGCCAGTCAAAATTAATGGATTAATCTCGGCCAAGGAACAATCAGTTTCCATGAAGGCTTTGTACAAACCTTGAAGTTGCGTACGTGCGTCAACAATTGAACCTTCAGGCACGCCAATTTTGCGCGAAATATCGTCAGCTTCTGCATCTTGCAAACCCGCCGTAGGATCAATCGCAACAGTATGTAAAAGCTCCGGATGATGCGCTGCAACTTCTTCGATATCCATTCCACCTTCAGACGATGCCATCAAAACGACGCGTTGGCTAATGCGATCCGTCACCATACTGACGTACAGTTCCTTCTTAATATCGGCGCCTTCTTCGATCAGCAAGCGACGAACCTTTTGCCCTTCAGGGCTAGTCTGATGGGTGACCAACTGCATACCCAAGATAGCGTTGGCATATTCACGTACTTGTTCCAAGGATTTAGCAACTTTTACACCGCCGCCCTTTCCGCGACCACCAGCGTGAATTTGCGCTTTTACGACCCATACTGGGCCACCTAAAGTCTCAGCAGCTTTCACTGCCTCGTCAACCGACATACAAGGTATGCCACGTGGCACTGTCACGCCAAATTTACGTAAAACTTCTTTGCCTTGATACTCATGGATCTTCATACGACTTCCCTTCAAACGCTGAGGTGTAAGTTAAATAAACGTGCTGGTCAAAAAATAAATCAAATTAGGTATTGGTCAAGCAAGCGACCCACAACAATCAAAAAAAATCTAAGTGATGCTACCTAAAACTTAGCTTCCGATCTGCGCAGCTTGCGCCCACCTTGGATAAAACTTCAACACTGCGGGCGCATTTAGCCGCAGTGCATGACAACGATTCAATTGAAACGGCATCTCGTTAGTAGCATCGGCCGCAGCATTCGTATCGCCAGCGCCGTCGCGCGTATCCAAGATTTCGCCTGCAAATGCTTGTAAAACGGCCGTCGGGAGAATTTGCGCCAACTCAGTCAGATGAGTGCAACCCAAGTTGCCACCCACACGTTCTTTGACATTTGAGCGAAATTGGCGCATCAGGTTTAGCCCAACCAATTTTTTATAGTCCGGTGTGATCACGTTACAGTAGTCTTGATACGGAACAGCATCAGACACTGCTTCAACTTGATGGATAGTCATTGCCTGATCGACCGTCAAGCGAAGGCTGAGGTCGTGAATCGGGACACCGCTTGCCCGCACGCCAGACGCCAAGGCAAAGTCCCGCGTTTTAACGTCGTTGATTCGGGCGTCAATGTCCCACAAACCATCATCCCGCGCGTAAGCATCAATGCTGATGGTGCGTGTGTGCTTCAATTTTCTTTGAATGGTCGATGGGGGGAGAGCCATGATGGCGATTTGTCGCTATTCTTTGAGGATTCTGATTATGCCTCAGCAGCATCATTGGGAGCCCGCTTATTCTAAGGAAGCGATTCGGCTCTTATTCATGCTGGGGAAGCTAGTCGTCGATCCAGTAATGTATAAAAAAGCCACATTTGCGTGTTGCGACCGCAGTTTCTACGATGGCAGCCGCTCCTGCGGCACTGCAAAAAACCACAGGAGTTTAGCACAGCTCAAGCACGCATTGAGATTTTAGCGAGATGCAAACTCACTCTCAGTCAGCGACTCTCTCTCGACAACTTGGTCATATTGAGTATCTTCGCTGTAAGCGTCGCGCATAGCGACTCGCACTGCGTCAGAAGAAAAGCCACGCTGTAATAGAAAACGCATTTGTTTAGCGCGTTCGTGTTGCTCGGTGGGGGCTTGCTGAAATTTTCGCTGCAACACGGCGGTAGCGCGAGCGGCTTCGGAGCATACCAAGGCACTCTGAAGGTGTTCATATTGATTCGGATCGATACGATGGTTTTTCAGTTCCGCCAAAATCCGTTGATTGCCGAATCGCGCTTGCTTGCGATTGACCAAAGACTCAGAAAAGCGCTCGGCAGAAAGAAATTGCGCGCTCTCCAAAAAATCAAGCAAGCCAACAAGATCGTCGCTGGCCTCAACAAAGCGTGACAACTTCTGACTCAATTCCGAACGACTGTGTTCGCGCATCGAGAGGTACCGAAACGCACGCGCTTTCAAACTAATCTTGGGCTTTAACATAAATACGGTTGAAGTTACTTTCACCAAGTGAAAACAAACACGTCCTTCAGGATGTAGAAATTAAACACACATCATTTTGGAGTAAGACGCACTCGCCGGTTAAGGCACGATTCATCAAATCGCTCAAAATAAAGTCACCAAAAAAAATGCCGGCAAACAAATCATCGTCACCGGCTTTTTTTTCGATGGCATCCAACATTAGCAGTTGGCCGAGCAGAACAACGCGAACAAGTCGCCTTATGCTGCCACTAAAGGTGGCAACAAAGGCACGCCTAACTGCGTTCGTACTTTATTTTCAATTTCATGTGCAAGTTCAGGGCGCTCAATCAAATAAGTGCGTGCATTATCTTTACCTTGGCCGATACGTTCTCCGTTATAGCTATACCAAGAACCAGATTTTTCGATAATCTTTGCGTCAGCACCAAGATCAAGAATTTCACCTTCACGCGAAGTGCCTGCGCCATAAAGGATGTCGAAATGGGCTTCCTTAAACGGCGGCGCCACTTTGTTTTTCACGACTTTGACTTTCGTTTCATTGCCAATCACTTCATCACCGGATTTGATCGAACCAGTGCGGCGTATATCTAAGCGCACGGAGGCATAAAACTTCAACGCATTACCGCCCGTGGTTGTTTCTGGGCTGCCAAACATCACACCAATTTTCATGCGAATTTGATTAATGAAAATAACCAAGGTGTTCGTACGATTGATACTACCAGTCAATTTGCGCAAGGCTTGCGACATCAAACGTGCTTGCAAACCGGGTAAAGAATCACCCATATCGCCCTCAATCTCCGCCCGTGGTGTCAGCGCCGCAACCGAATCAATTACGACTAAGTCAACACTACCGGAACGTACCAGCGCATCAGTGATTTCTAGCGCCTGCTCCCCCGTGTCGGGTTGCGAAATTAACAAATCAGATAAATTCACACCGAGTTTTTGCGCATAGCCAGAATCTAACGCATGTTCAGCATCGATAAACGCACAGGTGCCACCCAATTTTTGCATCTCAGCAATCACTTGTAGCGTCAATGTGGTTTTGCCTGATGATTCTGGGCCATAAATTTCCACCACTCGGCCCCTTGGCAAACCACCCACGCCCAGCGCAATATCCAAACCCAGCGAGCCGGTTGATACCACTTGCACCTCTTCAACCGCAGCACCGTCCGCCAAACGCATGACAGAACCTTTACCAAATTGCTTTTCAATTTGCGCCAAGGCGGCAGCTAATGCCTTACTTTTGTCTGAGCTGTTATCCATTTTTCTGTCGTCCATAATTTTTCCGGTGAATGAAAGTTGCAATAAATTTTTGTTGATTTTTTAAGTCAAACGATGAATTGACACCACTGTATAAAAAATCAGTGCTTTATGCAAGCTTCATTTTAAATTTTTTTTTGCCCTTACATTTTTCCCAATAAATTCTATTTAGCCATCATTGTCATTTTTCCGTTTTACTTAACTTTGCCAAATGGATTAAGAATTGGGACGTCGAATCGCTTAAAGTCGCTGACATTTCGCGTTACTACTGTTAGTTTGTGGACTCGTGCACAAGCTGCGATCATTGCATCTTCATATACCGTGTCCGACGCATGGTGCATCAATCTTGCCCACTCTCGGAATATCTCGCCACCCAATGGCAAAACGTTATAGGCAGCAGCAACCTGATCCAGCCACGTCTCGATTTCCTGCGCTTTGCTTCCGTCCTGCTCCCGCGTTATTTCGATTCCGCTTTGAATTTCAGCCAGCGTCACGGCACACAAAAAAATCTCAGCATCAGGAACGCCTTCAATCCACGCAACGACTGCACCATGTGGCTTTACTTTGCGAAGTTCAGAAACGATATTAGTATCCAATAAATACACAGCACACCTTAAAGTGAAACAGGCGGGCGTCGACGCGCCGCGCCTCGTTTTGGCAACAATAAATCCGTACACCCTTCATTGTTTAGGAGCAAACTTTTGAGAGAGGGACGTGCCGAACTAGCTAGTCGCCGCCATTCAGCTATAGGGACAAGTACTGCCGTCTCTGTGCCTCGTCTCGAAACCATTTGTGGCCCCTCACTAATGCACATGTCGAGTAATTCACTGAATCGTGCTTTCGCATCCTGTACCTGCCAAGTATTCATGATAGTTTCCTTAATGACTAGTTACATGACTAGTCTATCATGAAGTGCGCAAGATGCAAGACCGACTTTCCTTTACAAATCAGTCACATTACTTGGGTCGGTTTCGTAGAACACACTGAACTATTCAATCAATCTAGTACGCTTCCGACAAATTCAGAATTAAATGAATAAATCCCTGAGTAATTCAGACTTAAGTGATTTTTCAATTTAAAAGTCACCGTAACTGATTTATGTAAGTGCTTGATTTTTATAAAAACGCTGTTCAAAGTTAAAAG
>JAIETO010000279.1 GCA_019745005.1 Burkholderiaceae bacterium
AACGCGGCAGCAAGGCCGGCAACGGGGTGGCGGCCGAGCGCTAAAAACAAGGCTGCAGCCAGTGGTGGCAAGATAATATATCCGGCGTCGGAGGCGACCGACGAGTTAGCACCAAGAAATATCACGGCTGGCGTAATCAGCTTTTTCGGTGTCATAAAGGCTAACCAACGCATCAAGGCACTAAAAAGTCCAAATTTTTCTGCTAGCCCAATACCCAACATCGCCACAAAAATAAGCGGTAGGGCGGGCATGTGCGCAAAGTTTCTCAACATGGATGAAAACATCCAATAAATCCCGTCTGAGGTCAGCAAGCTCTTCACTTCCAAAGGGGCACCACTTTTTACCAGTTCGACTTGAATCTGTCCGTTGGCATCTTTTTTGGGTACTTGCACAACAAGGCCTTTTGCGTCGGTCACTGGTTTGCCTTGCCCATCAAGTTGGTTTTCCATGACGACCTGCGGTTTCACAGGCTGCACACTCCAACCTGCTGCACTGCCCACTGCCGATAAAATGATGATGGTCAGCGCCAAAAGCATGAACAAAATGGAGGGGTCGGGTAATTTGTTGCCAGCCCATTCAATCCAGTCCAACACGCCACGTTTGTTGACTTTGTTGTCGTGTGGGTTGCTGCTATCTGGTCTCATCGTGTGCCTTCCATGTTGGTTATGCAGAAGCCGAGCTCCTGCTGAAGTAATCGTCTGCAACTTATGTCAAGGAAGCTCTGATTTAGTTACTGCGCGACCAAATTTTGAACCTGCGATGCTCGCTGTACAGTCGTACAGGTGCGCTTCTCGATTCAAACTTTGGCCGCTCGCTACGCTTAATCAGAGCTTCCTCAATACGAAAGTCTGAATTCAACCATAAAATGAAATTTTATGGATGGGAAATTCTCGCCATTTAGCCGAAGAATTCAAACTCAACCCCAACCTCATCTCCGTTCAATTCCGTTTAATTCCGTGATCACGAGGGCAGCTTTGACCATCACATGCACGACCTTGGGGGGCATTTTGGCATGCTACTTTTCAATTTGTATAAATCACATACTCCCGTATTTTTAATAAAAACACATGGCTTTGCGCTTAACTATTAAGCGTGAATGAAAAATACAGATTAGGGTATGAATAAAATAGCGCCAATCCAACGCGCATTCGTCTTCATTTGCGCTGGTTTGGCCACGATCTAAATTTAATCTTTGGGTGGCACTGGATTGCATGTTAACTGCGTGCAGGCAGTGTCCGATTCGCTTCCGCAAAAGTTGATGTGTCCGTAAAAAGAGCGTCAACGCTGCCAGTGGTCAAAAAGCCTGTAGCAGCGCGCTTGGCAGCATAAACCGCCTTCTGCGCGATACTGCTTCCCGCGCTGAGACGGCGTACACCCAATGCTTCTAACTCAGCGAGGTTCGGTAGGCCGGGGCATGCCATAACATTCAGCGGCAAGGCTTGTTGCGTAACCAGAGTGTGGATGTCCGAGGGCGCAGAAACGTAGGGAACAAACAGGCAGTCAGCACCAGCGGCCGCATACAATTTTGCGCGCCGCAAGGTTTCTTCAAGTTCCCTTCCTGGCGCAAGCGCCTGCAGGTAAACGTCAGTGCGGGCATTCACGAATAGATCGATACCAATGCGCAGTGCTGCCGCTTTCACAGCTTCAATTTTGCGGCAGAATAACTCTGGTTCTGCTTGGCCATCCTCTAGGTTGATACCGACAGCGCCAGCATCGACTAGGCGGGCGACGTTGTCGGCGACCACTATCGGGTCGTCACTATAGCCACCTTCTGCGTCCACCGTCAGTGGTAGGTTAATTACTTGCTCGATCTGCCGGACAGCGGCGACATGCACATCGATCGGCAGGCGGTCGCCATCACGATAGCCACAACTCCATGCGAGACCAGCGCTAGTGGTGGCAATCGCTTCGGCGCCGAGTGATTGCATCAGGGCAGCGCTACCCGCATCCCAAACGTTGAGCAGCACAAGCGGCTTCGCTTGACGATGGCGCTCTCGAAACTGGGCGGCAAGTAGGGGCTTGATCATGAAAGTCTCCAAGTATGTGTCGTTCAAAACCACGATTGTATTGATTCAGCCAGCGACACGCTAGGCAGATTCAAACCTGTGAGCGGCGCACGAGTGGCGTTAGTCGGTGCGCACGCTGAACACCTTGGTGGCAGCGGCGAGCATGATGATAGTGGTCGGGTTCATGGTGCAGCGCCAAAGGGGGAGATTTAAAAAATTGATCCGAGGGTGAAGACAAGAACAGCGCTAAGATGCCAACATTTGCTGTACACCAACCAGTATTGTTTCGATTCGCTTTATATACAAGCGCAAACAGCCAATAAAATTACATAAAGTAGGCAGTATATGGTTATAAGACGCCTATAAAAAAAGATGTCGGCGCTTTTTCGCATCGCAATTACCACAAGATCAGTGACTCAAAAAAAACTTCGTCGCGCCTAAAGTGCACTCGTCAGCGGTAGTAATTCTGCCTCGAACGACCCACTGCGATTTCATCATCTTGCTTGAATTTACTTTGCTGCCAACACAAGGGCGCGCAATGCGTGTACGTCAAGTATTCGCAACTTTCCGTAACTGAGACTAACCACGTTTTGTGTAGCCCACAACTTGAGTTCGCGATTGATCGATTGTCGCGACGCACCGATGAGCGTTGCGAGGTCGTCCTGCGATACCATCAGCTCGCCGTTTTCGACGAGAGCGCCGCGCGAGTGTAAATCGAGTATTTTTTGCGCAAGTCGGCTGTTTAGTGGCAACAAGTTCATATCCTCGATCCAAAGCATTGCGGCGCGCAGCTTACGCGCAATAAGCCCAGCGAAGCACAAACTTGCCTGCGGGTCATTTTGTAGGAGAAGTTGAATCGTCGCGCTGGGAACAATGAGGACAGTGCAAGAACCGACAGCCCACGCGTCATGGGTGCGCGGTTGTTTGTCGATCAGGGCGATTTCGCCAAACCAAGTTCCCGGTTCGATAAAAATCAACGTCGCCTCCCGCCCGTGTTCGCTGGCACCACAGATGCGAATAAAACCTTGAAGCAGCACATATAAGCCTTGCGCAGGGTCGCCACGCGCGTGCAGCAATTCACCATCCTTGAGGTGACGCCGCCTTCCCGCTTGAACCAACGTGTCGGCAACGGCCGTGGGCAAATTAGCAAACCATTCATTGCTAGCGAGCAAATTCGCTTCGTCGGGACTCAGTTCCATGATTGGTAAATGCTCATTTTTGACAGACTGACCAAAACTTTATCGACAGAATAGGTAATTTGTACATCAAATAGGGAGATCATTGTGACATCTCGGCAGCTTTTTATTGAGTCAGTTCAACATCAAGTTTCACCAGAAGAATGGCAAACGCGTCAAGACCTCGCTGCATGCTACCGGTTGGTGGCGCACTTCGGTTGGGATGATCTTGTATTTACCCATATCTCGGCGCGGGTGCCAGGAAGTGAAAAACACTTTCTGATTAACCCCTATGGCTTGCTGTTCGAAGAAGTGACGGCCTCCAGTTTGGTCAAGGTCGACATTGATGGCAAGCACGTCATGCCCTCCGCTTTTGATATCAACCCCGCTGGGTTCACCATTCATAGTGCTATCCACGACGCGCGGGACGATGCGCATTGTGTTATTCACCTGCACACCGTCGATGGCGTGGCCGTCGCAAGTCAAAAAGAGGGCTTATTGCCCATCTCGCAGCAGTCACTTTTTCCTCTCACTAACCTGACCTACCATGGCTATGAAGGGCTCGCGCTCAATCCTGACGAAAAAGCACGCCTGGTGGCGGACTTAGGCAAGTCTTCATTTATGATTCTGCGCAACCACGGCTTGTTGACGTGTGCTGGCAACATCGCAGATGCTTTTTTGTATATGTACGTGCTACAACGAGCGTGTGAAATCCAAGTGAGGGCGCAAGGTGGATCAGCTTTGATTCCTATTGCGCCAGCCTTGCTTGCTGGCATCCAGGCGGCTGCGGCTGTGGTCACGCGCGAAGCTAACGGCGCACTTGCGTGGCCTGCATTGCTGCGAAAACTTGACCGGATGGACCCATCGTATGCACTCTGAGACCCAGACATTCGATTATGTGATTGTCGGTGCTGGCTCGGCAGGGTGCGTGTTAGCGAATCGACTTTCCCACAGCGGGCGTTACACCGTCTGCCTACTAGAGGCAGGGCCGCCAGATCGTTCTTTTTTGATTCGCATGCCGTCTGGTGTGATTCAACTCATGAAGAGCAAAACGCTTAACTGGGCGTTTCGAACTGAGCCACAGACGCAGTTGAACGATCGACGCATTTTTTGGCCACGCGGTAAGACACTGGGTGGGAGTAGTTCGATTAACACGACCTGCTATGTTCGCGGCCATGCTGCGGATTACGATCATTGGGCCGCATTAGGCAATGCAGGTTGGAGTTACGCCGATATGTTGCCTTACTTTAAGCGTTCCGAACATTATAAAGTCGCACCGATGAATCAATTCCACGGCCTCGGTGGTGAGCTTACAGTGGGGCGTTTGAAGTACACCAACCATTTATCGCAAGTTTGTTTGGATGCGGCTCTGCAGGCTGGACATTTACGCAATGACGACTTCAATGGCGCGTCGCAAGATGGTTTTGGATGGAGTGACGTGAATCAAATTAACGGACAGCGCTGCAGCAACGCTCGCGCGTTCTTGAATCCCGCTTTGGGACGGCGCAATCTATCAATCATGACGCAAGCTAGGGTGACCAAGCTAGTTTTTGATCAAACAGCAAGTGGAGGCGCGAAACGTTGCCGGGGCGTGCAACTGCACGGCAAGATAGGTATGCGGATGATTCATGCGCAACGAGAAGTGTTGTTGTGCGGTGGCGCGGTCAATTCGCCGCAGTTGCTTATGCTCTCCGGCGTCGGCGATGCCGAAGAACTCGCACCCCATGGAATCACTCTTGTGCACCACTTACCGGGGGTTGGGAAAAATTTGCAGGATCACTTGGATGTGAACATCATCCAGCGCGAAACCACGCGCCATGCGACCAGTTTTCATCCAAGTTATGCATGGCGCGGTATCAAATCGGTCTGGTCTTACTTTGCACACCGCACCGGACCACTGACTAGCAATATTGCTGAAGTCACGGGGTTTGCGCGCAGTAGTGCAAGCGAAGCCATGCCAGATCTTGAGTTTCATTTTCAACCTGTAATCAACCAAGATCAGGGCTTTGATACTTCAAACCTGCGCCGTTACTATGGCTATAGTTTGATGGTTTACGACTTGCGTCCAAAAAGTGTAGGTTGGATTGGTTTGCGTAGTGCCGATCCTATGGACGACCCCGTGATTCAGCCGAATTATTTAAGTGATCCGCGTGATCTGAAAAAACTGATACAGGGTGTCAAACTAGCGCGTAAAGTACTTGCGCAAAATGCGTTCGCGCCCTACCGAGGCGTTGAGATACAACCTGGCGAGGAAGTGCAAAACGACGAAGACATAGAGAAGTTCATTCGAGCGAAAGCCCAAACCGACTATCACCCTGTGGGCACGTGCAAAATGGGCGCCGACCCGATGGCAGTTGTTGATGAACGACTGCGTGTGCACGGCTTAAGCGGTGTGCGAGTGGTAGACGCATCAATTATGCCCACGCTCATTGGCGGAAACACCAATGCACCCGTCACGGCAATTGCCGAAAAAGCCGCCGATATGATTTTGTCTGATGCCGAAAACGGCAAACCAAGGAGGTTCTGAACGTATGAATACTTTGCATCGAATTACGCTGGCCGACTGGAAAGCCGAAGGCCGTTTTTTTGATTATCGTGGCTATCGTATTTTCTTTCGTGTACAAGGCATGCAAGACGGAGAACCATTGTTGTTGATCCATGGTTTTCCTACCGCGAGCTGGGATTGGGAGGCTTTATGGTTAGACCTAACCCAGCGCTATCGGGTTTATACCTTAGATATGATTGGTTTTGGTTTGTCAGACAAGCCAACAGATTATGAGTACAGCGTTGTCGATCAAGCAGATTTGATTGAAGTCTTTTTACGTCAACATGGTGTAACAAATTACCATGCGCTCGCGCACGATTTTGGCGATACAGTTGCGCAGGAATTGCTCGCACGTCAGTCGGACCAAGGAGAAAGACCGAAACTTCTCAGCCTCGCGCTTCTCAACGGCGGCTTATTTCCCGAAACCCATCATCCCTTGTTGACACAAAAGCTGTTGCTGTCACCCTTAGGCCCCCTTTTGACTCGTGTTATGCGTGAAGCCAGCTTTGCCAAGAATATGCGCCGCATTTTTGGTCCCGCCAGCCAACCTGACGATGACCTACTCAGTACATTTTGGCACTTACTGACGCACAATGAAGGATTAAAGGTCATGCCAAAGTTAATCCGCTACATGGTTGAACGTCGAGTGCATCGCGCAAGATGGGTTGGGGCACTTCAGTCGGCGAAAATACCGCTCAAACTCATCAATGGTTCAGTAGATCCGATTTCTGGCGCGCATATGGTCGAGCGCTATGTTGAATTGGTGCCAAATCCCAATGTAACTGCATTGCCTAGGATTGGACATTACCCACAATGTGAAGCCCCAACAGAGGTATTGGCGGCGTATCTAGCCTTTCGCAATCGTTAGCCGTTCAATGGCTAAGAGTTGTCATTCCTTGTTTATCGGCATGGCAAAAAACGGTAAGCGTGGGCAGCAGCAGGCAAAAAATTGGAGCACCCCGCCAAAGAGCCAGCGCGTTTCTGACATGTCAGCCAGCTCAGTAACGGCGACCTGAAAAACGCCCGATGTGGGGCGTTCTTGCCCAGCGATCTGGTTGAGTAACGTGGAAGTGTTGCTCCCCGATTTTTCGAGCACGGCAACGTATTCACCGCGTGCAATATTCAAACTAATACCACGCAGCGCATGGCAGGCCTGACCATTGCGCACCCCGAACACCTTGGTTGCAGCGGCGAGCGTGATGATAGGGGTGTTGGTGTTCATGGTGCAGCTCCAAAGGGTGAGATTTATAAAACTGATCCGAGGGTGAAAAAAAGAGGCAGTGCCAACATTGCAGCATTTCAAGAGATGGTATTTAGTGCCCACATTCGTACGAATGTTTTGCGTTATTCACGCGTACGACTGCTCGCTTTTACGCTATTGGCGCGGGTTCACGGCTTTTTGCATTTAGCCGCAATAATTCGAGTTTCTTCTGTAACTCTTAAAGCATCATTTAAATCACTGAAAAAATAATCCGACGTATGTTTTTTTTCAATACTGACTTTAATAAAATCATCAAGAATTTTTATTTCTTGATGTGAAAGCTTTTCTTCTTCCAGAGAGCTTGGGTATTTCATCTGTTTCAATAACAAAATTCTGTCGTTCCTAATTTTTTTTCTACCGACATTACTTCGATAAAATCCACCTATTTCTTCAAGCTCTTGTGTTGATAATTTCTTGTCCAGAATTGATGCTAAAACCGTTCTAAGATTTGTCATATCAGAAGAATCAACACAAGTAACAAAAGAGATATATTGTTGATCTCCCCACTTTGGACGTGTCCAGAAAATAATATCCGTGGCAGTAAGCATCGCGAATCGATCAAGATCCATTAGCTGAACCAATTTTTTTGCCTTGTCTGAAGCGCTTACATCAGCCGATGCGCTCAACACTACGCAGAAGTACATCATCGCAAGCAATAAAAAGCGCAAATTTGTCATTTTCTTCCCAAGTAGAGGGCAGCTCTAATACCCCAACATTACGAGCGTACACCAACCAGTATTATTTCAATCTGCTTTATGTAAAAGCGGAAACGGCCAATAAAATTACATAAAACAGGCAGTATATTGACTTAAGACTCCTATCATTAGAACATTATCGGCGTTCTGTCGTTTCGCGAATCCCGCTAAACATTAGCCAGATTTTCCATCAGAACAGCCGCAAATTCATAAATCGAGCGACTCATAAAAATCACATTCAATTAGAGCACACGAACCAACGGCAACTTAATCAAAAACTGCGTC
>JAIETO010000237.1 GCA_019745005.1 Burkholderiaceae bacterium
CTCTGCGACTCTGCGGCGAGACTTCAAGATAATTTTCATTCTCAAGAATCAACACTGTATTGGCGAACCGTTTCTCCCAATAACAAAACAGGCTGCCACAGCTCCTGCAAATTGGCGGGAGATTCACCTGCTTGCAATGCCAACAGCATTTCAATCATTTTGGCACCGGCCAAACGAGGATTGGGCTGATCGATCGTGGTCACATTGTGCGCAACCAAGGAATCTTCCATGCGCCCCCAAACAATCACTGACATTTCCTCACCAATTTTTACGCCCGCATCAAGCAAAGCACGCATGGCACCGACGCCTGACATATGGTTATCAACGATCACAGCACTGGGTCGCGGTCGTGCAGCTAGCAACTTTTGCATGGCAAGATAGCCGCTGCGTCTATCGTTCGTGTTTTCAATTAAATAGTCTGATGTAGATGCAATGCCTGCATCGCGCAAAGCCAATTGAAAACTATCAAAGCGCTGGCGTGCAAAATTCATTTCTAAGGGGGCGCTAATTAAACCAATTTGCTGATGGCCATGCGAGACCAAGTGCTGAACTGCCATGCGCATACCCGCTTCGTTGTCGTAGTCAAACCATGCATGGGGTTCATTGACGCGCGTGCGCCCGTGGGCAACAAACGGCAGGCCTTGCTGGGCTAAAAACGCCACCCGCTCGTCGTACAAGCGCGTTCGCCCCACTATCAAACCGTCGACGCGGCGCTCTTTGACCATCTGTTGATAGGCGCGTAGCTCTGCCTTCGGCGACACGGGAGCCATGATCAAATCCATTTGGCGCGCTTCGAGTGCATCCACCATGCCGCCGACAATTTGCATAAACATCGGGTCGGCCAAATCGTTTGGCTCCAAGGCGTGAATGATGCCAATCACGTTCGTCCGCCCAGAGGCTAAACCGCGCGCCATTGGGTTTGGCCGGTACCCTGCTGCCTCAGCCGCCGCGAGCACCCGCAGGCGGGTTCGCTCGCTTACTTCGGGGTAGCCATTTAGCGCCCGACTGACCGTGGTTTCAGAAATACCGAGATTTTTAGCCAGCGTTTTTAAGTTCATACAAATGAGAAATGTGTTCGGTGTGCGGCACGTGTTTGTTGTTTGTCTTTAGCCCCATCATAAATCACAGGCGCGAATGATTCCAACACAAGCGAGACTGTGCAAGGGAAGATCACACAGTAAAGCGCGCACTCGCCAGTACTTCAATTTGCGTTCCTGCAAAGGCGAGAAACTCGGCTTTTAGAGGCATGCTTACTTGGTTAATGGAGAGTTGCTCGAAGCGCTGCGGTGCAAGCACCAGTACCCGTAATTGCAATGCACCAAAGCCAGCATGTGTTTTTACAAGTTCGAGCGACACTAGGTTTGCATCACTACGAACTTTCATTTCAAACGTGGAAAAAGCGCCTTGCTGCCACGCATTGCTTGCGCCATCATCAGTTTGATATTGCCAATTTGCTTCACCGTTTTCCTTGATCACCACCAACAGATCAATGCTAGTCAGGTCATTTTTATTATCTGTGCGCACACCAACTTGCATAGGAATGAAGCTGGGCGCGGCTAAAAACATGGGTGTTGTTTCAGCTTGATTGTGCTGCAGAACCGTATCTCCTGCGGTACACCAGTTTTTATTCTGCACGTCATACCATGTCTTACCTGACTGATGCTTCGGTAATGTCACGTAGCGCTTGTCTTGTGCAAGTTCGACAAACGGCGCTTGCAAGATCGCAGGACCAACGAAGAAAAGATCGTCTTTTAACTCGAAAGCCGCATCGGTATCGTGATACCAAACCGGCCTTAGCATGGGGTCGCCCTGCGTGGCTTGAAGCACAAATTGTTGATACAGGTAAGGCAACAATTTATAGCGCAGACGGATGTATTCTGTGACTATTTTTGTGGTGAGGTCATCGCGTGTCCACGGTTCTTGATCGGGTTGTCCAGCGATTTTATGGTTGCGCAAAAACGGAAACAAAAATCCTAATTTATACCAAGCCCGCATGAGTTCAGCGCTGGCGTTTAAGGCAAAACCCGGCACATCGGGGCCGTTAAACGGCATACCAGACACCGACAGATTTAAGCTAAGCGGAATACTGCCTTTCATGTGATGTTCGTTTGCCATATTGTCGCCCGTCCACAACGCCGTATGACGCGCTGAAGACAAGAACCCGCTGCGCGAGATGACGAAGGGGCGCTCGTCTGGTTTGGCTTGCAATAAGCCGTCGCGCGTGGCAACTGCCATTCCCAATGCGTATTGGTTATGCCAGGCTTCGTGTGGCAGGCGCCCGTAAGAAAAACGCATATCATCCAAGGGCACAGAACCGGTGGAGGGATCATTCATATCAATCCAATAACCGGAAAAACCCATCTTGGTAAACTCGCCCACATGGTGCGCCCAAAACTGCCGCCCTTCAGCTAAAGAGAAATCAGGGAAGACTGTATACCCAGGCCAGACATAACCAATGAAGTCCTCACCTTCACTCGTTTGGCACAGTATGTTTTTCTGTTTGGCTTCGGCATACAGCGTGTAGGCGGGATCACGGCGTAAGCCCGGGTCGAGTATGGGCACCACTTTATAGCCACGGTCTGTCAGCGATTTGAGCTGCTGCTTAGGCGCCGAAAAATGCTGCTGATTAATGGTAAATACGCGAAATCCATCCATGTAATCAATATCCAGCCACAAGCCATCATTGGGGATTTTTCTTTGTTCGTACTCGCCGGCGATGCGGTTTAAGTCTTCAAAAGATTTATAACCCCAACGACACTGTTGATGCCCGAGCGCCCACAGCGGCGGCAAAGGTGTGCGACCTTGCAAGGTTTGCAGTCGACGTATCAAAACATCCGGTTGGTCCGCCAACAAAAACCACACGTCAGGCTGCCCATCACGCGAACCAAAAAATAACTCAGGCACGAAAGGTCCCGCACCCGGTTGAAAAATTCCTTCGTCAGCACCAGTATTCATGAAAACCGTATAGGGATTATCGACGACGATAGCCAACCACTTCCCCTGCGTTTTCATGATCAGGACTGGAAAACTCGCGTACATGGGATCGGTGCTGCCATTTTCGATGCTGTCCCAAGCGAAATCAGCAAACACGTCGGTATTCCAAAACTGTGTGCGCTTTTTCGATAGTTCGAAGCCGATATTTTTTTCACCCATGCCATAAAAACGATCTGCGCTTGCATACGGAAATGTCCACATCCATTTGCTTCCGCATACGCCAAAGCCCCGGCTTGGCGCAGACTTTAAAAGTACAAGGCCGGATGCCGCCAAATGCAATTCACCCTTGTCACTCACCTGCAAAACCGCGTCAGATGGCGTACCAGCGAACTCATGGGGCGTGAGCGTTGCGAAACTATGACTGCCGTTTGGCCAGCGAGCGCTTGCTACGCGCACCCGAAAAACATTTGATCCATAATCGACGACGGTGAAACTTTGCTTGGTTCGCCCCGCGTCTGCGCCGAAGACAAAATTGTTACTGGTTTCAACTTTATTGAACATGATGACGCATGACTCCTAAAGGCAATCCGAGAATAACGATGTAAAACAACGCCGTAAAAGTAGTTTAACTACATGTCTTTTTTGAGTTTTTACGCTAAGCCATTGATTAAATTAACTATTTAATTGAAATACTTAACGAATTTAAAGATAAACTCAGGTAAAATTTTAAAATTTAATTGAAATTTTACTTCAATCCGTGTACATTCATCCAAGCAATTTATAAAAATAGTAGGGGAAAAGCGCGGAGCAAATGTAGCGGCAAATCCTTCGTGAGAAATACTTAGCCTGAGCCTAAGCTTAGCTTAACACCCTGCACAACAAAGAAAAAATGACGAGTTTGCTCTCAAAGCGCCGACGAGCAACCAATTAAAACATGAGACGACCGCCCACGCGGCATGGAGATTTACATGGCAGATGTAAGGCTAAATGGCGTTAAAAAAGCCTACGGCGATACCACAATTCTGCGCAGCATCGACTTAGAAATCCGTGATGGTGAATTTATGGTTTTCGTCGGCCCTTCCGGCTGCGGCAAATCAACACTCTTGCGCGTGATCGCTGGCTTGGAAGACATCACAGGCGGTGAACTCAAAATCGGCGGTCGCATCGTCAACGATGTCCCCCCTGCTGAGCGCGGCATTGCAATGGTGTTCCAATCGTATGCCTTGTACCCGCACATGAATTTGTACGACAACATGGCATTTGGTCTGAAGCTGGGCAAAATGCCCAAAGATGAAATCGACCGACTTGTGCAGCAAGCGGCGAAGATTCTGCACATAGACCATCTGCTCGACCGCAAACCCAAAGATCTCTCCGGCGGACAACGCCAGCGCGTCGCCATTGGCCGCGCGATTGTGCGCAAGCCAGACGTGTTTCTGTTTGATGAACCCTTATCGAACCTTGATGCAGCACTGCGCGTGCGCATGCGCTATGAATTCGCCAAATTGCATGAAGAGTTAAAAACTACCATGGTGTATGTCACGCATGACCAAGTGGAAGCCATGACCTTAGCAGACAGAATCGTCGTTCTTTCAGCGGGCCAAATCGAACAAGTGGGTACGCCTTTGGAGTTATACGGGCATCCAAATAATATGTTCGTTGCGGGCTTCATCGGATCGCCACGGATGAATTTTATTGAAGCGGAATTTGTTGAAGGCAATGCGCAAAGCGGCATCGTCAAGCTCGGAACCGGCGATCTAATCCGTTGCAATTTAGACGCGTCTTCTGGTAAATCGGGAGACAAAGTCACTTTAGGAATACGCCCTGAGCACTTCATCACGAATACGCAGAATGTGCATGACAATTTGATCTCAACCACCGTTACCTTCGTTGAGTCTCTGGGAAGTATTACCCACGCTTATTGCGCCTTTCCTGGTGTGGATGACGCTTTGACTTGTGAACTTGATGGCTTAGCCAATGTGCACGATGGCGACATGTTGAAATTAGGCATACCGGCTGACGCCTGTTATGTATTCAATGCGGAAGGCCGTGCCTTTCCCCGGCATCAAACGAATCCCAAGCAGCGTGCCGCATGAGTTCCCACCTCAAAAGAAAATGGCGGCCTCAAGCTCGCGCAGCTTGGGCCTTATCCGCTGCGCTTGCGTTCAGTTCTGGCAGCGCCTTTGCCCAAGACAATTTGAAGTTGCTGGTGTGGATCAATGGCGATAAAGGTTACAACGGCCTGCAAAAAGTGGGTAACAAATTCAATGCAGAATCTGGCGTCAAAGTGATCGTTGAACATCCCGAAGATACCCCCCTAAAATTTCAACAAGCAGCCGGTGTTGGCAAAGGGCCCGACATCATTTGTTGGGCGCATGACCGTGTGGGCGAATTTGCCCAATCTGGCTTAATCGTGCCGCTGCGCCCGGGCAAACGAGTGCGTGACGAAATTGAAGATTCTGCTTGGCAGGCTTTCAGTTATCAGGGGCAAACTTGGGGCTACCCAATTTCGATTGAAGCGATTGGCATGCTTTACAACAAAGCTTTAGTCAAAACCCCGCCAACAACGTTCGCGGAAGTCATCGAACTCGACAAGACGCTGAGTGCAAAAGGCAAGAAGGCGATCTTGTGGGACATTAATTTGTCGTTTTTCACCTGGCCCATGATGGCAGGCGCAGGTGGTTACGTTTTCGCTAAAGACGCCAAAGGTAATCTTGATGCGAACAAAGTAGGCGTTAACACCCCTGGCGCAGTAAAAGCTGCCGGATTGTTGGGTGACATGGTAAGCAACGGTCAAATCCCTCGTGGTGCCAAGTATTCACAAGCAGAAGCGGCGTTTAATCAAGGCGATGTGGCGATGTTCATTTCCGGTCCTTGGGCATGGGACAACGCAAAACGCAGCAAGATCGACTTTGGCGTTGCGCCGATTCCCAGCGTTGATGGCAATCCATCGAAACCATTTGTGGGGGTGATAGGTTGCATGATTACGGCACCCAGCAAAGTCAAAGATATTGCCAAAGAATTTTTGGAAAACCACTTACTCAAACTAGAGGGCTTAAAGACCGTCAATGCCGATATTGCGCTAGGCGTACCAGCAAACAAAGCGTTTTATGCAGAGCTATCCAGCAATCCTTTGATACGCGCGACGAAAGAAAATGCGCGTGTCGGTGAGCCGTTCCCAAACATTCCTGAAGCTTCGCGTTTTTATACGGCGGTGGATAGTGCCTTAGAAGCGATAACCAATGGGCGTCAATCAGCCAAAGAAGCGCTGGATGCTGCAGCCGCACGGATGACAACAAAATGAGAAAACGCATACGACAACATTCGCACGAGAGCGCGAGCAAAAGTGCGATGGTAAAACGCATTAAGCGTGAGGCTTTATGAATTCGGCGCTCACACAAAAAATAGTAAAGTGGGTCATCACCGCCATTGCTGCAGCATTGTCACTGTGGTTGGTATTTAATATTTACGCGACAGGTCAAGCAATTTGGGCAGCGGTTGCGCTTGGACTGATTTCGATTTGTTTCTTTGTTTATCTTTCCAACATCGGCTTTGCGTATCGTTATTTGTTCCCCGGTTTAGCGGCAATGCTGATTTTTGTCGCCTTCCCCCTTTTCTACACGGTGCAAATCGGCTTCACAAATTATTCGTCGAATAACTTATTAAGCCTTGAGCGCGCCACCAACTATTTGCTTGATCAAACCATCGCTGATGAAGCGCGTACGCTGGGTTTCACACTGCATGCAGATGGAAAAGAATTTCGCCTTCTCTTAAAACCTGAACAAAGCGATGCCGAACAAAATGATCCAGAACAGGCAAATGCTTTGCTCGCTCGTAGTTTTATCTCGCCGCCGCTCGCTTTGCTTTCGCCGAAGAAACCGACCGAAATCACCATGCTGCCTTTGGCACAAGGCAGCTTTCAAGTCGGTGCTGCACTGCCACTTTCAGAAGTAATTAAGCATCGCGATGTGCTCATGCAGTTAAAGCTCGCCTTACCCGACGGCACCGTCTTGAACTATGCCGGCGTGCGCGACTTTGCGAGCTTGGTAAAGCTATGGACACGCAACAAAGATGGCTCTATAACAAATACTGAAAGCGGGATCGTGTTCAAAGCCAATATGGATACCGGCCATTACGAAAGCGTCGTCGACCTGGCAAGCAACAAAGTTGAACGATTACAACCAGGCTTCAAAGTGAACGTGGGTTTTGCCAATTACGCCCGTATGATCAACGATCAAGACTTCCGCGGACCGTTTTTTCGAATCTTTATTTGGACAGTTGTGTTCGCAGGTTTAACCGTTTTCTTCGCAACTGCCGTTGGCCTGACACTGGCGGTCATGTTGAATTGGGAAGCACTGCGCTTTAGAACCACCTATCGCACCTTACTCTTCCTCCCTTACGCTGTGCCGGGCTTTATTTCCATTTTGGTTTTTAAAGGTTTGTTTAATCAAAACTTTGGCGAAATCAATATGATTTTGAATGCCCTGTTCGGCATCAAACCAGCGTGGTTTGCAGAGCCGTATTTGGCTCAAATGATGCTGTTGATTGTGAATACTTGGCTGGGTTACCCGTACATTATGGTGCTCTGCACGGGGTTAATCAAAGCCATTCCTTCGGATCTGTACGAAGCATCAGCGATCGCCGGTGCAAAACCCTTAACAAATTTTTTCAAGATTACCGTGCCCTTAATCATCAAGCCTTTAACACCTTTATTGATTTCGGCATTCGCCTTTAATTTTAATAATTTCGTTTTAGTGGCACTTCTCACCGATGGTCGACCCGACTTTCTGAATACGAAACTTCCGGCAGGCACGACCGATATTTTGGTGTCTTACACCTATCGCATTGCGTTTAAGGATTCGGGGCAGAATTTTGGTTTAGCGGCGGCAATCTCAACGGTTATTTTCTTGATGGTAGCGGCTATGTCGCTCTCCCATTTGAAAATCGCCAAAGTTCATGACGATAAAAAGTAAGCACTAGAAATCAAGGAATCAATATGGCTATCGTTACCGGTAAAAATCAACG
>JAIETO010000218.1 GCA_019745005.1 Burkholderiaceae bacterium
AACGCGATGCGAGTGAGCCAGTAAAGTAAAACTAACTTCTTTTCGAGACGCTGGTTGACATTGATTTGCATGTTTTTCTCAGAACGATGGCTTAAAAACCATCAACCAGAATACGATGACGAGTGACAGGAACGCAGGTACACCCAAGAAAAACCAGCGCCGTGCATAGCGCCAATACTGCGTATTGAGCGGCAAGCTTTCGTGGTCTGCGCGTTGCGCGAGATCTCGCATGCGAACTTGTAGCCACAAAACGGGCAACCAACAAGAACCAGCAAAGATGTAAAGAATGATTGCCGCTACCAACCAAGGTAAATGTATTGGATAGCCGCCAACTAACATCAAAGCCACGCCTGAGACGGGTTGTGCTATCACGGCTGGCGTCGTGAACACCAAGTCTGCCAAGACAGTCCGCTCGTTAACAATGCGAATCGCCCGAACGTCGCCGCTGCGATCAGTCATCCATTTGAAAAATGCAATGCCGATACCCGTGCCGAATAAAATGGTGGAACTTAAAATATGTACCCATTTCAGCAGAAGATACAGGCTCATGCTGGAAGTTCCTGCACATCAAATGGCGCTAGCGCAGCGAGATAATCTTCGACTGTCAGCAAGCCCATGCATGGCATCGCGCCAGTGATTTGGATCTCGCCACAGGCTAATTTTTTTGCCAAGGCAATCGACGCGCCACACGGAATCTCAGGGCCATGATTTTGCGCGGCAATCAAATGCCAAACCAGCGTAATCGGGTTTTGGTTCACATCTTCGCCGCTCATGGAAACGAACATGCCACCCTTGTCGCTCACCAATGGCTCCATCCAATGGCTAATTCGGTGCAAAGGTCGCACGAGTGCTTGGAGATTGGCAATCACACCAAGTCGTACTAAGTGCGCCGCGCACCAAACAAAAACATGACCGACAGGGCTAGCAAAGCCAGCACGAAAAATAATCGTTTTCAAGTCTGGATAGCGCAATGGGAACAGTGCCAAATCAGGCACGTCACAACTGCCAAGCAGTCGAGCGCCCACAGGTGAGGGAAAGCGGTAACGTATGGTATCCAACCAGCCTGTCGCAGATTGCCATTCACCATTCTTCAAACGCATAAATGACTTTCCGCAATAACCAAAAACGCCCCGCATGGTCGCAAGGCCTGGTGCGCGTGCGCCAGAACCTATGCCATGTTGAATCGTGTCAAGGCGTTTGAAACGATTTAGATATCGATCAACCACCGCTGAAGATAGTGCAGGTAAAGAGCTTGCACCGCTGGTGACTAGCACACCGCGCGCGCGTGCAGCAGCGTCGAGCTGATTAATGCCAACGACAAACTCGCGCCCATCCGCCAGATCGATATAGTGAGCCCCTGCAGCAATCGCCGCTTCGGCAACGGCATAGTTTTGCCCTTGAAAAGGGCCTGCCGTGTGGATCACGGTGTCGACCTTTAGTTCAGCAAGTTTCGCAGCAAGGTCGGGCGCTTGGGCATCAAGTGCAAGCCCTTGCTCAGCCTGCAAACCAAGTTCACGTGCCAAGGCGCGCGCTTTTTGCAAATCACGCCCCGCAAGGAGTAGACGAATATTTTTTTGCGTTGCGAGCGCGCGGCAAATACGCGCACCAAAAAAACCGTAGCCGCCGAGAACGAGCGTTGTATGCATAGTTGAGTGAAATATAACCACGAAGCGCATATTGTATGCGGATACATGGGCATCTTGAGACGATCGTTAGAACGCTGCATCAAATAGACTGACACCGCAACCACTATTGCAGAGTGAAAGCCATTCGTTAAAATGTATCGAGCAAATCAAGCGATAACCTACTTATTCCTTGATTTTCTTCTTAAACACGAACTTGCTAGGTTGTCTCAAAAATGATTTGATTTTCGTAGTAATTTTTTGTGGTTAAAAAAATAGGCGCAAACTGCGCGCCTATTTCTTTTTTCTTACGTCGACACTACTCTTTTATATTCCAACCGTGTTCGTCGTAGGTTACTGAACCGTTTTCCATGCCTTCGCATAAGGCTAGTATGTAACGACCAAAAGTCATTGTTTCACGGTTGTTCTTACTAAAAACAAAGAGGTTTGGTCCCTCTGTTGCACCCCACGTTATTAGTTGTCCAATCTGCCCAGAGGGGCCAGGTTGCATATCTATGAAAATCAAAGGCGAGGAGTCAGTCGTTTTCGCTATTGGTATCCAATTTGAATTGGCGTGTTCAGGTCTAATCGGCAAAGTTTTATTCTGCCAAATTTCATCATCTTTAGGTGGAAATAGAAGATCTGAATGTTCGCCATTTTTTAAGAGCGTCATCATTTCAGTGTTAAAAATCCACATATCGACAATTTCGTCAAGGCTCATCCAACGAAAATATGGTTGAAAAAAATTGATAAGCTCAACGCTGTCCGGTTTTTTACATCCATCATGACGAAGGTGCGCGGTTCGAAATTCTTCGGGCAATTTCTGGCAAAGTTTCGCTTCAATTATTTCGATTTTTTTGATAGAAGCTGGCGCATTCAAGTTTATGAAAAGGCTTGGTGCATGCCTTTCTACGAGGGAATCAAAACGATCCCATAATTGATTCCTCATTATTTTCCTTTCACCCAAAATGAATCGGCGCTGCTCTGAGTTGGGAGAGGATCAGAAACAATAAATGTCACGCCATCATCAACAGTTTGATCAATGAGACGTTCGTTCAGATAGAAGCTTGCAAGGTTACTTCCTGAGATTCGATTTTGAATTGAATTGATGAATTTCACAGAAGTAGTATTTGGTTGCAAGCGGCCACCGTTCCAGGTCGCCGCAAACGGATATTCGTCACAGTCGCAATTTGGTGAACCAAGAAAGCATGTGGCTGAGAAGTTTTTCGGTCTTAAATTAGCGAGTGCCGAATTGCCACCTTTACATGTAGCGTATCGATTCGCGTCGATTACTCGCGCCACCTTCGCCCGCAGCAAAGCATTCGTACCGGTTACCGTGTCATCAGCAATCGCACGTGTTCCTGCTTTTAGCTTAAACGCACCAGGCGAACCTTTTGCTTGCGCTTCAGACGCGTGTTCCGCTGCCTCTGGCCAAGGGGTGAGGCGGAATACGGGTGCTGCTTCTGTGAATACGCAGCCTTTGCTGGCGCCACCTTTTGCTATTGCACGGTCGCAGCGAAGTATGGGTGGGTAGCCGAAGTTGGCACTGGTGTGTGCAATTTGGCCTAGCGGTGGTTCGTAGGGTGTGCCGTTGATGGTGAATTCCCATTGGTCGATAGAAAACAAGAAGGCTTCGAAGTCTTTGCTTTCGTCAGGCCCTTGGCTGTAGACCCAATTGAAACTCACCTCTGCGTCTTGGCGTTCGCTCCACTTGTTGAGTGCGCCTGTATCGAGTGTAAATTCGGGTGTTTTGCCCACATTGCAGGTGCCGCCATTTGCATTGAAATTTGTTGAGCAGGCAAATGTCGGGCGTAGTTTGATGACGGGTTTCTTTGTGTTGCCCGCGTAATTGGTGTCCAGCGTAAATTCAGTAATGCGCAATCTGGCGCGATACGTCTTACTGAGTTTTTTGCTTACGCCAAAGGTGGCGAGTTGCATTTCTACCTTAGCAGTGCCAATTAAAAAGCTGTTTGCATTGGCGTCCCATTCTCTAATTTCTAATTCACTTGAGACGGTGGAGCGACAATCAACGTGGCGGTTTAGCAAGCTGCGTTCCGGGTCACTTGTTGCTCCTGTTACACGCGCAAAGTCTGCATCTTTCTCGCAGGCTTGATTTGTGTCGACAGGCAAACCATCAGGGGCAGGTGGCGGGTCAATTGTGGCGCAGTTTGCGGTTGGGACAAGCAGGGCAGCATAACTGCCCGAGCTAGAAATAAACTTGCTGAATAGACTTCCTGCCGAAACACTCATGGGATTGGCGCAGTTGATATTGTTGCCGGCACCCGTGCCTGTGGCTTGTACTAAGCGGGCAGAAATAGTTGGACGATTGATTTGTGCTGCTGCTCGCCCAAGATTCAGATTTGCTCCTAAGACCGGTGTTGCGTTGGCTGCCGTTAAATTCTGGCCTGTTGTGGCGTTGAGGTTGGCGGCGGGTAGTGCGATGTCTAAGCGAACAATCGCTAACGACATGCCGTTAGGAATAAGTTCTGGCGCTTGTAAAGTGAGCTTTACAGGTGTTTTGAAGCTTAAGGCCGATGGGTCGATTCTGACACTATCACCAACCGCTGCAAAGCCAGCAGGCAAGGATTTAGGGTCGACTGTTTCGCTCCACAAAGCGATGGTTTGATTGCTTGTTAAGGCACCAGGGGGCACATTTAAGTTAGCTTCGTTTGCGCCTTCTACCGTGCCGCCTTGTGCAGCGTTGATCGGTGTTCCAACGGCACGGACGTTCAAAGAGGCTATTTTGCTAGTAATGGTGCCAGCACCATTGCTGATGCGAACGGCTATTTGGTAAGTTTTGCCAATATCACCAGGTTCCGCATAAATCAGCGCTTCTTTCGCTGTAGCACCCGCAATTGGCGCACCATTTTTCAGCCATTGATATGTCAGAGGATTACTCCCACCACTTGCGACGCTAAAGAGACCAAACATACCTTCTTGAACTGTTTGATCGCTAGGGTCGGTGGAAATGAACGGTGCACTTATGTTGCTTGTGACAGTTAAGGTCGCTGGTAAGCTGTAAGAGGCGCCTGCGCCGTTACGCAATTTTGCGCGATATTGGCGACCACTTTGAAGCAGAGTTGCCGCAGGGGTTGTGTAATTGAATGTCGTTGCAGAGGGTATTGAAATCCAACCATCATCTGGTGATATGACGAAACAACGAGGAGAATTTGTGCACTTAATTTGGCTCACTGTACTTGTTGGGCTAATTATCCCTCCCGGCCTTGTAGGCGTGCCAGAGGTTTTATTAGGTTCTTGGTATTGCCATTGCACAGTTGGTGTGCCGCTTGCGGCTACCGAAAATGTCGCCGTGCTACCGATTAACACTTGTTGGTTTGCGGGATCTTTGGTGACGATAGGCGCACTGGTTAAGCTGCCAATATCAGGTTCGCTTGGTGCCGCGATCTTCGCATTTTTCACCAAGGCTTGCTTAGATTCGAGCGTGTTTGAGTTGAGTTCTGAATCGCCGCCGCAGGCACTGAGCATGAGGCTAGTAGCGGTAAGCACGACTAGGCTACAAGGCCGGATAATCGGGCGTTTGGGCGTTAGGGTGCCCAAGTCTTTCCTTGTTGCTTTACGCATGTTATTTATCATATGAATAATTTTATATGTTCGGAGAATTAAAAAATACCCGCAATTATGTGGGAATCTCCATTTTATCGTTAACATTAAAATAATTGTCGATATTTATATGATAATTATTTATTGCGTTTGTGTTCGCTTTGTGCATTGAGTTTTTAGCGTTACGTTGAATAGGCTAAATAAACTATTGCGCTATCGCGTCCCAAACATCATCCGTTCAGCCAACAATCGCTTCAATACGGGCATCGTATCGAATAAGCCCAAGCCAAGCCCCAATACGCTTTGTGTGCTTGCGTCTATTTTGCTGCTTGGTTCTCTTACGAATAGTCGCGCAAGATTGTCGGTAAGGCGGATAGTCGTGGCGCGGTCTTTGGTGCGCGTCTCGTTAAACTGGATGATGGACTCTGAGTGGGAATATTCGGTCAGCACTTGAGCTAGTTTGTGTGCGTCGCGTAGGCCTAAGTTAAGACCTTGCCCCGCTACAGGGTGCAAGGTTTGCGCAGCGTTGCCGATGCGTATGAGCTTTTCTTGTGGCGGTGTTGTTTTGGTGATGTCGTGCTCATTGCCCCGTTCCATCGCATGATAGACCTGCAAGCCCAAAGGATAACTGTGCCTTGGCGTCGCCTTAATGAAGCGACCTAGACGATGACCAAATGCAGTCTGCAACGCATTAAGAAACTGCCTCTCATCGAGATTTTTTAACGCAGTAACCGTGTCTGGTTTTGCACACCAAACCAGCGCATAGCCGTCTTCTTGCGGCAATAAGGCCAGCGGGCCTTCGTCCGTAAATCGCTCAAACGCGCGCATGCCTGCGCCTTGCTCGGTGACTACGTGGGCGATTAATGCAACTTGCTGATAGTCGCGCCCTTGTGAGGCAGGCTTGGTGTCAGCATCGACCGTGAGATGACCACCTTCAGCCTGCACAACCAAGCTGGCTGTAAAGTTTTGCGAATTAGCCGCGATTAATTTGATGCCCAAGTCATCACTTTCCAAACTTTTAATTTCAAGTGGACGTATTTGTTTAATCGCACGCGTTTCTAGTTGCTCTTGGAGCGGCGTGATGATGTCGCCATAGCGCGCGACATAACCCAGTTCCGGTAGATCGTAGTCTTGTGCTAGAAGTAAGCTACGGCCGAAATGGCCGCGCCGCGAGACGTGAATCTCTTTAATCGGCGTGCAACGCAGCGGCCAAGCGCCGATATTTTGTAATAGTTGCCGACTGCCGTAAGACAGGGCAATCGAACGCACATCTTGGCGGGCGTCTTGTATGGACTTTCCATCAAATAACACGATGTCTTGAGCTGGCGTGCCACGCTGAATCAGCATTAATGCAAATGCCGACCCAACGGGGCCAGCGCCGCAAATTGCGATCGGGAAATGGGGCACGTCTGGGTTCATGATGTTGAGGCGGGTAAGCAATGGACGATGTCACTCATGATGGTAGTAAAGTTAGGCGACTGCCACGCTGACTTTGCTTGCCATTTCGGCTTCGATTTCACTGACTGTCTTGGGTGTATCGCGACTGAGATTGATGTGGCCGTCGGGTGTAATCAATACGTCGTCCTCAATGCGTATGCCAATATCCCAAAATTCTTTAGGCACATTCTCCGCTGGGCGCACATAGATACCGGGTTCGATGGTGATGACCATGCCAGCTTCTAATGCGCGCCAAGGCCGTTCTGCACCTTGCTTATCGATTGCATCTTGCGCGCTTTGGGTGCAATGTTTGCGATAGGCGCCGGCATCATGCACGTCTAAGCCTAACCAATGGCCGGTGCCATGCATGTAAAACTGGCGGAACGCGCCGCTAGCAATGGCATCGTCGCAACTACCTACAATATGTTTATCTAGCAAACCAACATCAAGCATGCCTTGCGTTAGCACTTTCACGGCCGCATCGTGGCCATCCATATAGCGTGAACCGGGGTGGGCACAAGCGAGTGCCGCGTGTTGTGCCGCTAACACCAATTCATACAACAATTTTTGCGCCGCGCTAAATGTGCCGTTGGCGGGAAACGTGCGCGTGATATCTGCCGCATAGCTATCCCATTCGCAGCCCGCATCAATCAAGACTAAATCGCCGTCTTTCACTTGCATGGCGTTGCTTTGATAATGCAGCACGCAGGCGTTGGCACCACTGGCGACGATTGCGCCGTAAGCGGGCGATTGTGCGCCTTGGCGGCGGAATTCATGCATGAGCTCCGCTTCAATTTGATACTCAAAGTGGCCAGGCCGGGTAAAGCGCATGGCGCGCGCATGCGCTTCGCCGGAAATGCGGGCGGCCGTTTGCATGAGTTGAATTTCGCTTGCGTCTTTGATGACGCGCATCTCATCTAACAGCCGTCGCACATCGATGGTGGCGCTGGGTGGTAGCACTCCGCTGCGTGATTTTGCAGCGACGACTTTGATCCAATTTTGCACTTGCGCGTCCCATTCTGCATCGACGCCTGCACTGTAAAACAGCGACGCGGCATCGGTAAGTAGAGCGGGCATTTGTGCGTCGAGCTCAGTGATCGGGAAAGCCGCGTCAAAGCCAAACTGCGTTTGTGCGGCAAGCGGGCCGAAACGAAAACCATCCCAGATTTCGCGTTCCATATTTTTGTCTCGGCAAAACAATATGCTGCGCTGTTCTGATGCGTTTGCGATCAAGACCAGTAGAGCTTCAGGTTCAGTAAATGCGGTGAGGTAGTAGAAGTAACTATCATGCCGAAACGGAAAATGATTATCGTTGTTGC
>JAIETO010000190.1 GCA_019745005.1 Burkholderiaceae bacterium
TGTCGCCCGCAATCACAATCATACTTCAGAGGACTTTCTTTTACTAGCCATAATGCTAATTTTTTAGGGTCGGTTGGCGACGCTACCGCAGCTTCGTAATTAACGACATCGACCGTCACATGATGGCGCGAAACGTTTGAATCTTGACTCGCATTAGTAAGAAATCGGATTACGCCCTTATTCGATCCAGCGGGCACGGCCAAATGGATTTGCTTGTTGGCGCGCTCCCGATCTTCCGCTCTGGACAGATTGATGATTTGTTGCGCTGTCAGCCCTTTTTTAAGCCTATTTCCTACGGCCTTGACGTTTTTACGGAAGGTCGCAAGATCGTCCTGAGTGATAGGTCGCAAGTCGCCATTAAGCGTTGTGAGTAGTAGTCGTCCGGCGTCGTATTCACCCTTAACTTCGGCTGGGTTGATGATGTTAGTAGCAGTTCCGCGCCGCCGAGCATCGACCTTACGAAGATAATCCGCCTCCTTAGCGCTACCTTTAATCCTAGATAGTGCGGCAAGTTGCTCTGGCGTGATGCGTGGCATTATCGGGCGCTCGCGTCGTTGACGTAGCCAGCTTCCAATTTCATTTGGTATAACTGAGATTCAGTGGGCAAAACAAGCAATTGTTCTGGCATTTCCTGCTCAACAGAATCAAGACCAGCCGCCGCCATTACCACGATGAATTCATCAACCCGCCCGTACACGCGACGAGAAACGAGCGTCAAATCATTTCTCTCATCCGGTTGGGTGAAGTAGCGGATAGCAGTCGCCCAATCCGGCGTCTGGACAGAAAAATCTCGCACCTTGCGGTAGAAGGATTGGACTGAGGAAGTATTGTTTTCGATGCTCATAATGACGCGAGATTATTGACCTAGCGAGTCCTCGCAGTGGTTTTCCTCAATCCAATCAAGCATTTTGCACAGCAAGCACCAAATAACGCGACCCTCACGTGTTCCGCGCCCAGCACGAGAGCTAATTGTTTCGTCCTCGCTACCACCCGTCGCGACGTTGCCTAACTGGTCGTAACCGATTGCGACGCGCCGCCCACGTGGATGAGCATTGAAAATTGCCGCGATCATCACAACTGAGGCAACAATATGCGCTAACTGCGCACCAATCAAAAAGACAAGTAGCGCAAAGCGATACTTAAGCTTCTTCAATTTTCGCTCCGTTGCTGTTGTTTGCGATAGTCGCAAGCAATAACTCACGAGCCGCATTCTCCGCCGCGATAGCCGCAGGATCGGTCAAGAGAGGATCATTCGCCGGATCGTATGCTGCATCAAACTCCTCTCGCGTCATTGCCTTTGTTGGCGCATAAACTTCAGCCCAGTTAGCGTTCGGATCGTAGGCTTGGATATCCTCAATTTTCTCTAACGCATTGATCCGGTCAACATGTGCTCGCTCGTAGCTGAAGTGCTTTTGAACATGGGAAGATACCGCAGCGGCCACGGCGATTACCTGCTCTTTGGTTAATTCACCCCAGCCGTTTGCGCCTTTGAAGTCGATAGACGGAAGAAATTGAGCGGACAAGTATGCGGTTGCGATCATCGATTGACCGCTCCTGCTTGTGTCGATCTTCATACCGCCGAAATTGATACCCCCAACCTCTTTTTCATAGCGAATTTCAGCAATTTTATTAAACAACGACTGCTTTGCCTCGTCGAATTCTTTGGTTTTGGCCTTCTTGTAGTCCGCCGCATAATCAAGCGCACTTATTTCTCCGAGCACGCCATCAATGCTTAAATCAGCGCCCTTGTCACACTGACCGTAGAACACTGGCGCGCCGCTCTCCATTCCGAGCGTAAACGCATACTCAAGACCAGCCACATCAGGGAAAACAACCCCGTTCGGCGCTAATGCTTTTGCAACCGAAACCCCTGTAACTGCATCAACGTAGGTGAATTTAATTTTGATTTGCTTTTTCATGATCGACCTATGCGCTTATTAGGATTTGGCGGCATGCACGTACACGGAACGAATTAATCCTGCTTCCAGCGATTTGATTACCAGTGTAAAAATACTGGAACCAAGCACTATAAAAAGTTTGATAGTACGAAGTATCTTCATACCCAGTTATTTCATTCGTCGTGTAATTGCAATCCCATGAGGTATAGCCAGATGGGTACTGCGCATTCGGCTGAATGACATTAATGTTCGCGGCGGTCGCATTCCCTCCGTTTGTGTCCGTACATGGGTAAGTAATTCGAATGCCAACTGTACCGTGCGGAACGCTATGCGCAACTGGTGAATAAATTGGGGTTTGGTCTGGTATGTACCGAGTGTAGTCAAGCGTAGTTGACGACCAATAATAGTAGTTTTCAAATGCTTCAGCACCACCAACCTGAAAGAGCGGCAAGACTGATTGCGATGGTAGCGCGGTCGAATAGGCTGAAGTATTTACCTGAGAATAGGCATTTTGCCCTATGTTGCCGCCATCGCCAGCGTATTGATTTCTAGCGCCAGTTTGATTCCCTACGTTGTACGGCTTGGCTGATCGATACAACATTTCAAGCTGGTCGCGAGCAGGAATAAACCAGTCTGTGAAACCGCCAATATTTAAACCCTTTACCCACACTGCCGCAGGATGAGGAAACGCTTGCGTGGCGAATAAGGCGTCAGTGTTAGCTTTTCCGTCAATATAGGAATTTGAACCATTCACCACGTCAGTGCCATTTGAAATCGTGATGCCAGCATTTTCACCAAGCGCTTTAGGCGCGACGATCAGCGCATAAGTTGACCCGATGGCATTGGTGAAGCGCCCCATGTAATATCCGCCGCCAAAAGCTTGCCCAATAACAGTCGGCAAAAACTGCGCAACGGTCGTAAATGAAACATCGTTCGACCATGCGGAGGCCGCATACGCGTTACCTGTTTGCCGAGTGCGGGCAAAATACTGAGTATTAACAGCCAATGCGCCTGATGCAACTTGCACAGAAATTTTATTCACAGTCGAGTTCAATAACTCAAAGACCTTCGTGCCCGTGCCGTTTGCGCCAGTCCAAACCTGCCAATCACTTGATAAGTGCGTATCCGCAGCGCCACCGTAGGCAAAAACTGAGGCCGTGATAGTTGGCGCATCATTGATGTTATTAGCGCCGCTTACTGGTGAAGTAATTGATGGCTTTAAAACCCCGCCCAGCGCAGTCGTGAACGATGTTGCAGGCGACCAAGCTGAGTAACCATACGTTGTGCCGCGATGCATCACGCGGACAAAGTATTGCGTGCCATACACCAAAGAAATAGGAACTGAGTAGTTCAGTTTTGCTGTTGTTGAATCGCCTGAATCGTGCAAAACGGTTGCAAACGTTGGATCAGTCGAAAGCTGCCATCTTGATGAGAAATGCGTATCCGCACCGCCAACTGTCGCAAAAGCTGAGCTTGCAATAGTTGGCTGGTTATTCTGCCCAGTTGCATTATTCGCCGGAGATGTTACGGTCGGAGCCGAGACGATCACCGCGCCTGTGGTGAACTGCGTTGGGGCGCTCCAAGGACTCCACGTGTTTTCTGTGTCGCGGTATCGTGCGCGCCAGTAATAAATTGTATTCGTTGACAAGCTAGGCGTAATCGCCCACGTTGCAACCGCACCTAACGTCACATCTCGTACGGGAGCAGCGAAGTCAAGCGTGGTCGAGATTTGAAACTGCGCAGACTGTTGGCCGATACCGTAGAGACTAAAATAACCTGTCGCAACAAGCGAACCAGCAATTGCGAAGTTTGCAGCCGCCGCCGCTGGAGTTGTATTAACGGGCGCTCTTACAGCAGTCGGGAGCGTCGCGTCATATAGCTGCTTTGTGACAGGATGTAGAGGGTCGGTCGGATTACCTGCTAACTTTAGCATGCCCGTCATCGTATCGCCGCCCTTGTTGACGGCATTTTGCGCAACAAATGATAAGTCGGCTAAAAAAGCATATTGCGGGTGCGGGTTCTGTCGGCCTTCATGCGCGCCGATCAATGCGTTTGCAGCCGAAATACTGGCATCAACACTGACATTCACGGAGTTTTTCGGGAGCGCTGAGAGTAAAAGTGAGTACGCTGCGGTCGTAGCGATCTCATCTGAGATGTATAAAATCGGCGGATTTAATCGGCTATACACCGCGAACAATACATTTCCGGCATAGAAGCCGATCTCGCCGCACCAGAATGGCGACCCAGCATCAGCCTTTACTTCACTGTAAATTTGAATTTGAGTATCGTTGGTTTTCGACCCACCAGAGACCGCGACACGCTTAACCTCTGAGGCCAGCGCAGTAAGTGTTGAGTCTGGCACATACTTACCAGCGCCAAATCCCACGTGCGTAATTTGTACTGCTATCCCAGTCGCTTGCGCATTAAATGCCGCCGCAAGCCCCGCTAGCGTGATAATTGGCTGAATTGGTACGGAAGTATTAGGCATGGCAAAATTTGCTCGCTTCTTGTTTGACTAAGCAAATTTTGAATCACCCATGCGCGCAGTCGATGCGGCATTTTCCAATATCAAATTGAATAAATACTGCCCGTTGAAAGCTCTAGTAACCTGTCTTGGAAGTTAAGAACCTTTTCGATGGTTTGCGCTTGACTTACGTACCAAGCAATAGCTATGACGGCTATTTGACCGTTCGTTATCTCTGTCGAAAGCCTAAATACTCTCTTACCCATCTCGTTTATGCCGTCAGATTCGATCTGGTTCTTTGGGTTGCAGCGTGAGGCGGCATCTTGAATATCGATCTTATCCTCGCTAACCATCTGAAAAAACGAGTTAATTCCATCGTTAAAGCGATCCGGCGTAAAAAACGACTCGCGCTCTGGAAGCTCAGTATTTGAAATAATTACGCAATCAGAGAAGCGATCAACCCGAAAATCAACCTCTTTGCTGACGACCAAGACGCCTGATGCCTTATCGAAATAAGCGTACACAGTGCATGGCTTATTTGCATATCCGCTGATCGTGGCCTGAATTTTCATATCAATTGACCACTCGAATAACGCCAGTGTTTTCGTCCAGAACAGCTACCTCCACCACCAATGAGTAGCCGCAAGGGTCATTTGGATCGCCCAAAATCCCCAGACCATCATTAGGTTCGCCCGCCAGTGGGTAATTAAAAAGAGGGATCGTCTCGCGCAACGATAGATCAATGGCAAGGATAGTTAAGTTTTTTTGCTCGGTAGTTACGTTGGTCGCCGGAATATCAGTCGATTCCAGCATGACAGGGAATCCAAGATCGAAGCCAGCGAATCGATACGACGCTGAAAACCGCCTATTTACGTAGCGAGAACAGTACAAAGAGAACTGTGCGGCGATACTGCGCGCAGTTGGTTCGTCGGCGGAGAAAATAACCAATTGGGCGCGACGATCACCGTGCATTTGCCGCATCTTGAAGACGCGGTTTTTAGGATCGGCTGGGAGCACCACATATTCCGGCTCGCCCTTTTGGATCGAAAAATCGCCCGTTGCAGGTAGGTAATCCTTGCCAGTTGCGACGATTATCACGGGCAAATATGGTGTTGATTGGCCGTCGCTGTTATTGTCGTTCTTGCGCCATGAGGCAAGCATATCTTCTGCGGCGTCTACCATTCGCGACGGCGCAAACACGACGCTTTTCTCTAAACCACGGGCGACAAACTCCTCCATTGCCTTTGTGGTCGGAGAAAGGCTTTTATAAAAGCCCTCGATATACTTGCCGAAGCCAATTTTAAGTTCATTCATCGCTTAATAGCCTCGGCGCGCAAACTTCTCCGCCATTTTGTCGTTGGAGTCTGGCGGCGCAGCTTCTTTAATTGGCTCGGCAATTTTTGCAAGTTCAGCCGCATGAAACGACTTTGCTTCGTCAAGAAATTTACGGGCGCTATCCTTTGGCACAACCATAGGAACAATGGATTCAAGCGAATCTAAAGACACATTTCCCAGCCGATTAGATGAGAGCAAGGATAAGTAGTGCTCGTTCTCTTGCTGAAGGCGCGCTACTACGCTCAACGCTTGCTCGTGCTCGGTATTGAGGCTATCGAGAAGCTTAAAAACGCCGATCAATTGCTGGTTGTAGTCGCTGATCGCCACATCATCGAGAATGATCCCGTTTGCCACGCCATCGAGCGAAATTTCATAGCCGCGATTCGTCGAAAAATTTGGCTCAAGAACATAGTCGAATCCAAAAAACTCAGGCTTTAACTCGTCAATAGCAGAGGAAAACCCACCCGCCTTGCGCTTGAAAAGTGTCTGCGCTAACTTCCCCGCATTGGTATCAAAGAACTCAGCGCGATGCTCGATAGTGCCATCATCGAACGCCTTAAGGTAGGTTGTGACCATCGCAGGCTCAATCGCAACCTGCTTACCATCGACGACGCCGCCCTCACTCGGATTCATGCCGAACTTTACACGCGGCCAGTGTCCATAATAGCCGTACATATCGCGATGCTTGACCTTTTCTTGCGTAGCCCCGCTATTAATCGCCTTGACGATAGCGGGGATATCGAAGTTGCGCGGCGTGCCCCGATATTTACGGCCACGATCTTTCAGGTTGTAGCGAATAATTTCAGTTTCGTTTGTCATTTTTTACCTCTTAAATTTAGGCCGGAGTGTATTTGGCTTGAGCGCGCCAGAAATAAAGCCCTGATGTCCCGTTGCCAGAATAAATGTCTGAGTTGCCAGTTCCGTTAATATCTATTTCAAAATGATTGGCGTTGTTAAACGCGCCTTTCAAGACCCGAATCGAGCACTTAAACCATCCGTTACCAACCGACTTTATTGCCGCAGTACCGCCCGAATAATCTGGCGATGCTTGCAGTGGAGTAATTATTTGATTGGAAAGGTTAAAAAAAGCGCCCCATGTGGAGTTCACGAAATTGCTAGATTTAATCGTGAACCCAGTGCGCTCTCCCGCTTTTGCAAAGATACTTAGCTCACTCCACTCATTCGATCCAGCATGAGGCTGATACATTAAGTGTGTGTTTGTTGCCGAAGCATCTTCTACCAACTTATCCGCTGTCAGCGATCCATCTGGAGCGGCAATCGCATTCTGCGAGATCGTAGCTCTTAATTTCACCCATGCCGCATTCGAAAAGTCATCTGGGAATGTAGGCAAGCTTAATAAAGGCTCTGGTGTCGCCTCGCCCTCAAACACTGCGAGCGCCCCCAACAATCCTGCGCCTGACAAATCAAAGCCAGTAGCCCAATCCGATGCGGGCTTAGCCGCACCACTAAAATTGGCAAACCCGCCGAGCGCCAAGCCATTCGATAAACCAAACTCTGTCGCGAATTGCTTGAGGAGAAAAATTTCAAGCACAAACTTGGCCGGAACTATCGAGCGTAAGGCTGGAATCGTTGATAAAACGCCCTGCGCATCATCGGCCTCGGTATCGATCAGCACGCGAACGCGACTGGTCAAGTAATGCGTCTTCTCTAAATCGACTTCTACCCCGCTTTTTGGCGTGAGTCCTAGTGGATAGGTCTTTGCCTTATCTTGCCAAAGCTGGGAAACCACCCAGTTATTCGGGAATATCAACTGTAAATATGTTCGCAAGAAATGCATTCCGCGCTTTGGATTCCTTGCGCGCCACGACTTGAACAGGTAGCGCATTGAGGGATCGGTAGATCGCAACAAGGCCAAGCCATCTCGAATAACATGGCGCTCGATCAGCGATAGCGAGCCTAGATGCGGCACGCCAAAAAGATTTATCTCGCGCTCTTGCGTGCGTAGAACATCCTCGAAAATAGTGATGAATTGGCGCTTAAGTTCGGCCTCAACGTCATCATATTCGCCGCTGGCATCAAGCGGGTAAAGCTTTGGCAAGGGCGTTTTCTCGGCCATTAGTGCCCCCAGCCATTCAGGTTGTAGTTCGCCTGAGTGACATTGACTGTCACACTCTGCGCCGTCATATAGCGGAATTGTTCAGGT
>JAIETO010000198.1 GCA_019745005.1 Burkholderiaceae bacterium
GCGATCACAGGCCAAAGCGACGGTAGATTCGTTTTTGGCTGGCATGGTGCAGCAGAATCAAATCGACAGTTCGTCGACCATTTGTGACCTGACTAACAACACGCCATCGCGTATTGCCTCTGGCTACATGCAGATGGATGTCAAGGTTAAGTATCTGGCCGTAGTTGAAAAGTTCCTCGTGAACCTTGAAGCCGGACAAAGCGTTCAGATTGCGCGCACGAGCACCGTCGCGACGACTTAAACGACTCGCACAAACGTTTCCCGTTTTCCCATTCTCACAAGCTCCTTTTTAGGGGCTTTTTCTTTTGGAGGCTCAAATGCCTATTGGTGGACAATCACTTGGTAAAGACGTGCGCATCGTGTTAATCACGGCGGCAGGCACGCTTTCAATCCCGACGGCAGCAATTACAAAGTTCATGCCGACGCCAAAAACCGCCGACGAAAAGCGCATGGGCCTCGATGGCGAGGCGCGACACAACATCACACATGGCGGGTGGAAGATCGATATTGAGCTTGATCGATTCGACAGTACGCTTGATGACTTTTGGGCAGCGGCAGAGGATTCCTATTACAACGGCCAAAATCTCCCTTGGGGCTATATCCAAGAAACTATTCAAGAGCCGAACGGCGGCACCTCTCAGTATCGTTACGAGAAAGTAGCATACAAAGTCATCGACCTCGGCGCGCGCGAAGGCGACAAGATTATCAAAATGAAGCTGGAGGCTTTGGCTTCTCGGCGCAAGAAAACGCAGTAATTTCAAAACTGGCTGGATTGATTTCAGCCTGTTTTTGTTTTAAGGAAATTAACATGCCCACGTACTCTGGCGAACATGACGGCGGCGACAAGAAGCGTCGCAAGAACGTCGCTAATCCGATGTTGAATCGTCTTATTGCGCGGATGCTTAAACCAAACCGAAAGAAATCCCATGTCTGAACAAAAAACACCGACGATCACGATCAAACCATCCGAAGAAATCATTAAGAAGGCGAACGAAGTTGTTTTTGTCAACGCTGGTGAAATGCGCATTGGCTTGAAAAAACCCAATGTCTTGCGCCAATACCAGATTGTCGAGGCCTTGGGCGCTGAAGCGGCGAAGAATGAAGTGTTCATGGGCATGGTTATGCCCTTGCTTTGGGTGGTATCGATTGATGATGACGACCAACCATACATTGCAAGCCGTCGCGAATTGGATTCGCTGATCATGCGGCTTGGCGATGAGGGCGTGGGCGCGGTAATGGGGCATTTGAATAGTTTGGCTGCATCGATTGAAACGGACGCGCAAGTAAAAAACTAGCGCGGAATCCTGAATTTATTCAGATTGCGGTTCTGATTAAAAACGGGATTCCGTTTGATTTGGCGGTTAGTTTCAATGACGTTGAACGTTCCGCATTTGCCATCGTTTTTCAGGAAATAGACGGCGCGGAATTTGACTTCGGAAAAATGCAGTTCAAGGAAAGAAGCTAATGGAATTCGACTTAGCAAGTTTTGGGCTTCACTTGGCTGCGATGGAATTGGTAGTGCAAAAAAGGGCAGAGCAAGCATTAGCGCATGCGGCTGAACTTATCGAGAAAACGGCAAAGGAAGAAATCGGTCACTACCAACCTGCTGTTGGACCATTCGAGGCTTGGCAAGCTTTGGCGCCAAGCACGCTTGCGCATCATGCAGCGATGGGCGTTGGTGATACGCCTTTGCTGGTAACTGGTGAGCTGTATGCCAGCATCGAGCATGAATTGTCAGGTAATGAGGCCGTGATCGGCACCAAGATGGAAATAGGCGCGTATCAGGAGTTTGGTACTGACAAGATACCGCCGCGCCCTTTCATGGGCCCAGCGGCATTCAAGAACAAAGACAAGATCGAGCGGATTATGGCGAAGGGTGTTGTTGCCGGGATGCTTGGCGGGAATGCATTGTTAAGCGATGAATAAGAAGTAAGCCCAGTACAGCAAACCTGCCAGGACAAGCGCGCAAACGCAGATTGTGACCAGGCTAATTGTGGCAACGAAGATGCGCAGCGGCCAATTCATTTGAGTGGTAAAGAATTGTGGCTTAGGCCCACGAATGTTCGGGTACTGAATGAAGCTGAATCGGTCAGCCGCCATTTCATGCAATCGAGTAATTAATTTCATAGGACTATCCAATGTTTGATGCGTACAAAGTCGCCGTCAAGCTCTCGCTGGTCAATCATGTTAGCACGGGTTTGCTGGCGATTGCCGGGCAAATGAGCGTGCTACATCGAAGTTCCATGCAAGTGCAGGGTAGTCTCACTGGCATAGAACAAAAGCTTCACAAGATCAAGACATTGGGCTTGATCGGCGGCGGATTGGCTGCCGTGGGTTTTGGCAGTTTGTCGTTGTTGAAGGGGCCGTACGAAGAGGCAAAGAAATTAGCGCAAGCGAAAGCCAATTTCGAGACCTTGAATCTCTCATCAGGTGAAAACCAAGAAGCCTTTGCCAAAGCGGCGGCGCAATCACAAAAAATACTCGGTACGAATATCACCGAAAACGTGAAAGCGATTCACGATTTACACACTGCATTTGGTGATTTGCATCACGCGATTGGCTCTGCAGATACGTTTGCAAAATTCTCGTTCGTTGCCAAAATTATGAATGGCGGAAAGCCTGTCGAGGGACTTGTTTACAGTGCGGCAAAGGCACTAGAACATCGCGGCGGCAAAGTGATGAACGATAACTTGGCTTTCCAATCCGAATTAGACCTTATGCAGCGAGTCTATCTTGGGTCACGTGGAAAAGTTAATCCAAATGAGTTTTTCCACGCGTCACAAACAGGCAAGTTAGCCTATACGCTGATGTCAAAGGAGGAACTATACGGGCCGTTTGCAGCTTTTATGCAGGCCAAGACGGGTACGACCGCAGGAACTGCGCAAATGACTTTCGCGTCATCGTTTATCGGTGGTCACATGACAAACAAAGCGAAAGGTTTTCTTGCTGATCTTGGACTTTGGCAGGAAGGCGCAAGCAAGAAACGCCTAGAAATAATGCAGGACATTACTAAAAGCATGTCCCCTGAGCAAAGAAAAAGTATGGGCATGTTAACTCCAACGTCAGGCGGATTGAAAGACGAATACGTAGGTCTCGCAGTAGGAAGTACAAGTAAGTTTGTGCAAGACGTTCTCGTGCCTGCGATCCGTAAAAAATACGGAATGGATATGTCCGACGAAAAGATGGCGACAATGTTGATGTCGAACTTCAACAGAAATACATCTGACGTGATGGGTGAGTACATCGTCAATGCATTGAAATTCAGAAAAGATACCGCGATTTTTAACAGTTCAAAAGGCGGCGATTCCGCTTATGAGCATTACCTTAAATCACCATTGGGAGCCGAGGAAGCCTCGGCGGAAGCATGGAGGAATTTAACGACCGTCATCGGCAGCGTGTACTTGCCAAAAATTACGCAAGGTTTGCTATCACTGGCCGGAAGTTTAACGAAACTTAGCGGTTGGTTAGACGCGCACCCAAACCTGACGAAAACGCTGGTGTGGGGATTTACCGCATTAGCCGGTGCAATGGCATTTGGTGGCACGGTGTTGTTGCTGACAGCAGGGGTTAAAGGTCTTGGCTTGGCGTTTGGGCTTTTAAGAAGTCCCCTGGTTGGATTGATTACAGGCGGCAGTTCTTTTGGGGCAATTGGCACGGCTTTGGGCTTGCTGGCTAGTCCGATCGGTATCGCAGTGCTGGCGATCGGCACCATTGCCGCCGCTTGTTACGCTTTCCGACCATTAACGCAAAGAGAAATCGACGCAGTTAAAACAGATGGTGGCGCGCGATTAACAGCCTCTGCGCAGGCGCGATTGATCACTGAGAAAGATCGCCTTGCCGCGTTGGATAAAGACTTCAAAAGACGCGATGCTGGGTTGATTCAAAGCATCCCATCGTTCATCGCAAAAAAGCAAGTGACGACAGTTGGAGCGGCACCATCGAATGCCCCGTTGGCTTTCAAAGTAGAAAACAAATTCGACATGCATGGCTTAACGACCAAAATCACCCAAATGCAAGCAAAGAGCATTGCGGGTCCGCAGGTCGGATCAAGCCAATTTGACGATTTTATGAACATGCGCTTAGTCGGTTCTGGTGCGAGTGGTGGGTAGATGGCAAACATAGATACAAGTCTCAAACTCGGTAATTTTACTTTTCAGCATTTCGAGGTTCCTGACCGCATTCCTTTAGGTGGTGCCCAAGCGCTCGTCATTCATAAATTGCCCGGTGGTGACCATATCGTGCAATCAATGGGGCGCGATGACGATCCAATCCAGTGGACAGGCATGTTCTTGGCAGGACCTGACAAAAGCGAAGCACCGCTTGACCGCGTGCGCAGGCTCGATGCTATGCGGGTACAAGGTCGCCCTCTGGCGTTGACATTTTTGGGGCTGAATTACAGTGTCGTGATCAAGAGTTTCAAGTTCGTTATTGAAACGTTCTTTCGGATTGGGTACACGATAGAACTTGAAGTCGTGCAAGACATGACGCAGCCTAGCCGTTCATCAACACTTGGCAGCTTGGCTGAGTCGATGGTGGCAGACTCGAAAGCGGCGGTAGCATTGGGTAGCCAAATCAATGATTCAACACTGACAAATGCGCTTAGCACGATGGATGGCGCGATCAAGTCAGTATCTGATTTTGCCAATGCCACGCAAGCGACGATTAACTCTGTGTTAGCGCCCGTTTCTGCCGTGACGCAGCGCGTGAACAGCTTGATTACCTCAGTGGGTAACACATTAAATAGTGTCACAACTTTAGGCGGTATCTTGCCGAATAATCCTGTGGCACAACAGGCCGCGCGCTTTTCTGGGCAGGTCATTGCAGCAACCCAAAGCCCATTGCTGTACAACCTGCAATCGGTCGCTGGGCGCATTACAACAAACTTGAATTTGATTAATTCGCCCTTAACCGCTTCGTCGCAAACAGTGGGCGCGGGTAATTTGTACCAAGTGGCTGCAAGTAATTATGGCGATGCAACGAAATGGTCAGCATTAGCTGCTGCCAACAAAACAACTGACCCGAACATTTCGGCAATTACCAAATTGACGATACCGACTAATCCGATAAGTACCGATGGCGTCATCACAGTATGATCAACACCCCTTACTCTGGCAGCGCGGCAAACATTCCGCGCGGGATCGTCGTCGCCAACGGGGAGCAAGTGCAGGGTTTGATATCGTTTTCGGTTGATAACAACAACTTCTTTCAGGCTGACACATTTCGCGTCGTGTTGGCGCTCTCAGCTCAGCCAAAGGGGCGAGGGTTTGATTATTGGGCACTGCAAGAAAGCTTGCAGATGGAATTGTATTTGGGCTTTCCGAGCGACCCGAACAATTACGGCCGTAGCGATTTAACGCGGTTCTTGTTGGGCTATGTCGATGATATTGAGTTCGACCCGAACGGCAACACGGTAACGATGGCGGGGCGTGATTTAACCTCGAGGTTAATTGATTACAAGCGCACCATCACGTTCAACACCAAGCCTTTGGTTGCGTCTGACATCGTGACGCAGATTGCGAAAGAGCGCGGTTTAACACCCGTGGTAACGGCAACGTCGGTGGCTTCAAAGTCGGTAGAGTCGGGTTCGTACTATCAGATTGTGAATTCGCTGGTGGAATCGAATGCGACCTATTGGGACATCATCACAAAGTTAGCGCAGATTGAACAGTTTCAGGCGTATGTCACAGGCAATGAGTTGCACTTTGAGCCAAGGACGCCAAAAGAAACCAACCCGTATGTGATCCACTGGCAGAAACAAAACGTCTTTGGCGATCCTGTTTTCAGCAATGCACAGCGCTTGATGTTTAGCCGCAATTTGTCGATCGCTAAAGACCTGCGCGTCCGGGTGTTATCGGCTGGCTTAAAAACCAAGCAGACGGTGAATGAAGTGGCCGACCGCAAGCGGGTCAAGAACAAGACGACAAGCAGCGTGAGTCAATCAACTGAGCCGCCGCAAGAATATGTCTACAACATCCCGAACTTAACGCCAGCTCAGGCGCAGAAGAGAGCGCAGGCGATATTAACGACGTTGAGTCAACACGAAATGAACCTGCGCGCAGAAATGCCAGGGGATTTGATTTTGAAGCCACAAAACATCATTGAAGTGCGTGGCACGGATACGGCTTTTGACCAGACTTACTACCCGTCGTCGATTACACGCACTTATTCAATGAATGAAGGCTTCGTGATGTCGATTACTGCCAAAAACCAAACACCAAACAATCCAACATGATGCGAGAACACTTAAACCAGATGCGCCAAGCTGCGCACATGGCGACGCAGGGGCAAGCACAAACACGAATTGGCATCGTTACCAGCTTTGATCAAAACACCTACAGCGCTAAAGTCCTTTTGCAGCCTGAAAACAAAGAAACAGGCTGGTTGCCGTGCACCTCTGCTTGGACAGGTAACGGCTGGGGCTTGTTCTGTCCGCCAAGTTCTGGCGACATGGTACAAGTCGAGTTTCAAGAAGGCGGTCAAAGCGCTGGTTTTATTGTGGGTCGGTTTTTTAACGACATCGAGCGGCCTTTGCAGGTTCCGTCTGGTGAGTGGTGGCTCGTGCATAAGCAAGGCGCATTTATCAAGTTGACGAATGACGCTAAGTTACTAGTGAACAGCCAGGTAGAAATCGACGTAACGACACCCACGCTGAACATCACGGTCGCAGGAAACGCGAATTTGTCCGTCTCAGGCAACATCACAAGCAGCGCTGCAGCATGGAACCATACGGGCGACGTGAACGTATCCGGCACCGTCACAGCAAGCACAGATGTGGTCGGCGGTGGTAAGAGTCTTAAAACGCATAAGCACTCTGGGGTGGTGGCAGGCGGCGCGCAGACAGGAACACCAGTATGACGGATTTGAATCATTACATCGGCGGCGA
Source organism: Burkholderiaceae bacterium (assembly GCA_019745005.1). Classification (GTDB taxonomy): domain Bacteria; phylum Pseudomonadota; class Gammaproteobacteria; order Burkholderiales; family Burkholderiaceae_D; genus Undibacterium. The sequence goes on from JAIETO010000198.1 coordinate 6,884, forward strand.
CCTCGGGGTTTCACCCACGGGCGATTTGTTGCTGGCATCGGACACCATCGAGGGGCAGCAACGGGTTTTGCGTCGTTTGCTCACAAACCCGGGCGAGTATATTTGGCATACCGATTACGGCGCGGGTTTGCCGCAAGAGGTCGGGCAAGTCACGGATGCAAGGCGAATTCGTGGCGTGGTGCGCAGTCAAATTTTTAACGAAGACATCGTGCTGCGCTCACCGGATCCGACCATTTTAGTGACTGCAATACCAAACGGCGTTAGCGCACGCATTCAATACGTAGACAGCACGACCAAAAAGCCGGTTGCACTTAATTTCGACATTAATCGATAGTTCCCATGCCAATTAATACAAAAACGTTCACAACCTATGTGACGGATCAAGTTACGTCGATTCAGGCGCGGTCGTCGCAGTTGGTTAATTTTACGATTGGCTCTGTGTTGCGCGCGCTGGTGGAAACCAATGCGGCTATTGCGCTCTGGTTTCAAGGCATGATCGTGGCATTACTTGCGACGACGCGCGCCGCCACGTCCAACAGTAGTGACTTAGATGCGTGGATGGCTGATTTCGGGCTGACACGCTTACCAGCGGTCGCCGCGAAGGGTAACGTGACCTTTGCGCGCTTTACAGCCACGGCACAAGCAGTGATTCCAATTGGCGCAGTGGTACAGACCGCCGACGGCTCGCAGCTCTTCACTGTTGTCATCGATGTCGCAAATGGTGCTTACAGCGCGGGCTTAGGCGGCTACGTCATGGGTATCGGGACGACTAACGTTACCGTACCAGTGGTGGCAAATGTTTTAGGTTCCGCAGGCAATGTGCTGGCCAACCCCATCAAGTCACTTACCCAGTCGATTACCTTTGTGGATACCGTCACCAACGCTTCGCATTTGACGGCCGGTTCGTACGCGGAGGCCGATGCAGCGTTGCGCGCGCGGT
>JAIETO010000040.1 GCA_019745005.1 Burkholderiaceae bacterium
CGTCGTCGTGTTGGGCAAGGCATTGCAAGTGCTACCACCGCTACCACCATTACCCCCACCAATCACCACAGGGCCACCAATCGCACTCGGCCAAATAAAGCGTAACGCCCCATTGGTCGTCATCTCCCGCTTACCCGGTACGGTGTTTAAGTTATCAAACGCCTGTGCACCTGCGCCTTGGTCAAACACCACGCCGGTTGATGACGACGATAAGGTGAGGCCATTAATGGTCACCGAATCCACAAACAAATTACGGTCTTGTCCATCACGCAAATAATCGTTGCGGTACACCACTTCAATCTTTGCCCCTGCTGGTACAGGATTACGCAGCACAAAACTATAGTCCCGTGCTGTGCTTGATCGCACTTCCACCAAACCATAGCTCGTACCATTAATCTTGAGCTCAAACTTGGGCCCTACATTCACCGTTAAAGTACCGCTAGCTTTGACCACCACCGTGCCTCGGCTGGGGGCTTTGGCGGGGGTGGTTGCGGGAGTGGGGATGCTTTGGGCGAAACTACTCGCGCCTGTAGCAATTGTTAGTAAAAAAGCGGCTTGCACGCTTTTGACCTTGAAGTTCATTTTCATGGTGATACCTCGACAGCTTGCTACGGCGCGTTAAATTGTGGGCGGGCTACTTTGTTGGTGGTGCCTGGCTGGTGTTGCCAGATGCTGCTGCAATCGGCTTACAGGCTTCCGCTTTGTTGGTGGTCGGCGCAGGGTAGGCGCACACCTCAGGGCTGCTATCAAATACTTGGGTAGATTGGTACACCCCAGTAGTGCCAGCAGGGCAAGCGATTGTTGCGATGATGGTTTTGCGCGCAGGGCAACCGACCTCTACCGCCTTTGCCGTGCCAGCAGGTGCCGCCGCAGAAGCGGCGGTGCTAGAGGCCTCGCTTGCGGTTTTTACAGCGGGGTCGGCTGGCTTATTGCAGCCCATGAGCACAAGGCTCATGCTCATAAAGAGGCCCAGTGCAACGCGTTGCAGCGTGCGGGTATTTTTTTGTGTTGCGTGTTGAGTGTGGCTGGTAAACATATTTTTCCTAACGAATTTTCTAACTGGTGATAGCTTGGTATTTGTTGCGGCGGCTTAGCCCAAGTAAGCCGTGTATTCAATGCCGTTTTGGATTTGTCCAATGACTTGAAGTTGATTTTCCGGACTCTCGCTAAAGTTTTTTAGCACTTCCGCTGCATTTGTCGCACCACTATTTAGCACGCCTACCCAAAAATCGAACCCAGCTTTTTCTGGAGCGCGATGTAATACGTTGGCGTAAAAGCGCGTGACCAAACTTTCATTACTAACGTTGTTTCCGTAAATTGATTTGAATTCTGCTGAGCTGATAAAGTTAGCCGCGACCTTTAATAAGTCCGTGCCTTGATCTAGAGCGTTTATCCAAAAGCCCAAGCCGCCGAGGTCTGGCTTGCGATCGAACGCCGCTTGGTAAATGCGATAAGCTTGACCAGCCAAACCATTTATATCTAAAGCGATGGACGTATCATCAAACTGCAAGCGTTCCACGTTGACCAAGGTATCAACCCCATCGGCACCCGCTTTGGCGCTCACGGTGAAATCGTTGCCAGACTTTGCAATGGTGTAGTTCGCGACCACGCCGTTAAAGACCACGGTATCTAGCCCGCTGCCCGCGTTGATGCTGTCGTTACCTGCAAAACCCGCTAAATAATCATTACCTGACGAACCGGTAATCACGTCGTCGCCGGCTAAAGCATTTGCCAACAAATTGTCAGTACTAATGAGTTCTGTGCTCCCAGCTACGTTGAGGTTGCTCAATTGCAGGTTATGGCCATTGGTGGTGAGGCTGCTGCTGGTGTAGTTACCGCTGAGGCTGGTGCTGTACTCACCGTTGACAATGCTGGTGGTGGCGGAGAGGTTGCCGGTCGTCGTAAATTGCACGCCATTGAGATCTAATGTGGCGCTCGTTATTGTGCGTGCCCCCGCCACAGCGACATCATCCACACCTAAAACAGTAATCACCCCGTTGGCAGCGGCACTTACGACAAACTTGTTTAACACCCCCGTTTGTTCGGTCACGCCAGTGCGTGCCGTGAGATTGCCAAACAAAGACACCGTCACGCCGTCTTTAACAAAGGTGTAATCGATTTGGCTGATGCTGGAAGTAGCCGCCGTTAAACCCGTGCCGGTAATCACCACACGGTCGCCATTACTTAAGGTGCCGCTGATTTGGGTGGCGGAGCTGGTGCCGGGCGTGGTGATTTTGTAGAACAAGTAAGAATCATAGGCAGCGACACTCCAATTTAAGGCTTCGCCCAGAGACCAGCCCTGCGCTAACACCGTGTTGGCTTTGTTGAGATCGCTTTCAGTGAAATTGGAGATGAGAGTGGCCATTTTGGGTCTGCTTTATGAACGAATGGTTAAAAAAATAGTCAAAATGCTTGTTTTCTGCGCGGATTAATCTTTGTGGAAAAGCATCGAGCTAATTGAATCGCTACGATTTTGAGATTCAAAATCAATCCGATTAAATTGCTTTGCGCGTGCTTTTTGTACCAAATCCACAACGAGTTTTAGGCAAAATTAAACCCAGCGCGCACGAAAATGTAACCAATTATAATTACTTGACAGGTTACATTATAGTGTTTAGCCTGTAAAGCAACCAAGATTGGTTACAAATTGTTGCATTTTGAAAAAATTTATTTGGGTTATTGCTCGTGCAATAACCCATTTTGTGCGTGAGCAAACTCAGCAAAAGCGCATAATATTTCTTTAGTGCAAAAATTTGTGACTGTTTTCCGCCAATTTTTTGACATCTCGCGCCAACATGGCACCTAACAATTACAAAAAACTAATAGACCTGAAATTTGCAGCCCTAAAGGAGTTGGGTTACAACATTGATGCCATTCGCTGCGACTATGAGCAGCTATGCACGGCGCGAAATGCATCAAGTCAAGCTGAGGTATGCAACGCATTTTGGGATGCTGCGGACAAACAAAAGCAAGTGCGTGGCTTGCCGCAATTGATGGCGCAGTCAGTGCCATTTGGCGCCTTAGGATTAATCGATTACCTCACGGCCAGCGCGGCTGACGTTGAGGGCTTTTTCCAGCAGCTACAACAGCAGCTACAAAAGGTGGTCGAATTTATTGATTTAGAAATCGTCGATGAACGCGATCGCATCGCTGTGTATTTGCACAGCTTTGATCAATATCGCTCAACCAAATCACTTGAGTTTATGCGCTGTTTAATCCTTCAACGTTTACGGCGTGCGCTTCCAGCAATCGCTGACGAGTTATTAAAAACAGAGAATGAACAAGAGATTGCCGTCGATGAGCAAGCGAGCGCCGAAAAAAAGTCAACCAAAGCAAGCTCAGCGCTGGTCGTCGCCCTAACTAAGCCTAATGTGAAGAAGGAATTAACAAGCGCCGACCCATACCTGCACCAAATCCTGGTTCATAGTCTCTTGAACAGCGAGCCGGCACCAAAAAGTAACCTAAACATTGTTTTGGCAATCAGAAAAAAACTGCGCACTGGGGAAGTCTCGCCCCACAAAATCGCCTCGGATTTAGGCATGTCGGAGCGAACCATGCAGAGGCGATTAGCAGAGATAGGGCAAAGTTTTCGCGGTGTTTGTGATGACTTTTGCCATGAACAAGCACTGAAGTTGCTAAACAATGACGCCCTGACCTTGACACAAATTGCGATCCAACTTGGCTACGCTGATTTAGTCTCGTTCGGTCGTGCATTTAAACGTTGGACGGGGCAAGGCCCCGGTGCTTGGCGAAAAGAGAAGTCGCCAAAGAAAAAGACAGCTCCGTTAGTTAAGCAGTCGCTCTAGGCGAAATGCTTACGAGGAATGCCCTGACTAAACACCGCGCGCAACGCTTACTCAGTACTTCGCAAGGGTTCGTTGATGCTATAAAGATCGAAGCACGGCATCCTTCAAAAAATCAATCATTACGCGTACTTTGCTTGGTAAAAAGGAGCGGCTTGGATACACCAACCAGGCTGCCGTATCGAAGCTAGTTGCTGTGCATGCGTAGCTCGGGAACAGGTCGATCAAGCGCCCAGTAGAAATATCGTCGCGCACTAACCAGTCTGGTAACAGGCAGGGTCCCATTCCCGCCAAAGTCGCATCGCGCAGCGCCATCGCTGTTGACAAGGTGACGCTGCCATGAATATTCACGTCGCAAACTTGACCACTCTCGTCCCTAAAATGCCAGCAAGACCGGAAGCCCTTGTATGGAAATAACAAACATTGATGCGCGCTTAACTCAGTGGGATGACTTAACTTAGGATGCTGTTTCAAATACGCAGGGCATGCAACCACGCGGTAATGCGTGTCAATTAATTTTGTCACGATCAAGTCACCCTCAATGGAGGGCGCAAGGCGTACGGCCAAGTCAATACGATGTGCCACTAAATCGACATTCTCATCACTAAACAACAGCTCGAGTTGCACATTCGGAAAGCGGCGATGAAACTCAGGAATATGCGGCAAGATACACATTTGCCCAAAAGTCACTGACAGCGTCATGCGCAGCGCGCCGCGCGGCGCAGCAGCGATGGTTTGAGCCGCCTCATTGGCTTGCGCAAGTTCATCGAGCACAGGCGCAAGCTTTGCTAAATACACCTCGCCCGCCTCAGTCAAGGTCAGTTTGCGGGTGCTGCGTTGGAATAGGCGAGCCCCCAATTCTTTCTCCAAGCCGCCGATTAAACGTGAAACGGATGAAGGGTCAAGGTTTCTCGTGCGCGCCGCAGCGGCGAAGCTTCCGCTGGTCGCTACCTCAATAAAAATTCGTAAAAGTTCCGTATCCATTCATGCGCTTTCTGCATTGATGCCGTGAGTGTTTGCCCCTGTTTCAGCGATTCAGGCGAAAGTACCATCCTCTCTCATGCGCTGGTTCTTGTACAAGTGTTGACCAAGCGCTCAACAACATACCAACAGAAAGGAAAGAAAATGCCAAGCAATTTTACTTTGCATACCGTTGAAAGCGCGCCAACTGCGTCCAAGCCTTTGCTCGAAGCCTCCACCAAAGAATGGGGTTTTCTCCCCACTTTGCATGCCATTTTAGGCGAAAGCGCACCCACCCTGAAAGCATACCAAAGCCTGTTTGCCCTGGTGCCACAAACAAGCTTTACACCGATTGAACAACAAATTGCCTACCTCGCCGTCAACGTTGCAAATGAGTGCGAGTACTGCACCGCTGGCCACACCTACTTGGCGCGCAGTGTCGGCATGCCTGAAACAACCATCTACGCCTTACGTGAGCAAGAAATGATCGCGGAGCCGCGCTGGCAAGCTTTACGTCGTTTTGTCGACGCCGTTGTGCGGGCAAGAGGGCGCGTTGCCGATGCCGATGTCGATGCGTTTATCGCAGCCGGTTACAGCAAAGCACAAGTGCTTGAAGTGGTTTTGATCGTGGCAACCAAAGTGATATCCAACTACGTCAACCATATCGCGCATACGCCTGCTGAGGCATTTATGGCTGATCCAAGTTTTGGTTGGGTGGCACCGAGTCGCCGCAAGGCGGCATAAGACATCGCAAGCAAATTCTTTTTTAAATCATACTGATGGAGTTGACCATGACGAAAATCCTACGCATCGACGCGAGCACTCGCGCGACAGATTCCGTTTCACGTAAGCTTGGCGATACATTGCAAGCGCAATTGCTCGCAAAATACCCCCAAGCGAGCTTGCAACACAGAGTATTGGCAGACGCGCCAATAGAGCATATTCAAAATATCACCATACAAGGTTTTTACACACCCGCAGAGCAAATGACACCAGCATTGCAGGACGCAACAAAATTGTCTGATCTGGTAATCGCAGAAGTGACCGCTGCCGATATCTTGATCATTACTACGCCGATGTACAACTTCTCGATTCCCTCGTCCTTGAAAGCCTGGATTGATCAGTTGGTAAGGATAGGAAAAACCTTCTCCTACGATGGAAGCAACTTCCAAGGCTTGCTAACGGGTAAAACGGTGTATGTCAACGTGGCGTATGGCGCACCAGGTTATTTGAACAATGGACCATTTGCTGGGGCAGATTTTGTGGAACCTTACTTGACATTCTTGTTCGGTTTTTTGGGCATGACAGACGTCAAGTTTATCTCCGCCGAAGCAACAACTGCAGACGCAATCACGGTAGCACAAAATATCGAGAAGGCAGAAGCGGCGATCAAACAAGTCTAGGTCTGATGGAAAGTTTTGTAACCACGTTTTAACGCAAACCCCAGTTTGGGAAGATAGCTTGGCGCTGCAAGGTCGCCATTAACATTTAAGGAAAAAACATGTCCTCAATCGCATTTCTAGGTTTAGGCGCCATGGGTTCGCGCATGGCGGTGAACTTACTTCGCGCTGGTCATACGGTCACCGTGTGGAATCGCGACCCTAAAAAAGCAGAAGCACTGGTGAAACAAGGCGCAACGTTGGCGGCTAGCCCGCGCGCCGCTGCCTTGGATAAACATATCGTTATTTCGATGGTGCGGGATGATGAAGCATCGCAGCAGATTTGGCTGCACCCAGACTCAGGTGCCTTACATTCGATGCAACCTGGCGCACTGGCGATTGAATGTTCGACCTTAACGCCAAGCTGGATCAAGCAATTAGCTGAAAACTTTCACACGCGGCAATTAGCATTTGTCGATGCGCCGTTGGCTGGCTCGCGCCCACAAGCAGACGCGGCACAGTTGATTTTCTTTGTCGGTGGTACCGAGGTTGAATATAAACTCGCCGAGCCCATTTTGAAAGCCATGGGATCTGCCGCACATCATGCGGGAGAAGTTGGTGCGGGTGCAAAGTTGAAATTAGCCGTCAACGCGCTATTTGGTATCCAAGTTGCTGCCATGGCAGAAATTGTCGGCATACTTAAAGCACAAAAGATGGATTTGCCTCGTGCAGTGGAGATCATGAGCGCGACGCCGGTGATGAGCATGGCAGCTAAAGGCGCAGCCGCCTCCATGTTGAGCGGAAACTTCCCCGCCATGTTTCCTGTTGAGTTGGTGGAAAAAGATTTTGGCTACGTACACCAAGCGGCAAGCGAAGTGGGACAAGCAGTGCCCATGGCGGACAAGGTACGTACGATCATGCAAACCGCAATTGAAAAAGGCTTGGGCGACCAAAACCTGACATCGATAGTGCGCTTATACGAATAAGCAAGTGCGCTGGAATGCACTTCTACATTAAATCAAAACCTCGACGCAGAGACGCAAAGGGCGCAGAGAAAACCAATTCTTCTCTGCGCCCTCTGCGACTAACACGATGTTTTGAATTTCCTCATCGCTTCATTTTCCTGACCTCGCCTCGTCTTCCGCCAACAAGCGCTCAATCGCGGGCATTAAACGACCGAAGCGCTCTTCTAACACGTTACGTACCGTATCGACGATCACCTGAGTGCTGCGCTCAATTTCAATATTGAGAGCAGCGCCTTTTTGCTTCTTGGAGAACACGGTCATGCGCAATGTTTCTGGTATCAGCCAAACTTCAAACCAAGATTCACTGCGGTTGACTTCCGCCACCGTCAAACTTGCACCGTTGATGGCGATGTAACCCTTTGCGAAAATATACTTAAGCCATACAGGTGAAACGGCGATTCGCAACACCACGTTATTTTCTAACTGCCTGATGTCTGCCAAGACGGCAGTGAAATCAACGTGGCCGGAAAGTGGATGTCCGCCAATTTCCGCACCATCGCGCGCGGCGCGTTCCACGTTAATCGCCGAACCAAGTTCTAAGCTGCCCAAGGTAGTGATCGACAAACTTTGCTG
>JAIETO010000280.1 GCA_019745005.1 Burkholderiaceae bacterium
GTTTTGAATGTGCCACGCATCTCTCAAAAAATTCGGTTTGGAAGTTTAAAAAACCGCGCATTTAGACATACCCAAACTAGTAAATTTAACTCTATGCTTATATTTAAAGCGCAAATAGGCATTAAATTTTAAAGAAAAGTGGGAGTATCTAAAAAAGTACCTCTTGAGAAGCACCTCTTAAAGAGCGTCTTTCAACTTACACCAGTTAAAAAGCAACTCTTCGCTCATCAACACCAAATCACCTAACAAACCACCGCAATGAAATGCCCCTACTGCCATAACGACGACACCCAAGTCATCGACACCCGCGTGCCAGAGGAAGGCAACACCATCCGTCGTCGGCGACGTTGTGGCAATTGCGATAAGCGTTTCACCACCTACGAACGGGTCGAACTCGCGATGCCCGTCATCGTCAAAAAAAATGGCAGCCGCACGGAATACGAAACCCCAAAACTACGCGCCAGCCTCATGCTCGCCTTGCGCAAACGACCAGTTTCCGCCGAAGCCGTCGACGTCGCCATACAACGCATCGAAGACAAACTCTTAGCCAGCGGCGAACGCGAAGTCATGTCCGGCTATGTCGGCGAATTAGTCATGCGTGAACTAAAACGCCTAGACAAAATCGCATACATCCGCTTCGCGTCGGTGTATAAGAGTTTTGAAGATGTGTCGGAATTTGTGGAGGCGATTCAGGAGGTGAAGAAGGTCGAGCGGAAAGTTGAGAAAAAGTAAATCGGAGCAAATAAACAAGTATTTCCCGCCTATCTGTTGCGAATTGCCGCTGATCGAAACAAAATTGCTCTACGAAATCTTTTTAACTACTATACAAAAAAATCTTGGGTGACCACCATGCAATCAAATTCCCCTTTTAACTTGCGAAAACACAACGGCTTTACGCTGATCGAGCTTTTGACCGTGGTCACAATTATCATCATTGTTTCTGCCTACGGTATTCCCACGCTCAGGGGTTTGATTTGGACCTCGCAAATTTCCAGTAACACGAGCACTTTGCATAGCGCATTGCTGTTCACGCGCAGCGAGGCTATAAAAAGAAGCGTTCCAGTCACTATTTGCAGGAGCACAAACCCGAGCACAGCGACACCGACCTGCGCGACGACAAACAGTATCCCTACAACTAATACGGGATGGGGCAGCGGCTGGATCATCTTCACCGACTTGAATAGCAATGGAATTTTTGAGCCGACAGCAACGCCCCCTGAAGTGCTCATCGCCGTCCAAGACAAATTTATTAATCAGCCTTCAGATGGTTCCATTATTCCGACCCCGCAGCGGAGATTCATTTCATTTCAAGCGACTGGTCAAACATTTGGTAACTTTGTCCGTTTCGCAATAAATCGTCCCGATGCTGATACAAACGCTTCGCATGATCGCTTCATTTGCATGGCTCAGGGTGGTCGTGCGCGGGTTGATACTTCATTATGTGCATCTAATTAAGAGAAAAGCATGCGACTCAGAAAAAAATATCAAACCGGTAGTTCACTGATCGAAATCGCTGTCACGATCATTATCGTAGCGACTGGGTTATTAGGGCTCGCTGGTTTGCAAGCAAATTCAGCGCGGTTTTTGAAGACTGCCAATCAACGTTCAGAGGCAGCGCAAGCCGCGTACGATATAAGCGAACGCATGCGTGCAAATGGTGCTGGCGTGAAAGCCAACAACTACACATATACAACCAGTTATGCGTCTACTATTGCCTCAGTCCCGACAATTCCTAGTTGCAGCGGCTCGACCTGCCAAGCATCTGAAATTGCCGCCATCGATATCAACACTTGGTTGACCAATTTGGCGTACAAGCTCAACGGCGGTGCTGGTTACATTGTTGCGAATGCATTAGGAAGTTACGACATTACCGTTATGTGGCAAGAAGCAGGTTATGCCGACGTTGACCTAGCGTGCCCGACAGGTGCTGGTGCGCCGGGCGCAGGCGTACGTTGCTTCGTAGTTCGCACTAATCCATAAAAAAGGGACGCACGTGAAATCCTATTTTAGCCCAATGTTAAAAGCAAAAAGTTCGGGTCGGTCCTTGGCAGAATTATTGATTGCTATCGGTATTGGCATCATCATCTTGCTCGCCATCACCACCTTATTTTTTACCAATAGCCAAGCGTCACGCGCCACTGACGAAAAGGCACGTTTGGAAAGTGAAGGCAGATTGGCACTCAATTTGGTTGCATTTCATCTGCGTATGGCTGGCTATGGGCAGTTAGTGGATGCTGACCCAAGTCCAGACGGCCCGCCCAGAAAGACATTATTCTTTGACGACACTGGAGGAACTGTTCCTGCTGCGCTTTTTGGATGCGCAGGAAGCTTCTCTGATCCCGTCGCCTTGACGTCTGCATGCGCGGGAAACACGCAGCCTGACGCCATCGCAATTCGTTATTTCGTTGATCAATTCAACTCAAATTCGACGACTACGACCCCGACAGACTGTCTCGGCCAAGTAGTCACGACCGCTCCGACGGTAGTGGAAAACAGATTCTTCATCCGTACAAACGCAACGACGCTCAAGTCAGAACTATATTGTGTGGGTAACGGTGGCAGCCCGACCGCCAATCTCAATGCCCCGCAGCCTATCGCTGAAAACATTATCGACATGAAAATTCGATATAGTTTAGATGCCACTGGAGGGCAATCAGCGACTACTGCGCCAATGGATGCAACGGCGGTAGTTGCTTCGGTTGTACCTGATCCTTGGTCACACGTAGTTTCGGTCAACGTATGCTTGGTCGCCCAGTCGGCGAATGACGGCGTGGCGACAAGCCCACAGCAATATAGGGACTGCGCAGGGCAGTTAATTACAGCCACAGACAAGCGTTTGTACGCAACTTTTTCTAGCGTAATCACCCTACGCAGCCGAGCTTCGGGGAGCATTTAATGACACGTTCAACGCATCAGCGCCCGCGCGGTTTTGTTCTACCAACGGCTTTGATTTTCTTAATCATTATGACTTTGGTTGGCATTACAGCAATCCGGCGCGCCACGTCTGAAGAAAAAATTTCGGGCAACATCCGTGCACAAAGCTTGGCATTTCAAGCTGCAGAGGCTGCGTTGCGATATTGTCAAAAGGATTTAGAAAATTCGGCACCCAATGGACGCCTGCCTCTAGACACTGGCGTGATCGTTACGGTAGGAAGCATCCCGATCGTCCAATATGTCTTACCCGCAACACCGTCAGCTGATCCACCATTGCCAACAGTATGGGCGGATCGAGCCAATTGGACAAATACCAACTCATTTACTTTGCCGGCCAACACCGTAATTAACGTCGCCGCGCAACCACAATGCATGATAGAAGAATGGCCCATCGCAGTACCCGGTGGTGGTGTAAAAAAAGCTTATCTGATTACAGCGCGAGGAGTTGGGGCAGTTGATACAGCGGTGGTCTGGCTTCAAGCCACACTGCGACCAGGCACAATCTAAGTGGCTATTTTCATTAAAAAGACGTTTTCGCTTTGATTTAAATGTAAGACTTTATCGCTAAAAATCAATCGATTACAAAGTGTATCGAAGATGTTGGCGTAGTTGGATTCTCAAATAGAGGTGCAATCATGATGTACAAAAATAGTAAATTTTTCTTAGGCAGCCTATTCTTAGGTGTAGCATTGAACGTGCTCTGCATTCAAGCGACGAACGCGCAGATTTCAAATTTGCCGCCGCTCGTGAAAGCGCCAATTTCACCAAATATTATCTTCACATTAGACGATTCAGGGTCTATGCAACTTGAGGCGGTGCCTGACTCTAATACGGCGGTAGCAGCCGTTGGATTCCCCGTTCCTGTTGGCATTTATTCGCCAGGTGTGCGCGCCGCATCGTCTGTAATGGGCTTTGGACACACTCTTAATATTGCTCAGTTCCGTAGTTCTAGCGTCAATCCCATTTACTACAATCCTAATGTCAGCTATTCACCATGGGTAGATAGCAATAATGTAAGCTTGGGTAATGCGAACATTACGGCTGCACGCTTTAACCCCGTGAACCCAACTGGTGTCGCCTCACTGCCCACTATTGACCTTACAAGTACGTCACAAAAAGTAGCGACGGGCTGTGCGGATTGGCGAGACGCTGACGAAGGCATTACCGCACCTGACAATGTTGGATGCGCTGGTGGTAACAGACGCCGTGATTTTTATCCGGCTTTGTACTATCGCTATAACGGTGGCGGTGCCTGCAACACAAATACTTTAGCGTGCTTTACTCGGATTCAAATTACGGCGGCCAATGCACCTTTTACAAATACTGCCGGAAGAACGAATTGTGCAAACCCTACGAGCTGTACATACGCCGAAGAGATCCAAAACTTTGCCAATTGGTTTCAATATTGGCGCTCGCGGGTTCTCATTGCCCGTGGCGGCGTCGGTCAAGCATTTGGGCCCCAACCAACCGCCTTGCGCGTGGGGTATGGTACGATTAATACAACTAATACAATAATCAGTGGTGTAAAAGAGGATTTTGCTGGTACAAATCGTACTAACTTTTTTAACTTTCTATACAGCCGCCCTTTACCCAATTCCGGCACGCCACTAAGATTAGCCTTGGATGAAGTAGGGCAATATTTTCGCCAGACTGGTATCAACGGCCCTTGGCAAAACATTCCTGGAGATGCAACCTCAGGGCAAGCAACTTGCCGTCAGAATTTTCATATTTTAATGACTGACGGTTATTGGAATGGTTCTGGCGCGAATTCACCCAGAAATGCTAATGTCGACAACACTGCTGGTCCTGTGATTAACGGCCCAAATGGTGCGACTTATCAATACCAACCTTCCCGCCCTTATCGGGATAACAACGGTGACACACTTGCCGACGTTGCGCTCTATTATTGGGCAAACGATTTAAGACCAGATTGGACAGCTGCACAGAAAAACGTACCAACCTCAAACGCTGACCCTGCTTGGTGGCCACATTTAGTCAACTTTACTGTTGGACTTGGCGTTCAAGCGACGCTCAATCCCGCAACTGATTTGCCTGGGTTGACTTCTGGCGCACTCTCATGGCCATCGCCGGGGGCTAACTCACCCAACAACGTCGATGACTTATGGCATGCGGCGGTTAATAGCCGAGGACAATTTTTTTCCGCTTCAAACCCGACCGATTTTGCACGCGCATTGACAGATTCTTTGAAAACTATTTCCAATCGTACTGGCGGTGCAGCGGCAGTCGGAACTTCAACGAGCGTAATCCGCTCGGGCGGAAATTTATTTACATCAAACTATCGTACTGACAATTGGTCAGGGCAGATTGAACAACGCATTCTCGACGCCAATGGAGATATTGTCACATCACCCCCAGGTTGGCTAGGCTCAGCACCTGCTCCAGCAAGCCGGCAAATTTTCACTTATGTGGATAATACTTTGAGGGGTAGACCTTTTACATATGCGAATTTAGCTGCATCAGATCGACTTTATTTTGACACTGCTGCTGCAACCTATACCGCCCCAACATTCACAGGTGCAAACTTAGTTGACTACATTCGAGGTGAAAATTTCACTGGTCTTCGCCAGCGTTCGACTTCGACCCCGTTTGGCGACTTCGTAAATTCTGCGCCACAATACGTCAAGGCTGGCGATGACGAAGGGTATGCCTTGTTACCCACTGGTACGCCTGGGGCAAGTACCTACAATGCATTCGTAGCGGCAAAAGCGAACCGCACAGCCATGGTGTACGTTGGCTCAAACGATGGTATGTTACATGCCTTAAATGGAACTACAGGTGTTGAAACCTTTGCCTACGTGCCAAAAGCAATAATGAGTACGTTGCCGAATCTAGCTAGCCCGAGTTACACGCATCGCTTTTATGTAGATGGCACACCAAACATTGCAGATGCCTATATTAGTGGCTGGAAAACTGTTTTGGTTGGCGCGACGGGTGCAGGTGGCCGCGCGGTTTTCGCCCTAGATGTCACTAACCCGAGTAGTTTTGCTCAAAGTAATGTGCTTTGGGAATTAAATTCGGCGATTGATGGCGATATCGGTTACACCATTGGCGTGCCACAAATCGGCCGCACACCACAGGGAGATTGGGTTGCTATATTCGGTAATGGTTATCGTAGCAACTCGAATCGAGCGGTCTTATTTGTCGTTCGGCTCTCAGACGGCCAGATTCTTCGCAAGTTTGATACCGGAGTGGGTAGTGCAAGTTTGCGTAACGGCTTAGCCACGCCCAAATTACTCATCGGCAGTGATGCGACCATACAAGCGGTTTATGCTGGCGATCAATTAGGCAATCTTTGGAAATTTGATCTCTCGACAAATACCATTGCCTTCTCAAATACCCCGTTGTTTACAGCAGTACGGAGCGGTGTTTCACAGCCCATTACAGTACAACCCGAAATTGTGCGGCACCCGAACGGAGGGTTTTTGATTACCTTTGGTACAGGGAAAATTTTTGAAGATAGCGACTCAACTAATACCGACGTACAGTCACTGTATGGTATCTGGGACAGAACTGGCATTGCGGCAGTCACACCAACACGTGTTTCGAGCAGATCGTTGCTTCAACAACAGACCTTTACAAGAATGACCACAGGAACCGGCGTCTTTTATGAGCTTACCGATAACACGGTGAACTGGACTAATCAAAGAGGTTGGTACATTGACCTGAATGTCGAATCGGGCGAGCGCTTGGTCATTAACCCGCAGATTTTTTTCGATCAAGCGATTTTGACCACAACTGTTCCAAGTGGCTCAACCAATTCTTGCGCCTCTGACGGTTTTTCAACGACGTTGAGTATCCGTACATTGACAGGGGGTAGACTTCCTTATCGCACAATTGACGTGGATTTCAACGGTACCATTAACACGACCGATGCTTTTTATAGCGGCATCCGCGGCGAATTGACATTTGGAACCTCAGTTTTGACAAAAGGCAGTAATAATAAGAGGTATCAGATCAACGCGAGTAACGGATCAATAATTAGTTCACCAGCCCCTACTTGCCCCGCCGGAAGACAATGCGGTATAGACGGAAAAATCTTGGAAGCACCAACGCTACGCCTCTGGCGACAGATTTTAGGTAAGGACTAAACTTAATGCGCCTAGAATTCGTTCTAGGCGCTTTTTCCCAACTAATTGATTTTTTGAATTCCCGAGAAAGTCGTATATGCATATCAAGAATGATAAAAAGGGCTTCACCCTGATAGAACTCTTAATCACGATAGCAATTATTGGAGTTATTACTGCTTTCGCGTTGCCGTCTTACAATGAATACGTGAGGAAGGCCCGCCGATCAGACGCTCGTGTTGTACTTTTACAGAGCGCACAATTCATGGAAAGATTTTTAACTGAGAATGATCGCTACGATTTCAAGCGTGATGGCACAACCGCCGTCGCACTACCACTGGTTGTCTCCCCTGCTGGGGCAACAGGTTCACGAATAATGTACGACATCACGATCTCAGCAGTAACACGGTCTACCTATACCTTGAATGCAACGCCAAAATCAGGAAACGCAATGGCTGGCGACGCTTGCGGCACTTATACCGTGAATAGCCTTGGTGTTAAGGGCAATAGCAGCAATACCTATGCGACTGATATCTGTTGGCTACGTTAATTTTTTAATGTGACCAAATTTCTACGGGCAGTTCTAATGAATGTGGGCGAAAAACGTTACTTTTTTAATTAATAGAATCAATTTGAGTAATCGCCCACAACACATGTTCCCGCACAAGCGCTGAAGCGTGGTTTCGTTTCTGATTCAGTGCATTCAAAATCGATTGATC
>JAIETO010000281.1 GCA_019745005.1 Burkholderiaceae bacterium
TATGAAAACAGGATACTCCCTGATTTTATTAAATTTTATTGCTGTTTGCGCTTTATTTATAAGCGAATTTGAAAATTACTACGTAACAGTATATTAATTTCCGCAGATTCAAACGACGGTCAAGCCGTCAAAGCAACTCGCAATACGACTTCAGTGGTTTAGACTTTTGGCATACTTGGTTAAGGAACTTGCGCAGGCAATTTTGAGCATTTAGCCACAATAACTCGAGTTTCTTCTTCAATCCTTAAAACATCATTTAAGTCACTGAATAAATAATCTCCCGCTAATTTTTTCTCCGCACCGCTTTTCTTAAAATCATCAAGAATTTTTAGGTCTTCAGGGGAAAAACTCTCTTCCTTCATTTCGGTTGGATATTTCATTTGTCCCAATAAAAAAATTCTGTAATTCCTAATTTTTTTCTTACCAACATCACTTTGATAAAACCCATTTATCTTAGCAAGTTCCTGCAATGATAACTTTTTGTCCAAAATTGAAACTAAAACCTCTCTTAGATTTTTCATGTCAGAAGTATCAACGCAAGTAACAAATGAGATATATTTTTGATCTCCTAACTTTGGACGTGTGCTATAAATAATGTTTGTAAAATTAAGCATCGTTGATCGATCAAAATCTACTAACTGAACCAGTTTTTTCGCCTCGGTTGAAGACGTTGCAGCGGCAAAGACACTAAAAAATAAAGAGCAGTAGATCGCACCTAAAAAAATAAAGCGTAAATTTGCCATTTTCTTCATTTCCATTTATTCAGTAACCCGCATAAGTAGCAAGCGTAGGTACGATTTAAGCGAAGCGTAATCGTACGCATGTCAATCGCCGCCACCGACTTCAATTTCTACATCGCCGCACCAATCCAACGCATAAATCCCGTTTTCTACATCCCGATGAAATGTCAAATATGGCCAATCACGCACGCGCTTTACCAACCCGTGCTTGAGTGGATTGACGTGTACGTAGTCGACATGCCTTTGGAAATCGATTTCATCGCGGATTAAGTGCTCCCAATAATGGCGCTGCCATATGCCACGCTCGCCATATTTTTTCCTTGCGGCGGACAAGGTCTCGGTTTTGGGTAGAGCACGAGAAAATCCACTTTTGATCAAACGCCAGCGCATACTGAAATCGAAGTCATCGGGTGGCAAGGTGAGGACGCAATGCATGTGTTCTGGCAATACCACCCACGCATCTATTTGGAATGGGTGCCGGTGACGTACTTGCCGTGTTACCTGACGAAGCAAATCAATTTCCCGCACAAGCAATTCATTATCGCGCCGTTGCAATAGGTTCACAGTAAAAAACCAAGTTCGACCTGGAACAAATGCGCGACGATAATTGGGCATTGAATTTAATTTTTTCTTTTAGTCGTTGATCAATCATTCGTACGATTACGCTTTGCTAATCGTACCTACGCGGACTAAAAAAATGAGTTGGTGAAAAGAGACAGCAATAAATTTCATAAATTATGAGCGATATTCTTTGTTCCACAGGACGTAAAAACTGAGCAAACATTTTTCTTCATGAGAAAAAAATAGGCTAAGGGCGTGAGAATTATTTTTATAAAGTTCGTATGTAAGTGGTATCTCTTGAATCTCGGTTTTGCTTTTAATTTGCCAGCCCACACTCCCTAGTTCCTTTAAGAATTTTTCTGACCTAATACAAAGACCAGTCGGAGGTTCCGGAAAATGCTCAACTCTATTTTCGCTCTGACTCCCCCAACCGAACGATAAGTTTGAGTATCTCGATTTTTCTCTAAGAAAAAATGACAAATTAAAATACCAATCTTTACGTGCTTTAAAGACATATTGCCTGCCATCCGGAACGGAATTATTAGCTTCCTGATGATGCAGTTCAGTGGCAGGAATATTAAAAATATTCATTAATTCCGCCCCTTCCTTTGGCTCATCTTTCAGTGCCGCCACCTTCAAAAGCATTTCTTTCAACTGATGAGCGGTAAAGGGATATGGCGGGCCAAACTTTCGTGTTGGATTTTCGCTAGCTTGTCCAGCTTCAGGACTCACATCGGGTTTGAGCACAGATTGATTTGTTGAATCAATTTGCTTTGCTATTAGCACTTGCGAGAAAGTTGTCTGACTCATGCCAAGCAAACAAAAACAAAAAGCAATCGCTAAGGCGCTTCTACTTTTTTTTGTAACTTGTCTGTTGCCTCTTATTGCCTTAACCAACAATACTTCATTCATCGCGTCACCTCAACTCGTCATAAAAAGCAAAAATAAAGTCGGTTATCAGAGTCAATCCTAAGTCGATGCCGTAACTCGCACTCACAAACAAAACTGCGTCGCCTTGAGTCTATTCAAGCACCCTTTGCACCCGCCTCCACATGACAATTCTCCCGCAAAAACCGCAGCGCGCCGCTATAGCTGGTGTCCCAATCATCGAGTAAATAGTTCGGCGCTTCTGCTATGAATTCGTGCCAGTCTTCTAGCAGGCTTTCTTGTTTTTCGTGGGGGGCGAAGTTTTTGATCCATTGATCGGCTAAGTTCGCGTCGAAGCCTTGGTCGCGCATTTTTTTGATTAATGATTTGGCGGATTTTTCACTTAGGCTGGTTTTTGCTGGCATGCCGACGCTTAAGGAAAGAAACAGCGTAAACAATGAGTCGACGTCGGTTTTTCCTTTGGTGATTTTGGTCCACTCTTTTGCTACCAAGGCGTCGTAGTCGGCCGTGTCTTCAAGTTCTACGTCGCGCAGGAAGTAGCGGTCTTTGAGTTCGAACACTAATTTGTCTAAGCTCAACGCAGGGTGAATGATTTTTGGTAGGTCTTGCTTCAGGATTTCTGCTTGTACTCTTTCCACCAAGGGGTGAAATTCGGTGGGAACATGATCAAAGAGTGCGGTGCTTGGTGCTTTTGCGGTTTTTTTGGTTTTTGGAGTAGCTTGATTAGCGTCGCGCACGTGGCTGAGAAGTTGGGCAAATTCAACTTGGTTGAGCATACGCAATGCAGCCGGCGCTGCCTTCGCGGTTTTTGCCTTGGGTATTTGCGGGGCGAATAAGCGAATTAGTAGCGCAGAGCGAACCACAGCGGCGGCTTCTACATCTGCCTCTTGTAGCGCGGTTTTGGACATGCCCAGTTGCTGACCAAACCACAAGCCTGCCTCAATTTCTAGCGCGTTGGCTTCACGTTGTTGCAAGGCGTTTTGGTAATCATTGGGCTTGTCTTTTAAAGACCAAACGTCTAAAAAATCTTCCACGCGGCCTTTTTCTTCGCGCCCTAACATGGCGTATTCTGGCAACGCAAATAGGGCCTTGAGCAAGCCCGAGCCGCCGCGCGACAGCGTTAAAAATGTGTTGTCGCGAATGAGCTTTGCTGCCACATCTAAATTGCCCGCAGCGCTTTGTAGCAAATACAGGCTGACCAAATTCACAATGCGTTTGCGCGCTAGTTCAATTTCTGGCCGCAGATATTCACTACCGAAGGTCTTGGCAATTTGCACCATGCCTTTTGGGGCTTCTTCCGCGATGGCTTGGAGTTTTTCTGTCGTGATGAGGTTTTGCGCAATGCCATGTCGTAATGCGCTTTCAAAAAACGGGCGATTGTCGCGCAGGGCGACGTCGAATGGGCGTTCAGACATGGCGCTTCACTTTATGAAGAAGTTGGACAAAAACAGGGAAACTAAGCGATTTACACGCATTTATAGAACTTTATAGTCAACTATAAATTATCGGACTTACGCAAAATTGCGTTGGTTAGGCGCGAAGCAACAACGCCAAGGTCTGTTTTGCGTAAGTCCGCGTTTACAGTGCCGACTCTTCGTCGTCATGGTCGTCGCCATCGTCGTCGCGCTTGGTGCGCGGCTTGGGCGCGTCTTCGTCTTCCTCTGCCGCTTCTTCCAACTCTTCTGCCGCCAAACTGGCTAAGTAGCGTTGGTAGCGCGCACGCAATTTCAGCAATACTTCGCGGAAAATTTCTGGCAATTCGTAGCGCAGCAGATAGGTGACTTCCATCCAATCGTGGTCGACCACATTCGCCATATCCATGGGCGAGGCGCGGGTTTCCGTCTCGCTGGTGAGATTTAAGAGGTCGTCGTCGATGGCTTGGGTTTTAACTTCGTCACCATACTCGTACAAATCGAAGGTGGCATAGCGGTAGAAATGTTCCACCATTTGCGTGCGGTCACTTAAGTAATCGACCAACACGTCATATCCACCCTCCACTTCGGCGATTTCGTACAGAAACTCAGCGGGGTCAGCCCCTTCGCGGAAGATCACTGAGTTAATCATGCCGCGCAATTGTTCGTGCGTTGGGTCGTTGTAGCGCTTTTCTAAAATCACGGCTTGGGCAAATTGCTGCGGCGTGACGAGCAAATTCACCAAGGATTCTTTTGAGGCATCGTACTCACGAATAATCGCTAACAAGTCTTTGGCAGGAAACTGGTCTAAAGCCAAAACCAAAGCTTTATCGCCTTCCGTCTCTGCCAAATTTGCCAAGGCATATTCAGCACCAGCGATATCGCCTGCTTTGACTAAACTTTGCGCTTCTATTAATGCGGGAACATTCATCTTTTTTCCTTAATCTTTACGATCAAAACCTTGTTCGGCCAACCAATCTGCGCCAGCTTCTTCTAAATCATAATCATCGCCGTCGTCGCCATCGTCTCTGCCGTGGCGGCCATAATTGCCATCCAAATCGCCGCCCTCTTTGAGTTCGTTTTGCTCACTGGTTGCGTCATCTTGTTCGCGGTCTTCGGCGTCCATGTCGGCGGCATTTGATGGGCTGGTTTGGCGTGAATGCTTGCTCTTGGCGAGATATTCTAAGCCAGCGGCAGTCACCATAAATGCGGCACCGTCGGCGTCTTTCAAGATGGCTTGGCACAAGGGTTCAGCCCAAGGTTCTAGCTTCACGCTTTCTGACAAAGTCTTCCAGCTGGGATGTTGCTTGGCTTCTTTGGTGGTGAGGGTTTCCATCACCAAAGGGTTCATAAAACGAAAACCGCCATGAAACGCCACAGCCACCATCTCTGGGTTACTTTTCAACATCGGCAAGAGAAACGGCACTTGCTTGCGCTTTTCTGCCAAACGCGAACGCAAAATATCTTTGCCTTCCGAATCGGTACGCAAGTCATCAAGCTCTGCGCTGTAGGCTTTGCTTAAGTCGTCAAAAAAACGGGAAATTCTCACTGGATTACTCCTGAAATATAGTTTTGCCAGACTTCTGTCGCCGTTTCGATAGGCGACTCTAGCAAATTGCGTCTGCGGTTTTCATCATAGGCGGTGCGCGCCGCTTCATCAGATAAAACATCATAAGCCTCTTTCACCGCATGGAATTTGGCGGGTGCTAATTCGGAACTGTTTCGATCAGGGTGAAACTCAGCCGCTTTGACGCGAAAGGCTTTTTTGATGTCCGCCAAACTAGCTGATTGGGCGACACCTAAAACAAAATAGTAGTCTTTCATGGGCGTTTTGCTTGAATAAGGTGATGCGTTGAAAACAAATCGAGGTGAAATTTTACTTTGAAAGGGAGAAGGCAATTTCAAAACACATCACTAAAAACCGCTGCTATAAAATCAAAACGCCAATGCAGTGATGCACTGGCGTTTGCTTCTACGGCCAGAATTGGCTGCGCCGAGGCGGCAGTCAACAACAATGGCGGTCAATGGCAGCCAAGGAAGCTTTGATTAAGTGTAGCGAGCGGCAAAAGTTTGGATCGAGAAGCGCAGTCGTACGAAAGTACGGTGAGCACCGTAGCGGGCGTCACAGATACAAAATTTGGTCGCGCAGTAACTTAATCAGAGTTTCCTTAATGGTGATGACCGTGGGCACCGTGTACATGACCGTGCGCGATTTCTTCTTCCGACGCAGCACGTACTTCAAGCACCGTAGCTTCAAACTTAATCGTCATCCCCGCTAACGGGTGGTTCGCGTCCACCACAACTTTGCCAGCGTCAATTGCGGTCACACGAAACTGCATAGACTCATCGGTCTCTGGGTTACGGGTTTCAAACATCATGCCCACTTCTAAATCAGGCGGGAACATGCTGATATCTTCTTCGCGCACCAATTCAGCTTCAAACTCGCCAAACGCTTGGTCTGGTGTCATGGTGACAGACACCACATCACCGGCTTTTTTGCCATTCAATGCGGCTTCGACGGCGGGCAAAATATTGTCATAACCACCGTGCAAATACACGATAGGGTCATGGTTTTGGTCAATAACTTCGCCTTCTTCGTCAAACATGGTGTAGTTCAGGCTGACGGCGGTATTTTGTGAGATTTGCATAATGGCGAACGGAAATGAGAGTGGATAAAGGGAGGATGCAACTTAAAAAGAACTCTTGAGCGCATTAGATAAGGGCGGATGGTCATTAAGCAAGACACGCCAACGACATTAAACATTGCGCCGAAATCAAGCGCTGTATTGTACCAGAGCATAGGCGTCCGTTTGGAGTACTGGCACCTTAGTACATGACCCGCTTTGGCAGGGTTGGTTGTGGATAAAACTCATTGGCGTTGAATACGATCAAAACCACTCAACACAGAGACACAGAGGCACAGAGAAAAACAAAAAAAGCGTTGCTCCCTGTCTTCGTCGATCCTCGTTGTTTGTTTCGTAAAGACGTGCTTTACCATTGTGTTGAGCGGTTTTTGGTTTATTTTTTCTTCGTCATGCGAGACAACGCCTTTAAAAACACTCAATCCAAACATAGTTGCAAAAATTAAATACTACGCTCCGTATATTTTAACCACGCCCATATATAAAGCGCAAAAGGATCAAAAATAAATAAAAAAGCAGGAGTATATGAAATTGCCTGCAATCTTTAGGCTCACGAAGAAAAAAACAAGCGCAGTTCTGCGTTAGATCAACAAAGCGCTGTTTTTCTCCTGAACACTGGGCACGCGCCCCATAGAATGTCGTCACGTCTACGCCGTGGTTCACGGCACAAAATGTGCCGCAAAGCAATTAAGGAAAAGCATGAAACGAGTTAACGATTTTCGACTGCGTTTGGGTCAGCATGAACTGGTGCCGATTATGGTCGGCGGTATGGGGGTGGATATTTCAACCGCTGCACTGGCGCTTGAAATCGCCCGCTTGGGCGGCGTGGGGCATATATCTGATGCGATGGTTGAAGACGTTGCCGACCGCCGTTTTGACACGCATTTCGTCAAAGAGAAAACCAAGTTTTACAAGAGCAATATCGATAAAGCGGACAAAACTTCTATCAAGTTTGATCTAGAAAAACTAGCGCAAGCGACGCAACTGCACGTCGGCAACACCATGGCAGCTAAGCGCGGCAAGGGCTTGATTTTCGTTAATTGCATGGAAAAGCTGACCATGAACGCGCCGCGCGAAACGCTTAAAGTGCGTTTGGCGGCATCGCTTGATGCGGGTATTGATGGCATTACCTTGAGCGCCGGTTTGCACCTAAATTCGTTCGCGCTAATTGCCGATCATCCGCGTTTTCGTGAAGCGAAATTGGGCATTATTGTGTCGTCGCTGCGCGCTTTGCAGCTATTTTTGCGCAAGAATGCGCGGCTGAACCGCTTGCCCGATTACGTGGTAGTTGAAGGCCCCTTAGCGGGTGGTCATTTGGGTTTTGGCGATGATTGGGCAAGCTTTGATCTGCATACGATTATCGATGAAATTAAAACTTACTTAGACGCTGAACAACTTGACATTCCCCTGATCGCCGCTGGCGGAATTTTTACGGGTAGTGATGCCGTGAGCTTTTTAGAACGTGGCGCCAGCG
>JAIETO010000284.1 GCA_019745005.1 Burkholderiaceae bacterium
TGGGCCGCGCACATCATCGAACAACGCATCGACAATAAAATCATTCGCCCCAGTGCAAACTACGTGGGACCGGAAGATTTGCAATTTGTGGCGTTGAAGGATAGGAAATAATTTTGAGAGTTTGAAAATCTTTCGACGCAGAGACGCAGAGGTCGCAGAGAAAAGCTAAAAAGCCATTTTTTCTTTTGGAAATACAGTGAAAAGTGCTGCGCTTCACGGTTTAAACATGCGGTAAAAAAAACATACTGCAAAGCGTTCGACGCAGTTGCGCAGAGGTCACAGAGTTTTTTGACGGCGAGATTAGGAAATTGGTTTTGTTTTTAGCTTTTCTCTGCGATCTCTGCGCCTTCGCGGTTCAAGTTTTTTTAGATACAACGATACTTAATGAGACCACCCATGAACAAAAACTTTCGCAAATCACTGCCCGGCACGTCCCTCGATTACTTCGACGCCCGCGAGGCGGTGGATGCGATTATGCCCGGCGCGTATGCCAAGTTGCCCTATACCTCGCGCGTGTTTGCGGAAAATTTATTACGTCGCTGTGAGCCAGAAAACTTAACGGCTTCCTTGAAGCAGTTTATCGAACGCAAACGCGATTTAGATTTTCCTTGGTTTCCGGCGCGGGTTGTCTGCCATGACATTTTGGGTCAGACGGCCTTGGTTGACTTGGCAGGATTGCGCGATGCGATTGCCGAGCAAGGGGGCGACCCGGCGCAGGTCAACCCTGTGGTGCCGGTGCAATTGATTGTTGACCATTCCTTGTCAGTTGAATGCGGTGGCTTCGACCCGCAAGCGTTTGAAAAAAATCGGGCGATTGAAGATAGGCGCAATGAAGATCGCTTCCATTTCATCAATTGGACCAAGCTGGCGTTTAAGAATATTGAAGTGATCCCACCCGGCAACGGCATCATGCACCAGATCAATTTGGAACGCATGTCGCCAGTGATCCATAGCCAAAATGGCGTGGCGTTTCCCGATACCTTGGTGGGCACCGATAGCCATACACCGCATGTGGATGCCTTGGGCGTGCTGGCGATTGGCGTCGGCGGTTTGGAAGCTGAAAACGTGATGTTGGGGCGCGCGTCTTGGATGCGTTTGCCCGATATTATCGGCGTTGAATTAAGTGGCAAGCCACAAGAAGGTATTACCGCAACTGACGTGGTGTTGGCGCTGACAGAGTTTTTGCGCAAATCCAAAGTTGTCGGTGCCTATTTGGAATTTTATGGCGCTGGTGCCGCCGCCTTGACCTTGGGCGATCGCGCAACCATCTCCAACATGGCACCAGAATACGGTGCCACAGCGGCGATGTTTAGCATCGATCAGCAAACCATCGCTTACCTCAAACTCACGGGGCGCAGCGAGGAGCAGGTCGCGCTGGTCGAGACTTACGCGAAAGTGGCTGGGCTGTGGTCAGACTCGTTGGCAACAGCCGAGTATGAGCGCGTTTTGCAATTCGATTTGTCATCCGTAGTGCGCAATATGGCGGGGCCATCTAACCCGCACGCACGGGTTGCTACGGCGGATCTCGCTGCCAAAGGTATCGCTGGCGCATGGGACGATGTAGCAGGCCAAATGCCTGACGGTGCGGTGATTATTGCGGCAATTACGAGCTGCACGAATACCTCAAATCCACGCAACGTGATTGCGGCGGGCTTGTTGGCACGTAATGCAAATCGCTATGGCTTAACGCGCAAACCTTGGGTGAAATCCTCTTTAGCGCCTGGCTCCAAAGCCGTCACTTTGTATTTGGAAGAAGCGGGTTTGATGCGGGAGTTGGAACAACTCGGCTTTGGCGTGGTGGCGTATGCCTGTACTTCGTGCAATGGCATGTCGGGTGCGCTTGATCCGCTGATTCAGCAAGAGATTATTGATCGTGATTTATATGCGACGGCGGTTTTATCAGGTAATCGCAATTTCGATGGTCGTATTCATCCCTACGCCAAACAAGCGTTTCTCGCGTCGCCGCCTTTGGTGGTGGCCTATGCCATCGCGGGCACGATTCGTTTCGATATTGAGAAAGACGTGTTGACGGTCGTCGATGGCAAGGAAATTCGCTTGCAAGACATTTGGCCTACCGATGAAGAAATTGATGCGATTGTAAAAGCCAGCGTGAAGCCCGACATGTTTCGTAAAGTCTACGAACCGATGTTTGCCATCTCCAGCGAAAAAGCGGCGAGTGTTGCGCCTTTGTACGATTGGCGGGCTCCTTCCACGTATATCCGTCGCCCACCTTACTGGGAAGGGGCATTGGCGGGCGTGCGTACGATGCAAGGCATGCGCGCTTTGGCCGTATTGGGTGACAACATTACGACGGATCATCTCTCGCCCTCGAATGCCATCATGTTAGACAGCGCGGCGGGTGAATATTTGGCAAAAATGGGCTTGCCTGAAGAAGACTTCAATTCTTACGCGACGCACCGTGGCGACCATCTTACGGCGCAGCGCGCAACTTTTGCGAATCCCACACTCAAGAACGAAATGGTGCGCGACCATGAAGGCAAGATCAAAGCGGGTTCACTGGCGCGCATCGAGCCTGAAGGCAAAGTCACCCGCATGTGGGAAGCCATTGAAACGTACATGGAACGCAAACAACCCCTGATCATTATCGCGGGTGCCGATTATGGACAAGGGTCTTCACGTGATTGGGCGGCGAAAGGCGTTCGCTTGGCAGGCGTGGAAGTGATCGTCGCCGAAGGTTTTGAACGCATCCACCGTACCAATTTATTAGGTATGGGCGTGTTGCCATTGGAGTTTAAAGCTGGCACGAATCGCCTGACGCTAGGTTTGGACGGCACGGAAACTTATGACGTGATTGGCGATCGCACACCGCGTACAACTTTGACCTTAGTCATTCATCGTAAAAACGGTGAGCGTGTAGAAGTGCCTGTGACCTGTCGTTTAGATACCGCAGAAGAAGTATCGATTTACGAAGCTGGTGGTGTGCTGCAACGTTTTGCACAAGATTTTTTGGCGTCAACAAAGACTGCGTAATAGCAAATTGCTGAGACCATAATGGAACCGAGAAATGTAGGGCGGGTGCAACCCGCGCCCCAACATGGTGAGTGGCCGCGCTCGTAAGAAGTTCGGCGCGGGCTGCACCCGCCAGACGATTTTCTCGACGACCTCTACGCCTCTCTTACAAAAGACTGAAGTTAAAAAGGAAGAATAATGTCCCGCCAACCACAAATCAAAATCCCCGCCATCTACATGCGTGGTGGCACAAGTAAAGGCGTGTTCTTTCGCGTGCAAGACTTGCCCGAAGCAGCGCAACAGCCGGGCGCAGCGCGCGATGCATTGTTGTTGCGCGTGATTGGTAGTCCTGACCCTTATGGCAAACAAATTGACGGCATGGGCAGCGCAACCTCTAGCACCTCAAAAACAGTATTGCTGGCAAAGAGTAGCCAAGCCGATCACGATGTGGATTATTTGTTTGGACAGGTTGCTATCGATAAAGCCTTCGTTGATTGGAGCGGAAATTGCGGCAATTTATCCGCCGGTGTGGGGTCGTGCGCGATCAGCATGGGGCTGGTGGATGCCGCCCGCCTACCAAAAGACGGTATTGCCGTAGTCCGCATCTGGCAAGTGAATATCGGCAAGACCATTATTGCCCGTGTTCCGATGAGCAATGGTGAGGTGCAGGAGACAGGCGATTTTGAACTCGATGGTGTGACTTTTCCTGCAGCAGAAGTGCAATTAGAGTTTATGGATCCAGCAGCGGAGGAGGAGGGGGCAGGGGGCTCTATGTTCCCCACCGGGAAGTTGGTCGATGATTTAGAAGTGCCCGGCATAGGCACGTTGAAAGCCACTATGATCAATGCCGGTATTCCTACCATTTTTGTGAATGCCAATGAGATTGGTTATGCTGGTACTGAACTGCAAGATGCGATCAATAGCGATGCAGCGGCGTTGGCAAAATTTGAAACGATACGAGCGTATGGCGCGCTGCGTATGGGTTTGATCAAGCACATCGATGATGCGGCGAAGCGGCAACACACGCCGAAAATAGCTTTTGTGGCCGCGCCATTGGACTATGTGTCGTCGAGCGGGAAGCAAGTGAGTGCGGAGGAAATCGATTTGTGCGTGCGGGCAATGTCGATGGGTAAATTGCATCACGCCATGATGGGCACGGCTGCCGTTGCCATTGGCACTGCAGCAGCGATTCCAGGGACTTTAGTGAATCTCGCGGCGGGTGGTGGAGCACGTTCTGCTGTGCGTTTTGGGCATCCGTCTGGGACGTTGCGGGTTGGTGCTGAGGCGCAGTTGGTGGATGGGGAATGGGTTGTGAAGAAGGCGAGTATGAGTCGTAGTGCTAGGGTTTTGATGGAGGGGTTTGTGCGGGTGCCTGGGGATTATTTTTGAGTTTTTTTGTTGATTTGCGTTCTGTAGGTCGGGGGTAGCCCGACGGCTACTTACCTTTTTTGCTTCGCCAAAAAAGGTAAGCCAAAAAAGGCGACCACGCTGCCACTGCCCTTCGGGTTCCCAATTGTGCAGGACAAAAAATGGGAAAGCTTCGAAACTCGCTGCGCTCAGACAACGAAGCTTTCTTATCCATTTTCTGCCCCGCACAATTGGCAGTGTCAGAAGTGGGTGAAGGTCACAAGCAAAAGCAAAGGCAAAACCAAAACCAAGGCCAAAACAATCAGAATCCACGGCTATTCATTTTTCAAATAGCACTTGTAGGTCGTAGTTTTTGACCTACTACCGTTGGAGACGAAGTAATTTGTGCATCACAGAAAATGGATAAGAAAGTGTTGCTGTTTGAGCGAAGCGAGTTTCAACACTTTCCCATTTTTTGTGACGCGCAAATTATGCTGAAGCGAAGCGCAAGCACCCGCAGGGCAAGTCTACGGTCGCCTTTTTTGGATTACCTTTTTTGGCGAAGCAAAAAAGGTAATTGGCCGCCGGGCCATACCCGGCCAAAGGTGGTTGATAAAACGAAAACGGTAAATCCCATCCCAAGGAAATTAGCTACACGATTTGATCTAAGCCAAGCAGCGCAAGCTGAAAAAGAACAAGAATAAACAAAACGAATTCGATCTAAAACGCTATAAAAACTGGAGCCACCATGAACTACCAAGATTTTTATCAAGCCTCAATTCAAGACCCCGCCAGCTTCTGGGACTTCGAAGCTCAACTGATTAGTTGGCACAAACCTTACACTCGAGTGCTCGATTACAGCAAACCACCATTCGCCAAATGGTTTGTTGGTGGCGAAACGAATCTTTGTTATAACGCGATTGATCGTTGGTTGGAGACCCAGTCGGATAAGGCGGCGTTGATCGCTATTTCGACTGAAACCAATTCTGAAAGAACTTACACTTTTGCTGAATTGCATGTCGAAGTCCAACGCATGGCAGCGATCATGCTGGATCTTGGCGTCAAAAAGGGTGATCGAGTGTTGATCTATATGCCCATGATTGCCGAGGCTGCGTTTGCCATGTTGGCTTGTGCACGCATCGGCGCCGTGCATTCCGTGGTGTTTGGTGGCTTCGCCTCTAAAAGTTTAGCAACCCGCATTGACGATGCTAAACCTGTGTTGGTGGTGTCTGCCGATGCAGGCATGCGTGGCGGTAAAGCCGTCCCTTACAAACCTTTGCTGGACGAAGCAATTCAACTGGCAGAGCATCAACCTACGAAAGTGTTGTTAGTGAACCGAGGTCTTGATGCGATGAATATCGTTGCAGGGCGCGACGTGGATTACGCCGCATTGCGGGAACAGCACCTTCATATGCAAGTTCCCGTCACTTGGCTGGAATCAAATGAAATGTCCTATGTGCTTTACACCTCAGGCACAACAGGAAAACCGAAAGGCGTGCAGCGCGATGTGGGTGGTTATGCAGTTGCATTGGCGTCGTCGATGAAGAACATTTTCTGTGGCAAGGCTGGTGAAACTTATTTTGCTACCTCAGATATTGGATGGGTGGTTGGCCACTCTTATATCGTGTATGGCCCTTTAATTGCTGGCATGGCGACGATTATGTATGAGGGCACACCCATACGCCCTGATGCTGGCGTGTGGTGGAGCATTGTTGAGAAGTATCAAGTCACCCGCATGTTCTCTGCACCGACCGCTGTTCGCGTGCTGAAGAAAAATCCGGTTGAATTGATGAAGAAGTACGATACTTCATCGCTGAAGGCCTTGTATTTAGCCGGCGAGCCGCTGGATGAAACGACCTCGAATTGGATTGCCACGGAACTCGGCGTGCCGATTATCGATAACTATTGGCAAACTGAAACTGGCTGGCCAATTCTCTCCGTTGCCCACGGCGTTGAATTTAAGAAAACCTGCCTTGGTAGCCCGGGTGTAGCGATGCCCGGTTTTAATGTGAAACTGATTAATGAAGCCACAGGTGCAGCCTGTTTGCCGAATGAAAAAGGCGTACTCGCGATACAAGGGCCGTTGCCGCCCGGTTGCATGCAAACCATTTACGGCGATGATCAACGCTTTGTGCAAACCTACTGGAGTAATTTTGCGCATGACCAGTTGTACTCGACTTTTGATTGGGGCATACAGAACGCTGAAGGTTATTACTTTATTTTAGGTCGCACCGATGATGTGATTAACGTTGCCGGGCATCGTTTGGGAACACGTGAGATCGAAGAAAGTATTTCTAGCCATCCGCAGATTTCCGAGGTCGCTGTGGTCGGCGTAGAAGATCAATTAAAGGGACAAGTCGCCGTTGCCTTTGCAATTCTGAAAAACCCAGAAAATGCCACGACGATAGAGTCGCACAAAGCTTTAGAGGCGGAAGTCATGGCGGTTGTTGATAAACAATTGGGTGCAGTTGCGCGCCCATGCCGCGTGCATTTTGTGACTGCTTTACCGAAAACACGCTCGGGTAAATTGTTAAGACGATCGATACAGGCGATCTGCGAGGGGCGTGATGCGGGTGACTTAACAACCATCGAAGACCCGACATGTTTGCAGCAGATTAAGCAAGTGTTGGCGATGTGATTGTTGTGTATTCAGTGACCTCGTTACTGAGGTTTTCTTTCATCGCGTGGTAGCTGCCTTGATGAACAAAAAAAGCGTTGCAAGACTCAAGGTTTGCAACGCTTCTTATTCACTACACTGAATGGATTAATCCCAATTTAGGATTTTTCTGAGTTCGAATTACTTCAGGCAAATTGGTTTAAACAATCAAAGCCGCGGCAAGCGTTCTGACTTCGTCTTCGGACTCTTCCAAAATACTATTTAAGGTGCCATCACCGACCACAAAGTCGATTTCCGACATGTAGCGATTTGCTTCCGTATCGGTACGCATATCCAAAGGGGAGGGCGTCGCACAAAGTTCATTGGCAAGTAGTAGCGTATCGCCCAAGGATTCAGGCGGCATGGCACGCATGCCATACCAAAGTGCTTCCACTGCCTCGACGACTGATTGCGGCAATTTTAGACTGGTGAGTACCGCGCGGCCTATGATCGCTTCGGCCGATTCTTTATCAATAATGGTGTCGGCAAACGGTGGTAAATCCGTATCGTTGCTTTCAGGCGGTAATTCATCGCGCTCTAACAGACAGGGAAACTCTTCAACACGCGAGAGCATGTAGAAACCACCCACTTCATGCACAATTCCTGCAAACATGGCGGTGTCAGGGTCAAGCCGTGTAATTCGACGTGCGATAACTTGCGCTAATGCCGCCACTTGCGCCGAATGCTCCCAGAGTTTGTTCACGAGCGCGCGGATTTTCGGGTCTTTGCT
>JAIETO010000025.1 GCA_019745005.1 Burkholderiaceae bacterium
TGTATTGCTTTGAACCAAGCGCTGTCTTGCGCGTCATTGAGGCTTAATCCAGTCAGCGTTTGCCAAGCGGGGTTCACATATGTAAATGCGCCGCGATGGTCGGTATGAAAAACGCCGACCGGGAGCGCTTCAGTCGAAGCGCGAAATTGCACATGATCCGCCGCTTTGGTGTTGATGACGGCGGGTAAGTCGGCTGGTAGTTCGGCAGTGACGCCGTGTGAGCGGGGTTCGACCTGAAAAGGCGTGGCTGGAGGCATGGTGATCCTGAATAAAAAAAGCAGTTTTTTTCTTTCAGGAAGAACAACTGCAACGGTAAGCAAACGTAAAAGTGCGCTGAAGTTCAAATGAGTGATGTTAAATCACCAATACAGCTTTTCGCGCCAAACGGTGATTTTACTCGATTTAGGCCATAAATTTTCCATACGGCAATAAAAACCGCTAGGTTTTTTCCTCTAAGTTTGCTTTTTTGGGTGAGAAAATCACCGATGAGGAATCCAAATTACGCTGCCGTAAAGACTCGACAATTTTTAGAAATGACGGGAGTATATATAAAAAATATCAAAATCCGCTTTATTGGTATGCGGAATTTGGCATAAATATACTATACGGCTTGGAGTATATCGTTTGTTCGCTTGCAGAGTTGGCAAGAAATCAGCGCTTCTAAAGCATCTCTTGGTGGTTATTCGAAGGAAAATCGTTGGCCTGCCTGCATAGGAAATCCAAGCAAGAAATCAGGCGCCAATAGTCTTTTCCCGCCAGGCTTTTGCAGTTCAGTTAGGCGCAAAACGGATTTGCCTTGTTCACAGGCAACTAAAACGCCCTCACTGCTGTTGGCCGCCAAAATTTCGCCCGATTCCGCTGTTACTTGTCCAACAGGCACAATTTCAGCGTGGGCGATTTTGATCACGGTGCCATCGAATTTGGCCTGCGCGATGGGGAAGGGGTTAAACGCGCGTATTTTTCGGTGCAGCACTTGCGCGCTCAAATTGAAATCGAGCTGCGCCTCGTCTTTGCTGATTTTCGCCGCGTAGTTCACGCCCAGCTCTGGCTGCATTATTGGGGTTAATGTTCGCCCTTGTTCAAGCAGGCGCACGCTGTGCACGATCATCTCTGCGCCCAGTGCTGCTAACTTATCGTGCAAGCTGGCGCTGGTATCTTGCGGCTCGATTGTAAGTGCCTGCACCGCGAGCATGGGGCCGGTATCCAAACCTTGCTCCATCTGCATAATGGTAATACCGGTTTGCTCATCGCCCGCTTCGATCGCACGATGGATGGGCGCCGCGCCGCGCCATCTGGGGAGTAAGGATGCGTGAATATTCAGGCAGCCGAGTGGTGGAATGGTCAGCACCGAGAGCGGCAGAATCAAACCGTAGGCCGCCACGACCATGACGTCATGCGGCGTGCTACGCAGCAGTTGATGGGCTTGGGCGGCGTCATCGGGACATTTTCCGTCTAAACGCAGCGAAATCGGTTGGGCGACGGGAATACCGAGCCGCAAAGCCGATTGTTTAACGGCCGAGGCCTGCATTTGCATGCCGCGCCCCGCTGGGCGATCAGGTTGAGTGAGCACGAGAGGGATGTCAAAACCCGCGCTGTGTAAGGCTTCCAAGGCGCACGCAGCGAATTCAGGCGTGCCAGCAAAAATGACTCTCACCGACGTCCTTGCTGGCGTCCTGCTTGGCGCTGGGCATCGCGCTCTTCTTTGATCATCTTGGTCTTGATGCGATTGCGCTTCAACGGCGATAGATATTCAACAAAGACTTTACCTTTGAGGTGGTCCATTTCGTGTTGCACGCACACGGCGAGTAAGCCATCAGCGTGCACTTCAAAAACTTGACCATCTGCATCCTGCGCACGCACTTTGACCTCGGCTGGCCGCTCTACCCCGTCGTAAATGCCGGGCACAGACAAACAGCCTTCGTCATAGACTTTTTTCTCTTCGCTGGCCCAGATAATTTCGGGATTAATGAAAACGCGCAGCTCGTTGTTGGTTTCCGAGGTGTCGATGACCACGACTTGCTCATGCACATCGACTTGCGACGCTGCTAAACCGACGCCCGGCGCGTCGTACATGGTTTCGGCCATATCAGCGACCAATTTTTTCAGGCGCTCATCAAAAACGGTGACGGGTTTCGCCACTTTATGCAGTCGTGGATCGGGGTAACGGAGAATATTTAGTATCGACATAAGACTTTTCACAACAATTCGAGGGGGCGAAATTGCGTTTTCTCTTGCTAGTTCAATGATTTATGGGCAGAATTTGATTCAATTTGGCAAGTGTTGAGACAGTTTTTGCACTCATCACCATTCGCTCAGTTGCGTTACAGCGTAATCACACTAAAAAACGCAGGTCGGTTCAATTCAATTAAAAAGAACCAACCGACAATGGGCGAGGGCTGCAATAAAATTCCGCGCAAGGTCGAAGAGGCGAGCGCAAGAAAGTGTAACCAAGTGCAACATTGCACCACAAAGTGCTTAAATTGTTTTTAAGTCGAACAAAAGCAGCATCAAAATGGCACAAACCGGACAAAATTCATGAAAAAGTTTAGCACAATCACTCTTGTACTCGCCGTCAGCTTCCCACTTTTGCACCTCACCAGTGTATCTGCGCAGGAGCAAAAGGCGCCCCTCAGCGCAAAATGCGCCTTTTTGCCGGATGCGCCGGACAAGCATGTGGTGGTGAAGGGCGATACCTTGTGGGGAATTTCAGGTCGTTTTCTGCAAAATCCTTGGTGCTGGCCAGAAGTCTGGGGCATGAATAAAGATGAAATCAAAAACCCCCACTGGATTTATCCTGACCAAATTGTGTATTTTGATCGCGTGAATGGTCGCCTCCGCTTAGGAAACGCAGTTGGTAATGGCAGCGACGGTAGCGCGAACGGCCTACAACGTCTCAAGCCGCAAATCCGTACGGAAGGCTTGGGCAGCAATGCGATTCCCGCAATCCCTTCCAACGTGATTGAACCGTTTTTATCGCAACCGCTGATAGTCGAAGAGGGTGACTTGCTGACGGCACCAAGAATTGTCGAAACCCAAGAGGGGCGCGTGTATTTGGGTAAAGGCGACAAGGCTTATGTTCGTGGCGATCTGAAAGGTGGCACCTCATTCCAAGTGTTCCGCCCAAGTACGCCTTTGCGTGATCCTGATACTAAAAAGGTCATCGCTTATGAATCAGTTTATTTAGGTACCATCAAGCTGGAAAGAACCGCAAAAACGGCTGACGGTGCAGATACGTTTATCGTGGTGAATTCCAAGGAAGAAATGACCGTCGGTGATCGCTTAAAACCGATTCCACCCTCACCCATTTTGAATTATGTGCCGCACATTTCTGAACGCCCTGTAAAAGCGCGTGTCATGTCCATTTATGGCGGCGTTGCCGCCGGTGGCCAAAACAATATCGTGAGCGTTAATCGCGGTAGCGATGACGGCTTAGATTTAGGCAGCGTGCTTGAACTTGGACGCTATGGTCGCCTGATCAAAGATAAAACCGACGGTAAGAAATTAGTCCGCTTGCCAGATGAAACCTACGGACGTTTGTTTATTTTCCGCACGTTCAAGAAAGTATCCTACGGTTTGGTTATGCAGGTCACTGACACCGTTTCTGTCGGTGACGTGGCAAATTCACCAGACAAAGTCGAGGAATAACAGCAGCTTGTCGGCACAACTTAGTCAGACCTGGGAAGATTGGCTGCGCTTAGAGCAGACCCCAGGCGTAGGTGGAGAAACAGCGCGCAAGCTGTTGTCGCAATTTGGCTTGCCGGAGAATATCTTTCGCGCTGAATTCTCGGCCTTGCGCCAAGTGGTTTCTGAACGCATTGCGCGCGCATTGAGCCAAGCGCCCTCAGCAGAAATCGACGCGCAAATTGAACGCACCCGCGCTTGGTTGGCGCAAAATGGCAATTTCCTCCTATGTCTTGCGGATACTCACTATCCTCCTGCGCTCTTAGATATTCCCGATCCACCGCTGCTCCTCTATGCCAAAGGTAGGCTTGATCTGCTTACTGCGCCAGCGCTTGCCATCGTCGGCAGCCGAAACGCCACTGTCCAAGGGGT
This sequence comes from Burkholderiaceae bacterium, assembly GCA_019745005.1. Classification (GTDB taxonomy): domain Bacteria; phylum Pseudomonadota; class Gammaproteobacteria; order Burkholderiales; family Burkholderiaceae_D; genus Undibacterium. The sequence continues at coordinate 4,054 of JAIETO010000025.1, forward strand.
TAAGAATGCGGAGCAGTTTGCCGAAAGTTTGAGTCGCGCTGGTTTAACAGTGAGCTCGGGTCTGGCTGCTGGAATTGATGCCGCGGCTCACCAAGGGGGATTGCGCGGGGCCGGGTCTACCATCGCCGTGATCGGCACAGGTATTGATATTGTTTACCCCGCCCGAAACCGAGCTTTGGCACATCAAATTGCGGATGCAGGCTGTATCGTCAGTGAATATGCTATCGGTACGCCAGCCATTGCGGCAAACTTTCCGCGGCGAAATCGCATCATTTCTGGCCTTGCTCGTGGCGTCCTTGTGGTTGAGGCTGCCGCGCAATCCGGTTCTTTGATTACCGCCCGCATGGCGGCTGAGCAAGGACGCGACGTATTTGCGATTCCTGGTTCGATTCATTCCCCGTTATCAAAAGGCTGCCATCAATTGATTAAGCAAGGCGCCAAACTGGTTGAAGAGGCGCAGGATATTCTCGAAGAATTAAAATTTACAAGCAACGCACCGGTTCATCGTGGAACATTAGAAGGCAAAAGCCCAAATGAACCCGCAGATGCCAATACTTTTCTGCTCGAACTGATCGGCTACGACCCGATTCATATTGAAAATATTATCGAAAAATGCCAATTAGATACGGCCACAGTCAGTGCAAAATTGTTTGAACTTGAGCTGGCAAATAAGATCGAAAGTTTGCCAGGAGGGTTGGTACGACGATTAGGATAATGATGGTAAGATTTGGACGAATTCTTGGATTCTTGACTTGTTTCAATTTCCGCTTGGGGCTAAAGTATCGTCATGTTTGATATTCTTGTTTACCTCTACGAAACGTATTACCGCCCAGACGCCTGCCCTGATGCTGTCGCCTTAGCCAGAAAGCTGTCCGCTGTCGGATTTGAAGAAGAAGAAATTTCTGAAGCCTTGGATTGGCTAACGGTTCTGGCAGATACCACCAACGAGACAGCCGATACCGTCGTTAAAAACGTACAAAAAGCTGTCGCGTCGAACGGCTTCAGAATCTACGCTGAGCAAGAAGTTGCGGTTCTAGGCACACCTGCAATGGGCTTCATCCAATTTCTCGAATCAGCAGGTCTACTTGATTCGCTGCAACGAGAAATCGTCATCGATCGCGCGTTGGCAATTAACGAATGCCCAGTTCCTCTTGATAAACTCAAGGTCATTGTTCTAATGATGTTGTGGAGTCAAGGAAAAGAGCCAGATATGCTGATGTTCGACGAACTGCTCTTGCCCGATGACGACGCGGAGCCGCGTACTGTGCATTAATCAAGCATAGCGTATGCAAGTGAGAACAGCGCCTTGCTCAAGAATCTCAGCGTCAAGAGTAAGCTTTTTTCGTCAATGTTTACTCCCCATTCGTAGAAAAAGTGTTGTAGAAAACGTATCGATATAACGTTTTTTTACACATCTCAATAATCATTCCCCGCTGATTCTTAGCAATTAGGGTAGTCTTACGATTATCTTTAGTCGCTCCAACGCCATTTATTTCGGTATGAACGCGATGCTTTTCATAGCAAAACACGACAAAATTTATTGAGAATAGTTCACATGACCAAAACCCTCATCATCGCTGAGAAACCTTCCGTTGCGAATGATATCGCCAAAACTTTGGGCGGCTTTACCAAACACGATGACTATTTCGAATCTGATGAGTACGTCCTTTCGTCGGCTGTAGGTCATTTATTAGAAATTGCTGTTCCAGAAGAATATGACGTCAAGCGCGGCAAATGGACCTTTACCCATTTACCGATGATTCCGCCGCATTTCGCGCTCAATCCGATTGCGAAAACGGAGTCGCGGCTGAAAGTACTCAATAAGCTCATAAAGCGAAAAGATGTGAGCGCGTTGATCAACGCTTGCGACGCCGGGCGTGAGGGTGAGCTGATTTTTCGTTTGATCGCGCAAAACGCAAAAGCAAAGCAACCGGTAAGCCGTCTGTGGTTGCAATCTATGACACCGAACGCGATTCGCGAAGGCTTTAAGAAATTAAGAACAGACGCAGAGATGATGCCTTTGGCTGATGCAGCTCGTTGTCGTTCCGAAGCTGATTGGTTAATCGGCATTAATGGCACGCGTGCCATGACAGCCTTTAATTCAAAGGAAGGTGGTTTTTATCTAACGACAGTGGGTCGTGTGCAAACGCCGACGCTTTCCATTGTTGTGGAGCGTGAAGAAAAGATCAAAAAATTTGTCCCGCGTGATTTTTGGGAAGTGCGGGCTGAATTCGTTTGTGCGGCGGGTATTTACGAAGGTCGTTGGTTAGATCAACAATTTAAGAAGGATGAAGCCGATCCTGAGAAAAAAGCCGAGCGCTTATGGAGCAAGGCGGCGGCAGAGTCGATTGTGGCCGCATGTCGCGGCAAACTTGGCAATGTGACGGAGGAATCAAAGCCCGCCACACAAATGGCACCCGCGCTGTTTGATTTAACCAGCTTGCAACGTGAGGCGAACTCGCGTTTCGGATTTTCTGCGAAGAACACTTTGGGTTTAGCCCAAGCTTTATACGAAAAACATAAGGTCTTAACTTATCCGAGGACAGACTCACGGCACTTGCCTGAGGACTATGTTGCGACGGTCAAGCAAACTTTGGAAAATATTGGTGAGAACAATAATTACCATCAATTTTCTACGCAAATCCTAAAGAATAATTGGGTGAAGCCGAATAAGCGGATTTTTGATAATGCGAAAATTAGTGATCACTTCGCTATTATCCCCACAGGGCAAGCACCGAAAAATTTGTCGGAACCAGAGCAAAAGCTTTATGACCTTGTGACGCGCCGATTTATGTCGGTATTTTTTCCCGCCGCCGAGTTTTTGGTGACGACGCGGTTTACCGAAGTATCCGGTCATCAATTCAAAACTGAAGGCAAGGTCATGACCAACCCTGGCTGGTTGGCGATTTATGGAAAAGAGCTGCAAGACGAGAAAGACGGTGAAAGTAGCGGCACCTTGGTCGCTGTCGCGAAAGGCGAGAAAGTGAAGACCGAAAAGCTCACAGCGAACGGGTTAGTCACCAAACCGCCGGCGCGCTATTCTGAAGCGACCTTGCTTTCAGCCATGGAAGGCGCGGGAAAGCTTTTGGATGACGAAGAGTTACGTGAGGCGATGGCGGGAAAAGGCTTAGGGACTCCTGCTACGCGCGCGGCGACAATAGAGGGTTTGCTGAACGAAAAGTATCTAATACGCGAAGGGCGTGAACTCATACCAACAGCAAAAGCCTTTCAATTAATGACCTTGCTTCGTGGTCTGGGTGTTGATGAACTAACTTCGCCTGAACTCACGGGTGAATGGGAAAACAAGCTCGCACAAATGGAGCGAGGAAAAATTACGCGTGATGAGTTTATGCGCGAGATCGCGCAAATGACGCAAATCATCGTTAAGCGCGCCAAAGAATATAACAACGATACGATTCCGGGCGATTACGCGACCCTACAAACTCCCTGCCCGAATTGCGGCGGTATCGTTAAAGAAAATTATCGACGTTTTGCCTGCACTAAGTGCGAGTTCTCTATGAGCAAAACGCCCGGAAGCCGACAATTTGAGGTCGCCGAGGTTGAGGAACTGCTCAAGAAGCGTGAGATCGGACCGTTACAAGGGTTTCGATCAAAAATGGGTCGTCCATTTGCTGC
>JAIETO010000213.1 GCA_019745005.1 Burkholderiaceae bacterium
TGCCCGACTAAGGCATACGAGTGCACGACACACACCTCACTCTGAGCCTACCCCCCCTGCATCTCTGACCCATGTGCTGTGCCTTGGCGAGACGCACATTTCGTCAACAGCGCCCCCGACTCCGCCGCCGCGCCAACGACGGCGCGCAGACGCGCCCAGAATGGGGGCTCGCGGGCAACGCCGCCTTTTTGATCGCGCCGCGACACAGAAGCCAAGGCGCTGTGCTTGGCGGGCGCAGCTTCCTACACGACTACGACGCTACGCAAGATGGCAACGGAAGCGTACTGGAACTGCTGATGACCGCACCCATGCTAGTAACGCATTGGATTAACTGGCAGTACCACGCGTCGACCTGCGACCCGCTGCGCTTAGGTAGCGGCAACAAAGTGCTGCACAATGTCGTGGGTGGCAACCTAGGTGTCTTCGAGGGCAACGGCGGTGATTTGCGCATTGGGCTTTCACGCCAGTCGCTACACAACGGCGAGCGCTGGGTACACGAACCCTTGCGCTTGACCGTGGCCATCGACGCACCGCAAGCTGCCATCGACGCGGTGATTGCTAAGCACGCGGCGGTCAAGCAACTGCTGGACAACGGCTGGCTCCACCTGTGGCGCTTCAAACCAGATGGCTTCGAGCGTTATGAGAGCGGGGCATGGTCGCCATTAAGTTTCGATTGATGTCGACGCCGTTGGTCTAAGAAAGACGCCAAGTTGCCTTGCTTACTCAGTGTCGCGAGAACGATGTGATTGCGCCTAAGGAAGCTCTGATTAAGTGTAGCGAGCGGTCAAAGTTTGAATCGAGAAGCACACCTGTACGACTGAACAGCGAGCACGGTAGCCGGAGTCGCAGGTACAAAATTTGGTCGCGCAGTAACTTAATCAGAGCTTCCTTAGCTTTGCTGCGTTGTGCACGAGCCTTACAAGTTTGCGGTAAAGTTCGCCAACGTCAAAGCAAACAATTTCTTAAAAAAAGCCAAACCAACCCAAAGGAAACCATCATGCTCAAGAAGAATCTAGCTGCACTCACACTGGCGGCCATTTCCGCGCTCGCATGCGCGTCGAGTTTTGCCGCACTAAAGCAAGGGGAAAAAGCCCCAGAGTTCGCCTTACAAGCCTCTTTGGCGGGCAAGGCTTTTAGCTTCAATCTGAAAGATGCGCTGAAAAAAGGGCCAGTGGTCGTGTATTTCTACCCATCTGCTTATACGGGCGGTTGCAATATTCAAGCGCATTCGTTTGCCACTAATGCGGAAAAATTTGCATCAGCGGGCGCCAGCATCATCGGTGTGTCTTTGGATAGTATCGCGCGCTTAAATGAATTTTCTGCTGACCCGAACTATTGCGCAGGTAAGTTTCCCGTTGCTTCCGATGCAGATGGCAAAGTTGCCAAGGCCTATCAACTCAATGTGACTGGCCTCATCGCGAATGCGAAAGATAGTCGCGGTAAAGTCATCGACCATGGTTTTACAGATCGCACAACGTTTGTCGTTACTCCCGACGGTAAAATTTTTGCGACCTTGGGTGACTTAGCCCCAGATGAGAACGTCGCAAAAGCTTTGGAGACCGTACAAAACATGAAGCATCAAAAATAAGCGAAGTAAGTGCGAACTGATTAAACCTTACCCATGACACCAATTCAACCCAAGAAATTGCTGCTAACCAAATGGACGGCTCGTAAAGCCGTCGCCAAGGAAAAACACTTCATCGTCACAAAAATTGTTGACCCTGACGATGTGGACGGGCAAACCGATCTAATCGAAATTGAAGCGGTTTTCAGCAAACGACAGCAACGGCTTTCTTGGCGCGAATTACAGGACGAGACACGGTGGCAACGGGGTTGGCTCTAATTTTAAGACGATGCAAAGTTTTCCCAAACACTTTCATGCCCTCGTCATTGGTGCTAATGGCGGCATCGGCACGGCTTTTTTGCAGATTTTAAAAGAAGACCCGCAATGCGCTTGCGCCATTGGCCTGCATCGCGCTTCGCAACCTGCCATCAATTTTGAAGACGAAGCAAGCATCGCTGCGGCGGCAGAGGAACTAAGGACATTTGCGCCGTTTCACTTAATTATCAACGCCGCTGGCATATTGCATACGGATGAGTGGATGCCCGAAAAAAAACTCGCTGATCTACATTTCGCGCAATTACAAAAGACCTTCCAAATCAACACTTTCGGCCCCGCCTTAGTGTTGCGTCATTTCACCCCTTTGCTGGATAAAGATCGCAGCGTGTTGGCCATGCTATCTGCCAAAGTCGGCAGTATTGGTGATAATCGATTGGGAGGATGGTATAGCTACCGCGCATCTAAAGCGGCGCTGAATATGCTGGTGAAAACGGCATCGATTGAGCTGAAGCGCAGTCACCCGAATGCGGTTTGTGTGGCGGTGCACCCCAACACGGTGAACACGTCTCTCTCGCAACCATTTCGTGGCGAGCAAATTGGCCGCCCTGCCCTCAGCGCGGCGCAAGATATGCTCACTATGCTTGATTCGCTCACTGTAAGAGATAGCGGCGAATTTTATGCGTATAACGGCGAACATTTACCCTGGTAAAGCAAGCAGCCAGACGAAATAGCCATGCTGTCCAATAAGGCGAGAACTTCATTGCGATAAAAACTATAGAATACGTGCCTGCAACCACGACAAACGTCGTATTCTCTTTAAAGAGACCTCTGCACAACTGTAGCGAGCGGGCGAAGTTTGGTTCGAGAAGCGCACCTGTACGACTGTACAGCGAGCATCGCAGAACCAAAATTCGGCCGCGCAGTAAGTTATGCAGAGGTCTCTAGAGTTGGACTTACGCAAGATTACGTTGCCTAGGCGCGAAGCCGCAGACAGTGCGACTGTGCGGCAAGGCAAAGCAACAACGCCAACGTCTGTTTTGCCTAAGTCCTATAGAGTACAAAGCACAAGGAAACTTTCATGACGCGCATGCAGTTGTTATCCCAAGTTCTCAACCGACGACGTGATTTAACGACGCACGCTCGCCACGCGATGCGCCGACGCTTGCTGGCACTACAACGCCTCTCAAGTTATGCACTGGTTGGGCTCTGCGGCGTGTTCCTCTTAAGTGCTTGTTCAAGCATTCAACGCCCTGATTTGTCACGACTGTATCGCGTGAATGAGCGTAACCCCGATACCACGCCAGTAATTTTGATTCCAGGGCTATTTGGCTCCAAACTGCGCAACAAAAATACCAAAGTCGAAGTGTGGCCCGGCTCAACCCGTGATGTCTTGTTTAGTAACTATAGCCACCTCGCTTTGAAGTTTGATCCTGAGACTTTACAAATCATCCCTGACGATTTGGAGGCTTATGACGTTGCCGACAAGGTGCTAGGTCAAGATATCTATGGCCCCATCATTAGCACGCTTGAAAAACATGGTGGTTATGTTCGCGGTGTACTTGGTACGCCCGTTACAAAAGGCGAGCGTCGCTTTTACGTTTTTCCTTACGACTTTAGACAAGATAATAGTGAACATGCGCTCGCCCTCGACCGTTTGATCGACAACGTGCGACGCGATTACAACGACCCAAATTTGCGCGTCGATGTGGTTGCGCACAGCATGGGTGGTTTGGTCGCCCGCTACTATTTGCGTTATGGCACAACGGATGTGTTGAAAGGCGAAAGTGAACAAGTGACCTTGTATGGCACGAACCGTGTCAGAAAAATGATTTTGCTCGGCACGCCCAACCTTGGTTCGGCCTCATCACTGCAGGCTTTTTTAGTGGGCGAGACGGTCGGCTTTGGCCGCATGCAACCAGAAATTTTGGCGACCATGGCAAGCGGCTATCAACTTTTTCCGCATCCCTTGGTCAACTCACTCATCGATATTAACGGCAACCCGCAACACGAAGATTTGTTCGATACCAGCACGTGGGAGAAGTTTGAATGGAGTATTTACGACCCAGAAGTGCAGACACGCATCAAGAAAACGGAAAGCGGCATGTCTGATGTTAAGTTGGCCGATCTCAAGCGCTATTTTGCTTACCGCTTAGAGCGTGGGCGGCGTTTTCAGTGGGCAATGTCAACACAGGAACCCGCAACGCCGATACGTTATGTGTTGTTTGGGGGTGATTGTAGTTTGACGCCAGCGCGTTTATTGCTTGAGCAAGACGGTGCGCAAATAAAAACCCGACTCGACCCCAGCAAGATCAAAAATCCCTTGCCTAACGTGCCGTATGGTGAACTCATGCTAGAACCCGGCGATGGGCGCGTCACTAAACCTTCGCTGCTGGCACGTGAATCGCTCGACCCCAGTGAAGAAGAAAGTGAAGACAGTTTCATTCCTTTGGCCTACTGGTTTTTTCTCTGTGAAGACCACGTACAGCTCACCGGCAATATCAATTTCCAAGACAATTTATTGAATGTTTTATTGACGCGCAACTTACCCTGGGAATCGGCAACCCGCCCGTCAAAAACCAACCCCTAGGATGCAACGCTGCTGTTCGACCTAAATGAAGTAAACGCACGTTTCACTGCGTTTTTCGAGAAGGCAATCTATGCAAGGATTTCGAACGATGTGGGACAAGCCGAATTGGCGCTTGTATCTTTTGCTGCCCGTACTGCATTTTCTTGCCATCGAAATCAGTTTCTATTGCGGCAAAACGGCAGAAAACGAAGTCATCATTTGGCTGCCCAATGCCCTCTTACTCACCGCCTTACTGCACTTTAATGGTCAACGCGCTTGGCTATTTGCGGGGCTGACTTTCGTCACCAATGTGATTGGCAATCTACCCACTGCGCCCTTGAGTCAAGCCATCTTGCTCAGCAGTGTCAATCTATTTGAAGTCAGTGCGACTTTCCTGCTTATGCGCTACGTGCGCGCATCTGCACGGCTGGCAGAAATCCAAGATTTCATCAAATTTGTGGTTGCTGGCCCTTTGGTTTGCTGCTTTCTGAGCGGCATCTTAGGTGGGTTGGTGATCGACGCTTATCACCCTGACAGTGCTTACTTCACGGTAATGCGCGTTTGGTGGTTTGATGATGGTCTGGGCATGCTAATTTTTACGCCCTTGCTTTTACGTTCATTGCAAGGCGGCGAAGAACGAATTCAATGGCGTTATTCAGACGCGCTCATCTTGTTGTTTACCTTCGGCTTGACCATCTTAATGTTCTTAGATTTAAAACTCGACGGCGAGCATGTCCCGCTCACCCCGACGCTACTCATCCCGCCTATGTTAGGCCTCGCCGTGCGCTTTGGCGTGCGTATTACTGCACTTGGGGTTGCTCTTATCTCCTTGGCTGTATCTCGCATGGTGGCGATTGGCATTAAGCCTTTTGGCGAAATGACTTTTCATCAATCGATCATCCATACGCAAGAGTTTATTTTGACGTTTTCGATTATTTGTATGGGTGCGGCGATCTTACGCCAACAATTGAAGAGCAATGAACGCACGCTTGAAAGCAAAGTGTTAGCGCGCACAGACGATCTCAGCAACAGTTTGAAGCAGTTAAAGCAAACGCAAGCAGATTTAGTGCAATCTGAAAAACTCGCGTCGCTAGGCTCATTGGTTGCGGGGGTTGCACATGAATTGAATACGCCGATAGGCAATGCCGTCACGTGCGTTTCTGTGCTCGCGCATCGGGTTGATGCAATGAAGGAATTATTAGCGACAAACGAAATGCGACGTTCTGCCTTGGATGATTTTTTTAACGAGAGCAAACAAATTACGGTACTGATAGAAAAATCAGTGCGTCGCGCAGTTGAGCTGATTGAAAATTTCAAACAAATTGCCGTTGACCGCACGTCGGAAAGTCAACGTCAATTTCAACTCTTAAAACTCGTCACTGACATTGCCTACATTTGGCGTCTGAATCATAAAACCAATATTTGGGATATCGAGATTCAGATTGCACCCGAGATCGAATGCGATGGCTTACCCGGTGCACTGGGACAAATCATTAACAACCTAATTCAAAATGCCGCGCTGCACGCGTTTGATGCGCCTCTGCATGATGGACGTAAAGGCGTGTTGACGATACGTGCATTTGAAAAGCAAGACATGATCGAGCTACTTTTTCACGACAACGGCAAAGGCATGAGCGCCGACACCTGTGCACGGATTTTCGACCCCTTCTTTACAACCCGCTTTGGTCAAGGTGGTTCGGGCTTGGGTTTATCCATCTGCCGCAATATTGCCGTGGGTATTTTTGGTGGCTCTTTGAGTGTCACGTCGGAAGAAAATGTCGGTACGACCTTTACATTACGCTTCACGAAAAAATGGATAGGCTCCACCAACGCCAACGTTTATCAAGATTTAGTTTAGGAAGCTCTTCACGGCCTTTCTCAGCGCACTCTGCGCCTGCGCGGCAAAAAAAGCTGCTATTTTTTCTCACGCATATCGGATTCAAACAAGTTTTGTAACTCCACTTGTGCCTGTTGCGCGGATTGCATTAACGCCGCTTCATCTTGGTAAATCGCCTGCTGGCGTTTGAGTATGTCCTCATCAAACTCGCGGAAAGCTTGCACCACTGTTTCTGCTTGGCTGGCCGAAAAATCTAAGTTTTGTAGCACGCCTTCGGCCATTGCCAGGCTTGAGCCGAAAGTTTCGCGGTAAATTTTTTTGACGCCCGCATCCATCAACTTATAGGCATGAAAACGATTTCGGGCACGCGCATGGACGGGAATTTGCGGGTAATGCTGATGCAATAATTCCGCAGTTCTAATCGAGGCCTCCACGTCATCCAACGATAAGACGACAACACGGGCATTCGCCACCCCTGCCGATTGCAACAACTCTAAATGTGAGGCGTCGCCGTAATAGATTTCACTACCAAATCGACGCACAAAATCAACTTGCTGGGTACTCTTATCGAGCGCCGTGAAAGGTATTTGATGGGTTGCCAACACACGGGCAACGATCTGACCGAAACGCCCAAAGCCCGCAATAATCACTGGGCGTTCGTGGTTGACGATAGTGTCAAACTCGCGTTCTTGCTCGCGCTCCAAAATTGGCGCCAGCCACTTGTCATAAATAATAAAAAGAAACGGTGCGATTAACATCGACAAGGTGACTGACATGACCAAGGTATCGTTGATATCGTCAGAAATAATCTTTGCCGTTTCTGCCACGCCAAACAAAACAAAAGCAAACTCGCCGCCTTGCGCCAAGGTCAAACCTAACTTAATGGAAACGGCGCGCTTCGCCCCCGCTAATTTGGCAATGAACATCACCAGCAAGGCTTTACTGATCATGAGACCAAGCGTGATAGCGACAATGCGGCCCGGATGATCAAACGCGATGCCAAGATTTGCCGACATACCCACCGCAATAAAAAACAAACCAAGCAGTAAGCCTTTGAATGGTTCGATCTTGGCTTCCAGCTCGTGCCTAAATTCCGATCCAGCCAACATCACACCAGCCAAAAAAGCGCCCAGCGACATCGACAAGCCCGCCCATTCGAGTAACACGGCATTGCCTATCACCACCAGCAGGGCCGCCGCCGTAAACAACTCTTGGCTTCCACTGCGCGCAACGAAACGAAATGCCGGGCGCAATAAATAATTGCCAGCGGCAATCACTGCAAGCACAGTGCCGATGGCACGCGCAGCATCAGCCAAATCCAAACCACCCTCGCCCACTTTTATTGGTGACAACAGAGGTATCAATGCCAGCAATGGAATCACTGCAAGGTCTTGAAACAGCAAAATCGCAAA
>JAIETO010000185.1 GCA_019745005.1 Burkholderiaceae bacterium
TCGTCGGGTGTGCCTTCAAATACAATACTACCGTGCCCCATCACCAAAACGCGCTGCGAGATCGCTAGTGAGATGGTCAATTTCTGCTCTACTAACAACACCGTCATTTGTCGTTCGCGCAGAATTTTTAAGTATTCTGCCACTTGCTCGACAATTTTGGGCGCGAGGCCTTCAGTTGGTTCATCGATCATGATGAAGTCGGGGTCACCCATCAGGGTGCGGCAAAGCGTGAGCATCTGTTGTTCGCCGCCAGACAAGAAGCCTGCTTGGGTAGCGCGACGTTCTTTTAAACGGGGAAACATGTTGTACATGTCGGCTAAACACCAACGCGAGGTCGCCGCATTTTTCTCGCCTAAAAGTAAATTCTGCTCGACCGTCAAGGTGGGGAACACGTCACGATTTTCTGGCACATAGCCGATACCAAGTTGCGCAATCTCAAAGGTTTTCTGCCCTATCAATTCTTGGTCTTTAAAGCGTATGGAGCCTTCCGTATGCACCTGCCCCATGATGGCTTTTAAGGTGGTCGAGCGCCCTACGCCATTGCGCCCCAGCAAACTGACAATTTCACCTTGTTGCAACTGCAGGGTCAAACCGTGCAAGACGTGGCTTTTGCCATAAAAAGCATCCACATTATTTAGTTCAAGGATGGGTTTCATTTTGCACCCTCCTGACTTTCCATCGCTTCAGCGCCTAAATAGGCTTCTTGCACTTTTTGGTTTTTGCGAATGGCGGCGGGCGTGTCGCAAGCAATGATTTCGCCGTACACCAAGACGGCAATCCGATCAGCTAAGCCGAACACCACGCTCATGTCGTGCTCCACCATGATTAAGGATTTTTTCGCGCTGACTTTACGAATTAACTCTATCGCCGCGTCAGATTCGGCACGGCTCATGCCCGCCGTTGGTTCATCCAGCAAAATCACCTCCGCGCCACCGGCGATGGTCAGGCCAATTTCCAAGGCGCGTTGTTCCGCGTAGGTGAGTAGTCCAGCGGAAATATGCCGCCGCCTCGTTAAACCAATCTCGTCCATCACCATTTCGGCACGCTCTTTCACGTCCTTTAATCCGTTTAAGCGGTGCCAAAATGAATACTTGTAACCCAGTGACCAGAGCACGGCGCAGCGCAGGTTTTCATACACAGAAAGGCGATGAAAAATATTCGTGATTTGAAAGCTGCGCGATAAACCACGGCGATTAATTTCATACGGACGCAAACCAGAAATGACTTCGCCATTTAAAACAATATCGCCCGAACTCAGCGGAAAACGCCCGGAAATCAGATTAAATAAGGTGGATTTCCCAGCGCCATTCGGCCCGATTAAGGCAATTCTTTCACCTTGTTGAACCTCAAGTGAGGCACCGCGAATAATTTCTGTACTACCGAAATTTTTCCGCACATCATGCAACGCTAATGCAATTGGTTTCATTGCGCCACCCTTTGCATTTCTGCTTCAATTTTTGCATTGATATCGCCCCAGGTAGCCACGAACGGCGCTTTGCAGCGCATGAATAAATATGCGCCAACAGCGAATAAGGTCGCGCTAACTAGCCAGGCAGTGACGCCATGCGGCTTGATCAGGAAGCCAAAAAACCGCATCTCGTTTGCGCTCACCACGTCCCCTTGCAAGTGGTACAGCATTTCTACCGCCATCACGACACCAAGCATGGCAAGCAAAAACGTGGCGCAAACGCGCCAAAGCCTTGGCCAGAGCTGTTTGTAAAAACCAAACTTCAAGACGCGGAGGTTCAGCATCAAAATGCTTGCGATGCCGCCCGGCGCATACATGACCACAGCAATAAAAATACAACCAAGGTAAAGCTGCCACGCTTTTGTTAGCTCGGAAAAAACTACAGTCAGAAAAACCCCCACCACGGCACCGATGAGCGGGCCAAAAAAGAATCCGATACCGCCGATAAAAGTAAAAAGGAGTACAGCACCAGAACGAATCGCACTCACGTTTTCAGCGCTGACAATCTCAAAATTAATTGCCGACAAACCGCCCGAGATACCCGCAAAAAATGCAGAGAGTATCAAGGTTAAATAGCGTAACCATTGCGTGTCGTAGCCAATAAACTCCGCTCTTTCTGGATTGTCTCGCGCCGCATTGATCAAACGCCCCAGCGGTGTTTGGGTAAACGCAAACATCGCTATCGTGCACAAAAACAACCACGCTGCAATCAAGTAATAAACTTGAATTTGTGGCCCAAAGCTAATGCCCATTACCGTCGCGCCCACCACACGGTTGCCCGAAATACCCCCTTCGCCACCAAAGAAACTGGGGAACATTAAGGAGCTAGCGAAGACCAGTTCTACTAGACCTAAGGTAATCATCGAAAACGTGGTGCCGGCTTTTTTTGTTGTGACATAACCGAAAAGAATGCCGAAGCCCATGCCTGCGAACCCACCCACCAAGGGCACCAAAGATACGGGCAACCAAAGGCTGCCGCCTGCCATCAAATTCAAAGTGTGAATCGCGAAAAAAGCGCCCAAACCCGAATACACGGCGTGGCCGAAAGAGAGCATGCCGCCTTGTCCAAGCAACATATTGAACGAGAGACCAAAGATCATCATCGTGCCCATTTGCGACAACAGTGACAGCGACGCGCCACTATTAAAAACCAAGGGCGCAAAAACCAGTAACAGCGCGAAACCGCCCCAAACCACGCGGCGGCCTAAGTTAATCGGTTTGTAAGTGAGTTGTGCCATGTGTTTAACCTTCCCTTGATCCAAGCAAACCCTTGGGTCTGAAGATTAAAATTAACACCAGAAATAAGTACGGCAAAACTGGCGCGACTTGCGCGATTGTAAGACTGAGCAGCGAATAGCCTGGGCTTGTACTTGTGATGCCAGAGCTGTTGCCAAGCAGGCTCAAAATCGAATAATCCAATGCCACCGCCGTGGTTTGAATCACGCCGATTAAGAGGGAGGCTAAGAACGCACCAAGCAGCGAGCCCATACCACCGACCACGACCACGACAAAAATAACGCTGCCTAAAGTAGCCGCCATGCTCGGTTCGGTAATAAACGCGTTGCCACCGACCACGCCAGCCAAACCTGCCAACGCGCATCCGCCTCCAAACACCAACATGAAAACTCGCGGTACGTTATGGCCAAGTGCTTCAACCATGTGCGGGTGCGTGAGCGCTGCCTGAATCACCAGCCCCACGCGGGTTTTTTTTAAGAGCAAGTACAAGGACAAGAGCATGACCAAAGCGACTAACATCATGAAGCCACGGTAAATAGGAAATGTGGTGGTGTACAGCGTGAATAGCGAGCCTTCAAGCGCAGCGGGAATTTTGTAGGGCACGGGCGCTTTGCCAAAAAAAAGCTGTACCAATTCCACAATCACATACGACAAGCCGAAGGTGAAAAGCAACTCGGGAATATGCCCGTGCTTATGCACCGAGCGCAAACCAAAACGTTCAATCGCCATGCCCAGTGCCCCTACCAACAGCGGGGCAATGATTAAGGCAGGCCAAAAACCCAGGTAACTGCTAATGGCATAGGCGAAATACGCACCTAACATATAGAAACTGGCGTGGGCAAAATTCAGCACGCCCATCATGCTAAAAATTAAGGTCAAGCCAGAAGACAGCATAAACAGAAGCAGCCCGTAGCTGATCCCGTTTAGCATCGTAATGAGAAAAAACTCCAATTGTTCACCTCAAGTTTTATTTTGCTTTGGACTTTTTGTCCAAAATCAGGCGTGCGAGCTTTAGCTCAAAGAAAAACGCGTTCCAAATGGAGCGCGTTTTCTCAGTGTTTACACTACGTCGATTAGCTCGATGCAGGTCGTTTCATCTCGCAAGAAGACGGTTGAGACGCGACAAAAGAATCCACTTTTTGATTGGTTTTCCAACCAAAACCAGTATTTTCTTGATCGTATTTCACGTCTTTGCCGTTTGTTTTGACCCATGTCGCGATGTAAAGCGGTTGCTGCAATTGATGATCATTCTTGCGCATTACTGTCTCACCAACGGGGTTGTTAACTTTAAGCCCCTCCATCGCGAACGCAACTTTCACAGGGTCGATTGATTGTGCCGTTTTCGCGGCTTTCCCCACCGTTGCTAGCGCGCTGTAGGTTGCTAATGCGTAGTAGTCGTCTTTGTACTTGGCTTTGAAGCCCTCAACGATTTCTTTGCCACCAAAATTTTCGTTATTCGGATTCCAGTATGCGACATAGCGCACCCGATTCGCGCCCGCTTCACCCATGGCAGTGGGCACGCCGGTGGTGCCTGCGTAGTAAGTGTAGAAATTGGCTTTCAGATCGGCATCTTTGGCGGCCTTAATCAACAAAGCCAAATCGGCACCCCAGTTGCCCGTGATGACGGTGTCAGCACCCGCCGCTTTCATTTTGGCGATATAGGGTGAAAAATCCTTTACCTGACCAATCGGGTGCAAGTCGTCACCTACAATTTGAATGTCTGGCCGTTTGCGCTGTAAATATTCTTTTGCGGCGCGCGATACTTGCTGACCAAAGGAATAGTTTTGCCCAATGATATAGACCTTTTGTATGCTTTTATCGGGCGCCATGTAGGTGGTGAGCGCTTCCATTTTCATGTCGGAATTCGCGTCGAAGCGGAAGTGCCAAAAACTGCACTTGCTATTTGTCATATCCGGGTCAACCGCAGCATAGTTTAAGTACACGACCTCTTTTCCAGGGTTGCGTTCGTTATGCTTATTAATCGCATCAATCAGCGCCAAGCCAGCACCAGAACCATTGCCTTGTGTGACGTAGCGAAAACCTTTGTCAATCACCGTTTTTAAAACGTTTAAGGTTTCTTGCGGACTTCCTTTGTTATCAAAGCCAACAATTTCAAATGTATGCGCGCCCGCCCATTTCTCAGCGTTCGCTTTCTCGGCAACGTATTGATAAGAATTCAGAATATTTTGCCCAACCGGTGCAAATGGGCCTGATAAGGGATCAATAAACGCAATTTTGATGGTATCGGCCATTACGCATGGCGATAACAAGGCAAGATTAAGGGCAACGATCGTGCTGGTTTTTGTGAGTTTCACTTGTCTGTCTCCGATTGGTTTTTTTGGGGGTTCAACTAAATCAAACAATTTGAAAATGACTGCTTAAAAAGCTTTACATCTAAATCAGATACCTATGCCGTTGGCAAATGATAATTTTTAAACTCGCTTCGTAACTTATTTTTGAGAATCTTACCTGTCGCACCTAATGGTAAGGCTTCAACAAAAACCACATCATCCGGCGTCCACCACTTCGCAATCTTGCCTTCGTAAAAACTCAAAAGCTCTTGCTTTTCCAGTTCGACACCGGGTTTTTTCACCACCAAGAGTAAAGGGCGTTCGTCCCATTTCGGGTGAAATACCCCGATACACGCGGCTTGCAAAACTTTGGGGTGCGACATGGCGAGGTTCTCAAGTTCTATCGTACCTATCCACTCACCGCCTGACTTAATAACGTCTTTGCTGCGGTCGGTAATCTGCATGTAGCCGTCTGCGTCAATGGTCGCCACATCACCCGTGGGGAACCATCCATCTTGCAAAATATCGCCCCCTTCCTGCTTAAAATAACTAGCAACGATCCACGGCCCTTTCACTAACAAATTGCCGTAGGTGACTCCGTCCCACGGTAGCGACTTGCCGTCGTCGTCGACAATTTTCATATCAACGCCATAGACGGCGTGCCCTTGTTTTGTAAGGATTTGTTCTTTCTCCGCTTCACTTAGCTTGCTATGTTTGCCAAGCAAAGTACCCGCAGTGCCAAGTGGCGACATTTCTGTCATGCCCCAAGCGTGCACAACTTCGACACCATAGGTATTGCGCAAGGTATGTAACATGGATGGAGGACAAGCCGAACCACCAATAACGGTGCGCTTAAAGCTGGAAAAGCGTAAATTATTTTGCGCCATATAGGTGAGCAACCCTAGCCACACGGTCGGCACGCCTGCTGAAAACGTCACCTGCTCTTGTTCGAAAATGTCGTATAAGGATTTGCCATCCAATTGCGCCCCTGGAAACACTAATTTAGCGCCAGTAATGGGTGCTGAATAGGGCAAGCCCCAGCCATTGACATGAAACATGGGGACCACAGGCAAAATGCTGTCGCGTGCCGAGACATTCAACGCATCTGGCATGGCTGAAGCATAGGAATGGAGCACCGTTGAGCGATGTGAATACATCACCCCTTTCGGGTCGCCTGTGGTGCCAGAGGTGTAGCACAAGCTGGACGCCGAGTTTTCATCAAACAAGGGCCAAACGAATTGGTCTGATTGCCCTTCAATAAAATCTTCGTAGCAAATTAGGTTCGCGACTCCGCTATCGTTTGGAAAGCGATCATGGTCACACAGCATGATCCAGCCTTTTACCGTGGGACAGTGTTTGGCGATCGCCTGAATCAAAGGCAAAAAGGTAATGTCAAAAAACAGATATTGATCTTCCGCGTGGTTGACAATGTAGGCTAGTTGCTCGGGATGCAGACGTGGATTGATGGTATGCAAAATTGCGCCGATGCCAGAAATAGCGTAATAGGCTTCAAGGTGTCGATAGCCATTCCAAGCCAGCGTTGCAATACGCTCACCCATTTGCACATGGGCAGCACTCAGGGCATTCGCTAACTTCTTGACCCGTTGATGACAGCGCCGATAATCGTATCGATGAATATCACCTTCGACCCTACGGGAAACAATTTCACTGCTGCCGAAGTATCGATCCGCGTGCTCAATAATGCTGGAGATCAGCAGAGGTTTATCCATCATTTGCCCCATGACGGGGCTTCTTTGATACGCTGACATGATGTTCCTTTTAAAGATGGGTCTAGGATTGCTTGATGACGTTCAATGCAGCACACTGCGAGGAAGAAACCTAGTTGCAACGGACGGCGCTGCGTTACTAGATAACCCCCACGTATTTACGCTAGTAAAAAAAAAGAAGATCGATTCTTGTCTGTCCTTAGTAATTGGTCAATGATTATCTTTGCTGCAAAGCAAAAAGCGCCCGCAGGCGCTTTTCATTTGTGTGCTTTCGGAATTGTTTCGGTACGCGATTTTTCGTATTCATACACGAAAACATCACTTCAACAGTGAGGAATTCAAATTGGGAACATGTACGCTAGGCGCGCTTTCTGCCCTTGCCGATGACTTCCGTATCACCCGTCTCTAAGCTATAACTGGCATTGCTGTCTTTGCCTAGCACTTGCACTAAATAGGGCATGACTTCACGTAGAGTGTCGGCCAGCGTATAGGGTGGATTAATAACAAACATAGCGCTGCTGTGCAGACCAAAACCATCTGGCGATGGGCCGCTGATGGTGAGACTGACGTTGAGCCAGCCATTTGCCGGAATCCGTTTGAGCCGATCGGGAAGTTGACGCGACTCGATGCGGTTGAGTACGGGATACCACACGGCATACGTGCCCGTGGAAAAGCGCTTGAGAGCGTCTTCTAGCACATCTTTTACCCGACGATAATCGTCCTTCACTTCGTACGGAGGATCGATCAAGACCAAGCCACGACGTGAAGGCGGCGGCAAGAGCGCTTTGAGACTCTCGAAGCCATCGCCTGCGGAAATCATCACACGCTTGCCGCGCGCGCTTGGGCGTATGCCCTGCTCTGCAGCATGCGCCTCCATTTTACGAAAATTTTCACCTA
>JAIETO010000059.1 GCA_019745005.1 Burkholderiaceae bacterium
GTTTTGCCCGTATTTTTGGCCAGCCCATCGGCATAGTGGCCAATAACGGCATTCTGTTTTCTGAGTCGGCGCAAAAAGGCGCCCACTTTATTGAACTCTGTGCCCAGCGCAAAATTCCACTTTTATTCCTGCAAAACATCACCGGCTTTATGGTCGGTCGTAAGTATGAAAATGAAGGCATTGCGCGTAATGGCGCGAAGATGGTCACCGCCGTGGCAACCGCAAACGTGCCAAAGTTTACGGTGATTATTGGCGGCAGTTTTGGCGCAGGCAATTACGGCATGTGTGGTCGGGCGTTTTCGCCTCGCTTCATGTGGATGTGGCCAAATGCACGTATATCTGTAATGGGCGGTGAACAAGCGGCCAGCGTCTTAGCCACCGTGCGGCGCGATGGTATCGAAGCTAAAGGTGGTACATGGACAGCCGAGGAAGAAGCCAGTTTTAAACAACCGATTAAAGATCAATACGAACATCAGGGCCATCCCTATTTCGCCTCAGCCCGCCTGTGGGACGACGGTGTGATCGATCCGGCAGATACCCGCATGGTCTTGGGTTTAGGCTTATCGGCCGCGTTGAATGCACCGATTCCAGATGTGAAATTTGGTTTGTTCAGAATGTAAAAACGACGTAAGAGCGAATTTAATAAAGCTAATGATGACGACATTTCAAAATATCGCGGTCGAACGTGAAGGCCGACTGGCAAAGGTGATTCTCAATCGACCCGAAGTGCGCAATGCATTCAACGAATTAACGATTGCGGAACTCACCGCCGCATTTTCTGCCTTGGGTAGTGATGCAGAGATTCGCGCCATTGTCTTGAGTGGCCGTGGCCTGAGTTTTTGTGCGGGTGCCGACCTGAATTGGATGAAAAAAATGGCCGACTACAGCCACGCTGAAAATCTCGCTGATGCTGGGCAATTGGCGACCATGTTGAGCACCATTTATACCTGCCCGAAACCCGTTGTGGCGAAGGTACAGGGCGATTGTTATGCGGGTGGCATGGGCTTGGTGGCAGCGTGTGACATTGTTGTTGCCAGCGACAAGGTAAATTTTTGCCTCAGCGAAGTAAAACTTGGCTTGATTCCCGCGACGATTTCACCGTATGTGATTAAAGCCATGGGCGAACAAGCAGCGCGGCGTTACTTCCTCAGCGCGGAAAAATTTAGCGCCAGTGATGCCGCCCGTATGGGTTTGGTGCATGAGCTAGTAAGCGAAGAGGAACTTGACTCCAAAGTAGCGCAAATCGTCCACGCCTTAGTCAGCAATAGCCCGCATGCCGTCATGCAAGCGAAACGTTTGGTGCGCGCAGTGGGTGGACAAGAAATCTCCGCCGCATTAATCGCCAGCACGGTCAAAGATATTGCAGAAATTCGTGCCTCAGATGAAGGCCGCGAAGGTGTGCGTTCGTTCTTAGAAAAACGCAAACCCAGTTGGCTGCAAGCATAAAAATTTTTTGCAAAAAATTGTTTGGAAACAGGAGTAGGTTTGAGTTCAACAAAGCAGCTTAAGCAGATAAAGCAAGCAGATTGGGTGGCGCGTAGCTTGCGCAGTGTGTGGCACCCGTGTACGCAAATGCAGCAACATGAAACCGTGCCATTGATTCCTGTCAGTCATGGTCGCGGCGCATGGTTATTCGATACCGACGGAAAACGCTATTTGGATGGAATTAGTTCTTGGTGGGTGAATCTATTTGGCCATGCCAACCC
Source organism: Burkholderiaceae bacterium (assembly GCA_019745005.1). Classification (GTDB taxonomy): domain Bacteria; phylum Pseudomonadota; class Gammaproteobacteria; order Burkholderiales; family Burkholderiaceae_D; genus Undibacterium. The sequence goes on from JAIETO010000059.1 coordinate 1,707, forward strand.
GCGCATCAACGCGGCCTTAAAAGATCAACTCGATAAGCTGGAACATGCGATGCTGGCGGGCTTTACGCATGAACCCGTCGTGCGGCTTTCAGAACAATTATCCGCTCTGACTGGCGGCGTTTTAGGCCACTGTTTTTATGCATCGGACGGTGCCTCTGCTACCGAGATCGCCTTAAAAATGAGTTTTCATTTTTGGCGTAATGCGGGGCAAACGGCCAAGCAGGAATTTATTTGTTTAAAAGGCAGTTATCACGGTGAAACGATAGGCGCTTTAACCGTGACTGATGTGACTTTATTTCGCGATGCCTACGGCCCTTTGTTGGGTCGGGCGCACGTGGTTGCCTCGCCCGATGCGCGCGGAGCCTTGGATGGTGAAAGCTCACAGGATGTCGCGCGCCGCGCCGCCGCAGATTTGGCGCGCTGTCTGCAAGAGAATCATGGCAAGATCGCCGCGCTGATCATTGAGCCACTGGTGCAATGCGCCACCGGCATGGCGATGCATGATCCCGAATATTTGCGTCTGGTGCGGCAATTATGCGACGAACACGAGGTGCATCTGATTGCTGATGAAATCGCTGTCGGATGTGGTCGTAGCGGCACTTTCTTTGCCTGCGAAAGTGCCGCGATTTGGCCAGATTTTATGTGCCTTTCTAAAGGCATCAGTGGCGGATACTTGCCTTTGTCTTTGGTCATGACAAGAGAGTCGATATTTCAAGGGTTTTACGATAAGGATGTGCGGCGCGGCTTTTTGCATTCGCATTCCTACACGGGCAATCCCCTTGCTTGCCGCGCTGCGTTAGCGACTTTGGAGATATTCGAAACGGATCAAGTGCTGCAAAAGAACCTATTGTTGGCCGAAAAAATTAAACACGGTTTGATGCCACTCGCTGCGCACAAGCAAGTGAAAAATTTTCGCTCGCAGGGCATGATTTTCGCGTTCGATGCGGTTCTTCAAGGTGAGGCAGCGGCGCAGTTTTCGCGGCGCTTCTTTAGTTTGGCCTTGGAGCAAGAAATTTTATTGCGTCCTATCGGCAACACCGTTTATTTAATGCCGCCCTACATACTCGACGATGCAGAAGTCGCGTGTTTGACAGAAGGCACCGCGCAGATTTTTCAGCGCACCTTAGATTCATTGGCGAACGTATGAAGTTATTACAGGAATTAGAAGCGCAGCTCGCGTCCTTAAGCAAACAAAATTTACGACGCCGACGTCGCACCACTGAAGGCCCTAGCCAGCCACGAGTGATGGTCGATGGCCACCCCATGCTGGCATTTTGCAGTAACGACTATTTAGGTCTTGCCGCCCATCCTAAAATTATTCACGCTTTGCGGGAAGGTGCTTCCTTGTACGGCGCAGGCAGTGGTGCTTCGCATTTAATTAGCGGACATCACCAAGTACACGCCGAATTAGAAGAACTCTTAGGCGACTGGTATGCGCCCTATATGCCCGATGCCCGCGCACTATTTTTTTGCACCGGCTATATGGCCAATCTTGCGGTGCTCAGCGGCTTGTCCTCCCTTGCCGGCAAACAGACTGCGATTTTCTCCGAGAGTTTAAATCACGCATCCTTGATCGATGGCGCCCGTCTATCGCGTGCCGAAGTGCAGGTGTACCCGCACCGCGACGTGCTGGCATTGCAAAAGCTTTTAGAAGCCAGCGACGCGCCTGTAAAAATAGTGGTGAGCGATAGCGTGTTTAGCATGGATGGCAGTCTCGCTCCTTTGCCCGGACTATTGGCATTGTGCGAGCAGCACGACGCATGGCTAGTCGTAGACGATGCGCACGGTTTTGGTATCTTGGGCGAACAGGGTAGAGGCGCGGTTGAACATTTCAATTTGCATTCACCGAATCTTGTGGTGATGGGTACATTAGGCAAAGCGGCTGGCGTGGCGGGCGCGTTTGTGGCGGCGCACACTACGGTGATTGAATGGTTGCTGCAAAAAGCGCGCCCTTACATCTATACAACGGCAGCGCCGCCTGCCGTCGCGCATGCCTTGCTAGCTAGTTTAGCCATCATTGGTGGTGAAGAAGGGCATGCACGACGCCTCCACTTGCAAGAGCTCATTAAACATTTTCAACGCGAGTTACGCTTGAGTTCAGGACGTTTGCTGGTTTCCCACACGGCGATTCAACCAGTCATCTTGGGCGAGAATGCGGCAGCCTTAGCGGCGGCATCAAGCTTGTTTCAACAGGGAATTTGGGTGCCAGCGATACGCCCGCCGACGGTTCCCGTCGGTACGGCACGCTTAAGAGTTACTCTGTCGGCCGCGCACCATATGGACGACTTAGCGATTCTTTTAGACGCCCTAAGCAACTTAGAGGTGGCGGCATGACTTTACAAAAACGATGCGATTATTTTGTGACGGGTACGGATACAGAAATTGGTAAGACGCTAGTCAGTGCTGCCTTGTTGCACGCGCTGCGTGAAACGGGGCAAAGCGCGATCGGAATGAAGCCGGTTGCCGCCGGGGCGCATTTTGAAAACGGCGCTTGGCATAACGAAGATGTCGACATGTTAGTTGCTGCTTCTAGTGCATGGCAAGCTGAAACGCCCACGCAAAAAATAGATTTGGTGTCACCCTATCTCATGCAAATGCCCGCAGCGCCCCACATCGTTGCGCAGCACGAAAATAGGTCGATTTCCATCCCCCATATACAATCATGTTTTCAGCAGCTACAAGCACGTGCAGATGCAGTGATTGTGGAAGGCGTTGGGGGCTTTTGCGTGCCTTTGAACGAGCGCGCCAGCACGGTTGATTTGGCTCAGCAGTTAGCCTTGCCCGTTATTTTGGTGGTGGGCATGCGCCTTGGCTGTATCAACCACGCGCTGCTGACGGCACAAGCGATACGCGCAGCGGGTTTGCAGTTGGTCGCTTGGGTCGCAAATACGGTCGATGCGGATATGCTGTTTATGAACGAAAACCGTAATGCGATTGCACAACGCATCGACGCGCCTCTACTTGGCGTCTTGCCGCGTTTTGCAAAGGCGAGGCCAGAAGAAGCGGCTCACTATCTTGATTTAAGTTTATTGAAGTAAAGGAAAAACCATGCAACATCTCAGCCAAACTGAGCAAACGATTTCTCATTCTCACGACGCTCATACGCTGCAGTTTCAGCCACCAGTCAAGACCATTCGCGCTGAAACCTGGCCTGTGGATGAGGTGTTAGCCTTATTCGATTTGCCGTTTAATGACTTGATGTTTCGCGCGCAGCAAACCCATCGTGAATTTTTCCCCGACGCGGACGTTGAACTCGCTACCTTGCTGTCAATTAAGACGGGCGGATGCGAAGAAGACTGCGGCTATTGCCCGCAAGCCGCACGCTACGACACGGGTGTCGAAGCCAAGAAAATACTCGAATTGACGGAAGTACTGGATGCCGCACAAGCCGCTAAGGATAATGGTGCCACGCGTTTCTGTATGGGCGCTGCTTGGCGTTCACCGAAAGATCGCGATATGGAAAAAGTGGAAACCATGGTGCGCGCGGTAAAGGCCATGGGTCTGGAAACCTGCGCCACCTTGGGCATGCTTAAAGAAGAACAAGCGCAGCGACTAAAAGACGCTGGGTTGGATTTTTATAATCACAATTTGGATACCGCGCCCGAGTTCTACAGCAATGTGATCTCCACGCGTGATTACCAAGATCGCTTAGATACCTTGGGCCATGTTCGCTCGGCAGGATTAAAAGTCTGTTGCGGTGGCATCGTCGGCATGGGTGAATCGCGCCGCCAACGTGCGGGGCTTATCGCGCAACTTGCGAATTTGAATCCCTATCCAGAATCGGTGCCGGTCAATCATTTGGTGCAAGTGGAGGGCACGCCCTTACACGGCTTAGATCCGCTCGATCCTTTGGAGTTTGTTCGTACGATTGCCGTTGCCCGCATCACCATGCCCATGGCGCGTGTGCGCTTATCTGCTGGGCGTTCGCAAATGGGCGAGGCAGTACAAGCGATGTGCTTTATGGCCGGTGCAAATTCGATTTTCTATGGCGACAAGTTACTCACGACGGGTAATCCTGAAGCGGATGACGACCGTGCGTTGCTGAATAAATTAGGTTTAAAAACACGCGGGACTTTTACAGCAAAAACCTGCGCCTAAGTGTTTCTAACGATTGCGGGGATCACCAAGCTTGTAGTCGGCTTGGCGCAAAAAAATGTAGAACGGTGAATGGAGACAACAATGTTTAAAAAAATTCTAATCGCTAATCGGGGTGAAATTGCTTGTCGGGTCGCCGCAACCGCACGCCGTATGGGTATCAAAACCGTTGCCGTGTATTCGGAAGCGGATGCAAACGCGAAACATGTTAGTGCCTGCGACGAGGCGATTTTTATCGGCCCGCCTGCAGCTAAAGAAAGCTATTTGCGTGGTGAGAAAATTATCGAGGTGGCCTTAGCCACCGGTGCGCAAGCTATTCATCCGGGGTACGGTTTTTTGTCCGAGAACAGTGATTTTGCCGATGCGTGTGCGAAGGCTGGACTGGTTTTTATTGGACCACCGGCCTCAGCCATTCGCGCCATGGGCAGTAAATCTGCCGCCAAATCCTTGATGGAAAAAGCAGGCGTCCCTTTGGTGCCCGGCTACCACGGTGACAATCAAGATGCCGATTTACTGCAAAGCGAGGCAGACCGCATTGGTTACCCCGTGTTGTTAAAGGCGAGTGCGGGTGGTGGTGGTAAAGGCATGCGCATCGTCGAAAATTCAGCCGATTTTAAGGCGGCATTGGCGTCCTGTAAGCGCGAAGCGATTAGTTCCTTTGGCGACGACAAAGTGCTGGCAGAAAAATACCTGCAAAGGCCAAGGCATATCGAAATCCAAGTGTTTGCAGATAGCCACGGCGATTGCGTGTACTTGTTTGAACGTGATTGCTCGGTACAACGGCGTCATCAGAAAGTATTGGAAGAAGCACCCGCGCCGGGCATGACGCCAGAGCGGCGCGCTGCCATGGGAGAGGCCGCCGTGGCTGCCGCGAAAGCGGTAGGCTATGTGGGCGCGGGCACAGTGGAATTTATTGCCAACCAAGACGGTAGTTTTTATTTCATGGAAATGAATACGCGTCTGCAAGTGGAACATCCGGTCACTGAAATGATTACCGGCACAGACTTAGTGGAGTGGCAATTACGCGTTGCGTTTGGCGAGCACTTACCGCTGCAACAAAGCGCGCTGCAGATTAACGGACATGCAATTGAAGCACGGGTATATGCGGAAAACCCTGAGAAAGGATTTCTTCCTTCAATTGGCACCTTGCGCCACGCACAAACACCCAGCGCCGTGAATTTTGAATTAGGCGGAACAGCACACCAGCCAGCAGCAGTGCGGATTGACAGCGGCGTCAGAGAAGGCGATACGATTTCGCCATTTTATGACCCTATGATCGCCAAGCTGATCGTTTGGGGTCAGGATAGGCGCGAGGCCCTAGCGCGCATGGCTGCTGCGCTAGCTGAGTATCAGGTAGTGGGTTTGTCGTCGAACATCGCTTTTCTCTCACGCCTGATACAAAGTCAAGCGTTCTCCCATGCCGACTTGGATACGGGCTTAATTGAGCGCAACCAAGGGGAGTTGTTTCCTGCGGTTACGCCTGCTAGCTTGCCGGTGTTAGCGTTGGCAAGTATCGCCTTGCTACAGGCAGAAAAAGGTGTGAATAGCGATCCATGGCAAAGTTCCCAGGGTTGGCGCATGAACGGACTATTGCAACGTAAATTGCAGTTCGACGAAGAAGCGAAAGATGGGCAAAACCATAGCCACGCACTGACCGTGGCTTACTGCGCCGATGGCTGGCAAGTACAAGAGACCGGCACTACCCAAGCCAGTCTAGCCCCAGCGTTGATGTGCAAGCTGGTGAGCGCGCATGGTCAGCAATTAGTCTTGGACATGAACCAGCAAAT
>JAIETO010000234.1 GCA_019745005.1 Burkholderiaceae bacterium
GACAGCGGTTTTCAAGCCGCCTTGATGGCACCCACCGAAATTTTAGCGGACCAACATTTTCGTAAAATTGCGGCGTGGCTAGAACCACTGGGCATTACCACCGCGTGGCTCACTGGCAGCTTAAAAGCCAAAGAAAAACGGGAAGCGCAAGCCTTGATTGCCTCTGGCGAAGCGCAATTGGTTATCGGCACACACGCACTGATTCAAGATGCCGTGCAATTCGCCAAACTTGGTCTCGTCATCGTTGATGAGCAACATCGCTTTGGCGTCGCGCAGCGCTTAAGCTTGCGTAATAAGGGTGGTAGCAATAACAGTGGCGGCAATTTTTTGCACAACGCGCAAGGGCACATTCCCCATCAACTAATGATGTCCGCCACACCCATCCCGCGCACACTTGCGATGACCTATTACGCCGATTTGGAAGTCTCGGTGATCGATGAATTGCCACAAGGACGCACGCCAATTGTGACCCGCGTGGTCGACCAAACCAGACGCGAAGAAGTCATCGAACGCGTCCATGCAGCCGCCCTGGAAGGCAAACAAGTGTATTGGGTATGCCCATTAATCGAAGAATCAGAAGCCTTGCAATTGCAGACTGCCACTGACACCCACGCCATGCTCAGCGCCGCGCTGCCTGATCTGCGCGTGGGGCTGGTGCATGGGCGCTTAAAACCGGCGGAGAAGCAAGCCGTCATGGGGGCGTTTACGGAGAATCAGTTGCAAGTGTTAGTGGCGACCACCGTGATTGAAGTGGGTGTCGATGTGCCGAACGCCAGCTTAATGGTGATCGAACATGCGGAGCGTTTTGGTCTTTCGCAATTGCACCAACTGCGCGGCCGCGTGGGGCGCGGCGCGGCGGCCAGCGTGTGTCTACTTCTATACCAAGGGCCGCTAGGTGGTACGGCAAAAGAACGCCTCAGAACCATGCGCGAAAGCAACGATGGTTTCGCCATTGCCCGTAAAGATTTACAGTTACGCGGCCCCGGTGAATTTCTCGGTGCCCGCCAATCGGGCGAAGCGATGTTACGCTTTGCCGACCTCGACAGTGACCAAGATTTGGTGGAGCAAGCACGCCAACTCGCCAGCGAATTGCTTGCCACCGACCCTGCCACGGTGGACGCCCATTTACAACGCTGGATGGGGCATCGAGAAGAATTTTTGCGGGTATAGCCAAGGCGCAAAGAAAAACCGCACTGCAAAAAAACGCTGCGTACGCGACTACCTAAACCACTCCACAGCTCCACCACATCGTCTAATCACCAACTTAAATATGAGCAAACTACAAATTCTTGACGTCAATTTTGACAATAGCGACCACGCTGATGCACTACTCAAGCTGCTAAATGACTACGCTTGCGACCCCATGGGTGGCAGTGAACCACTAACGGAATTTTGCCGCACGCACCTTATTTCTGCGCTGAAACATCGCCCCAATGTTTGCGCAGTGATTGCTTGGGTTGACGGTGAACCAGCAGGCTTCAGTATTTGCATAGAGGGCTTCTCAACCTTTGCCTGCCAGCCACTGCTCAATATTCATGATTTTGCCGTTAGCCCAGCATTTCGCGGCAAAGGTATTGCCAGCGCCCTTCTGCAATATATTGAAAACATTGCAAAAAAACGGGGCTGCTGCAAACTGACTTTAGAAGTCTTAGAGGGCAATCAAGTGGCGCGACATGTCTATCACCAGCAAGGATTTGCGCAGTACGCACTGGGACAGACCACGGGTGGTGCGTTGATGATGCAGAAGAAATTAAGCGACTAGTCAACAAGCTTTTTTCTTAATATTTTGCTATAAGAACTGTCGGTATTTTTTACAGCACATCAAAAAATTTCTTCTGTTCAAGTTTTAAGTGCTTGAATTTAAGAAAGTTTTTAGAACTGGAATAGAAATTGCTTTATCCCATTCAATCGCCAATTAATTCAACTACTACTTCACGAAACTTATGAAAACTTTCTTGCAAAAATCAAAACTTATCGCGGCATCTGCGCTTGTTTCATGCCTCGCCTTGAGCGGAACTGCCCAAGCCAGCTTGATTACCGTATCAACTGGTTTCTCAGGTGCTGGCCCGCAAGCAAGTGCCGGCGCGTACAAATCCATCGTTGAAGCAGCCGTCGCAACACCCGGCGCAGGTTACGGTTCAAGCACATTGAGCTTGTTCGATAACTTCAGCAACCATGGCTTGTTCGGTTCAAACAGCAATATCGCCTTCGAATTCACGATAGACTTTGGTGTCGCTGCTGGCCAAGTTGGCACATGGGATTTCCGCGCTGGTGTTGACTTCGGCGGCGGCGGCGCAGTATTTTTGGATGGCGTTGCATTGGGCTTTAAGTCGAATGACATGTGGTGGAATGGTAGCTACAGCAATCCAACCCAATACTTCGCTTACTCATCAAATTTGAGTGCTGGTAATCACAGACTCAGCATCTACGGCTTGGAAGGCTGCTGCGATGGCAACCAACAAGCGCAGTTCCGCAGCGCGAACAGCAACACATTTACCACCTTCGGCGCAGCGGATCAAATCAATCCAGTTCCAGAACCTGCAACACTCGCATTACTCGGTTTAGGTTTGTTTGGTTTCGCAGCAACACGCCGCAAAGTCTAAATACAAATTGAACGAAAAAACCGCTGTGAAAACAGCGGTTTTTTTTTGCCCAATCGACCTTGCAGCTAGAATATGTCGATAATACCGCTGTGCATTGAACCCATATTTTTTATTGGCTAAAAGAGAGCAAAAATGAAAATTGATTTTACTGGTCGCGTCGCTATCGTCACTGGCGCTGGTGGTGGTTTAGGTCGTGAACATGCGTTAGCACTCGCAAAGCGCGGCGCCAAAGTGGTGGTCAATGATTTAGGCGGTGCGCGTGATGGTTCTGGTGGTTCATCTTCTGCTGCCATGGCGGTGGTGGAAGAAATCAAAGCAATGGGCGGCGAGGCAATTGCCAACGGCGCGTCGGTAACAGATTTCGCCGCCGTGCAAGAGATGGTGCAAGAGGCGATTAAGGCATGGGGACGCGTCGACATCTTGATCAACAATGCCGGCATTTTGCGCGACAAAAGCTTTACCAAAATGGAATTGGACGATTTCAAATTGGTGGTCGATGTGCATTTAATGGGCGCGGTGAACTGCTGCAAAGCCGTGTGGCCAGTGATGAACGAACAAAAATATGGCCGCATCGTCATGACGACTTCCTCATCTGGCTTGTTCGGCAACTTTGGCCAATCAAACTATGGCGCAGCGAAAATGGCGCTGGTGGGCTTAATGCAAACCTTGTCCTTAGAAGGCGCGAAAAACGATATATGCGTGAATAGCCTAGCCCCAACGGCCGCCACCCGCATGACAGAAAGCCTGTTCCCCGCCGCCATGTTAGACGCATTGCAACCAAGCGACGTGGTGCCGGCGATGCTAGTCCTGGCTTCCGAGCAAGCGCCCAATCGCACTATCCTTTGCGCTGGCGCGGGCAGCTTTGAAGCCGCCCATATCACGCTCACTCAAGGCGCGTGGGTAGGCCGTGGCGAAGACGCGGCAGAACGCTTGGCGGCGCAACTAAGCCAGATTAAAAATCGCGAAGGTGATACCGTGCCAGAAAGCGGCATGGCGCAAGGACACCTAGAAATTAGCCGTGCCATGGCACAAACCAAGTAATGGCGCGCAGCAGGTTTCTGATCACTGGCCTTGGCGGCTCACTCGCACCGCGATTAGCACAAGTCGCCAACGGCCAAGCCTGCGATGTGCTTGGGTGGAATCGACAAGAGGTCGATCCGCAAGATCTCATCGCCAGCCAAACCTTCCTAGAAAAGACCCGCCCCGATGCGATTTTTCATCTCGCGAACGGTAGCGTCGATTGGTGTGGGCGGCTTGCGAAATTTGCGGCCGAGTGCGCCATCCCATTTGTGTACACCAGCACTGCAATGGTGTTTAATCATGAGCCCAATGGACCACACCAAATTGACGATGAAAGAACCGCGCGCGACGAGTATGGCCAGTACAAAATCGCTTGCGAGGACGCCATACGTGCAGAAAATCCAGCGGCAATTATCACGCGCATAGGTTGGCAAATTGACCCAGAACAAGCGGGCAATAACATGCTAATGGCCTTAAACCAATGGCAGGAGCGTGATGGCAATGTGGGTGCCAGCCGCCTTTGGCGACCCGCGTGTTCGTTCATGCAAGATACAGTTGCAGCGCTCATTACTCTCGCGCACAACCAAGCGTCTGGCGTCTTTCATCTCGACAGCAATGCAATTGAAGGACGTACTTTCGCCGAGTTGGTCGCAGCACTTAAAAAGCAATTTACACGCGAGAAGTGGATCATTCGCGAACACGAGGATTATCAACACGATCAGCGACTCGTTGGCAGCGCTGAACTCATGCCACCCCTTTCATCACGCTTAGGGTTTTAGCGGATCGGTTGACGGACTGTGCGATTTTTTTGACACGGCAAGCAGCCACCAAGAACGAAGAAGGAAATTCAATGCCAGGTCCAGCAAAAGCAGGTGCGCTGATTTACGCAAAAGATCTCGAACGCGTTTCGACTTTTTATCAACGTCTACTCGGTATGAAACTACTCAATGCCGACGCACAGCATCACGTGATCGAGTCGCTCGACATGCAACTGATCATTCATGCGATACCGCCCCATATCGCAGCGACATTCGACATCGCAACGCCACCCCTCCCGCGCGAGGAGCAAGCGATCAAACTGTTTTTCACGGTCACAAGTCTTGCCATGGCAGCCGATGTGGCAGCCTCTCTTGGCGGCGCACTTTTTGGTGAAGAGTACGTCGGTCCGGGCTTAACAACGCGTAATGGCTATGATCCTGAGGGGAACATTTTTCATGTGCGCGAAATCAAAAGCTAAAAAAGCTAATCACAGCATTTGCATCGACAACCAAGGTAACTGACTTCATGGCTAGTATGAGCTTGCTTGACGCATCTCAGCAGAGTTGAATTGTGCAGTCTTGGTTAGCGCCATTAACCAGCCTTACCACCAAGCCGCCTCATCTTTTCTAAGCATTTAGCCACATCCTCTTTTTTCATATTGCCAGTCATTCCAATCAGAGTTTCATTCACTGGCGCTATTCCCACGAAGCCAAGAATATTCCGCTCCAATGATTTCACGCTGTGGGCGCGGAAATACCATCGGTAAATTAGCGCAGGCATGCCCATGGTTGCCACTACGTGCGCCGAGCGACCAGTTAATGCCTTGTTGCCCCACGGCTTGCCGCCTTCATCGCGGGTGAAGGCAAACCCGGGTCGTGCGACTTGCTCCAGAAAACCTTTGAGTAACGCAGGCATGTCCCCCAACCAAAGGGGGAAAAAGAACACAATATGCTCCGCCCAAAGAATATCGTTTTGCGCTGGTACTAAAGACGCAGGAACCACGCCTTGCTCCCACTCTTTTTGACTACGCAGCAAGGGAAAATCCAACTCGGCGACGCTTAGTTTGCGCAGCACATGACCCGCCTCAGCCGCCCCTTCGGCATAACTGCGCGCCAGCGCGTGGCACAAGTGCAATTCGCTACTGTCAGGATGTCCTTGGATAAGAAGTATTCGTTTTGACATGGATGGTTTCGCAGAAATTGTTATTCGATAAGGAGAGCGTCTCTGTTCCCAAACGAATTTTCCGTGTTTGACTACGTCGAATCTGTGCGGCTGAATACACTTCCTGCACTACGAGAAGAAATAGTAGCTCTTGGCAAAACGGCACTTGGAAAATCGAAAAATTGGAGCAATATTGCCCCGCAAAATGCTCTAAATCTTTTCTATTTTGCAAGCGATAAAATTAAATACTCCCACAAGTACAACTAATTAACGTGCCAATTACGCATATAAAATAAGCATTGTCAAAATATACTCCATCACTTTTTGCCATATAACGAAATTTGTCTAGAATCACTTGCTGACGTTGATAAAACTCTGTGCCACACTGTTTGCATGACACTCACTGAACTCAAATATATCGTTGCAGTTGCACGCCAAAAACATTTTGGCCATGCGGCGGAGGCTTGCTTCGTCGCGCAACCTACGCTCTCGGTGGCGATTAAAAAGTTAGAAGATGAGCTGGGTGTGATCATTTTTGAACGCGGTGGCACCGAAGTTTCCATGACACCTTTGGGCGCGCAAATTGTGGCGCAGGCGGAACGGGTGCTGGAGCAAACCGCCGCCATCAAGGAAATCGCCAAGCAAAATAAAGACCCCCTTGCCGGCCCTTTCCGCCTAGGCATTATCTACACGATTGGCCCCTACCTGCTACCCACGTTGGTTAAAACCATGATTCAACGCGTGCCGCAAATGCCCCTCGTGCTGCAGGAAAATTTCACCGTCAAGTTACTCGAACTTTTACGCCAAGGTGAGCTTGATGCAGCAATTATTGCGCTACCCATCCCCGACCAAGGCTTGATGCTGCAACCCTTGTATGACGAACCATTTGTGGTGGCGCTGCCCAGAGATCACGCATGGGCAGACCGCGATTCGGTGTCAGCAAAAGAGCTCAAATCCGAGACCATGTTATTGCTAGGAAATGGCCACTGCTTCCGCGACCAAGTGCTAGAGGTGTGCCCAGAAATGGCACGCTTTGCCACGGCCAGCGACGGCATTGCCCGCACGTTTGAAGGCTCGTCGTTAGAAACGATTCGTCACATGGTTGCCTCGGGAATTGGTATTACTGTCTTACCAATCGCCTCGGTACCAGATTTGCATGCCAAAGATGGTTTGCTGCGTTATCTTCCGTTCAGCGAACCGACACCAGACCGGCGCGTGGTGATCGCGTGGCGCAAGAGCTTCACGCGCCAGGCAGCCATCGAAGCCATTCGTCAAGCCGTGCTGTCCTGCGATTTGAGTGGCGTGACAATGTTGGATGAAGCGCCAAAACAACAGTGAAGCTTTGAGCTGGGGCGCGATTTAGGCGCAAAATGAGCGCTTGTGGGCGACTCTGACACAACTCAGAAAAACCCAAAATCCGCAACGAAACTTGCGCAAAATTTTATAATGCGCGATCACGTTACTAGCTCACTTGCCCTTCGCCCAGTTCCACTTCATGACACCATCAACCCAACCACCCGCGAATCCGCCAACCGAGATTGCATCAACTGAAGACGCACCATCTCGGTGGCGCCTGTATATTCAGCTCATTCGTCTCGACAAACCCATCGGCATCCTGCTACTGCTTTGGCCCACCTTGGTGGCATTGTGGTTGGCGAGCGGCGGCATGCCAAGCTGGCAGCATTTAATCATTTTTAGTCTCGGCACTGTGCTGATGCGCTCTGCAGGTTGCGCCATCAATGATTACGCCGACCGCGACATCGACAAACATGTCAAACGGACGGCGCAACGCCCGCTCACCAGCGGAAAAATCAAAGGCCGCGAGGCTGTGGCGATAGCGGCCGGCTTGGCTGTATTGGCATTTCTGCTGATTTTGCCGCTCAATACGCTCACCAAACAACTTTCTGTCTTGGCCGTGTTCATCGCTGCAAGTTATCCCTACTTCAAGCGCTTCTTTGCCATCCCCCAAGCCTATCTGGGCATTGCCTTTGGTTTTGG
>JAIETO010000166.1 GCA_019745005.1 Burkholderiaceae bacterium
GAAAGGCCTAAGAAAATATCGGCGTCTTGGATCACTTCGCGCAGGCTGCGTGCCGTTGTGTCTTGCGCAAAACGTTCTTTGTCTGGGTCCATCAGCTCGACGCGCCCTTGATAAACTACACCAGCCAAATCGGTCACAAAAATATTTTTGATGGGGAAACCCAAATCGACAATCAGGTCTAAGCAAGCTAAGGCCGCCGCGCCCGCGCCAGATACCACCAACTTACATTGCTTGAAATCTTTGCCGACTACTTTCAGGCCATTCAAAATTGCCGCGCCAACGATGATCGCGGTGCCATGTTGGTCATCATGAAAGACGGGAATCTTCATGCGATCACGCAATTTACGTTCGATATAGAAGCATTCTGGTGCTTTGATATCTTCTAAATTAATACCGCCAAAGGTTGGCTCTAAGGCCGCAATGATGTCGATCAGCTTGTCTGGATCGCTTTCGTTGATTTCTATATCGAATACATCAATGCCTGCAAACTTCTTAAACAGCACGCCCTTGCCTTCCATGACCGGCTTAGACGCGAGTGGTCCAATATTGCCTAAGCCTAAGACTGCCGTGCCATTGGTAATGACGCCAACCAAATTGCCACGCGCCGTGTATTTAAACGCTGCCGCTGGGTCGGCCACGATTTCTTCGCAGGGCGACGCCACGCCAGGCGAATAGGCCAAGGCCAAATCGCGCTGATTAGTGAGCTGCTTGGTGGGGGTGACGCTGATTTTGCCAGGTGTTGGGAATTCGTGATATTCCAGTGCCGCTTGTCTCAATTGTTCGCGTAGCTTCGCTTTTTGTTCTGCGCTTGAATCCATGCTGATGTATTCCTTCTTGTCGGCAAGCAAATTTTGCTTAAGCAAATGATTCTATCAGAGCGTTTCCTCTAACTTTATACGTATTTGTACGAGATTCATGTTTTTTGTGCATAACAGCGCCTTTCAATTTTTTCTTAAAATAGTCAAAAACTATCGAAATGAGTTAAACAATCAATTTCATAGATTGATTTATCAATGCTATTATCTTTCTCAGTTTGATAGATTTAAACAAATAGCCCAACAACTCGATCAATTCTTTCACTTAAGGAAGCTCTGATTAAGTGTAGCGAGCGGTCAAAGTTTGAATTGAGAAGCGCACCTGTACGACTGTACAGCGAGCATCGCAGGTTCAAAATTTGGCCGCGCAGTAACTTAATCAGAGTTTCCTTAACTTTACTTTTTAATTTGGAGATCTAACCATGAGCAACACAACTACCCCATCAGTCACCATACAAAACCTTGAATCTGCCTTCGCAGGTGAATCTATGGCGCATATTAAATATCGCTATTTCGCCAAATTGGCACGTGAAGCAGGTGCTGAAGAGATTGCAAAAACCTTCGAAGCGACGGCAGATCAAGAAATCATGCACGCCTTCGCTCACTTGGATTTGCTGTATCCAAAAAACAAGCTGACACCACAGCGTTCACTCGAAATTGCGATTGAAGGCGAAACCTACGAATACACAGAAATGTATCCAAAATTCCGCCATCTCGCTGTGGAAGAAGGCAATCTTGCCGCTGTGGCCGAATACGATGAACAAATCGCTGAATCCAAAGAACATGCTGAACAGTTCAAGCGCACTTTAGAAATAGCTGCCAAGCGTTTTGCCGCCTTGGCAAAGGTAGAAGAGCGTCACGCCAAGCATTATCGCGCCATTTTGGATGCCAATCCTGTCGCCTATTAACCAGCATAAAGCCAAAAAGCCTATTAATATATTCAAGAATTTAATCACCACGCTAATTTATTAACTTCAGGAAAAAAAATGAAAACTTACCAATGTACCGTATGCGGTTTTGTCTACGATGAAGCACAAGGATTACCAGAAGACGGCATCGCCGCAGGCACACGTTGGGATGACATCCCCGCCGATTGGGCATGCCCAGATTGCGGCGTCGCCAAAGCCGACTTTGATATGGTGGAAATCTAAGATGAAACCACTCGCCATTATTGGTAGCGGCATGGCTGGTTACACGCTGGCACGCGAATTTCGCAAACTCGATACGACCACGCCTTTGCTGATACTCACTGCCGATAATGGCGGTTTTTACGCCAAGCCTATGCTGTCAAACGCATTCGCGCAAAAAAAGACAGCGGCGCAATTACAGAATCAAAACGCCGAGCAAATGGCGCAGCAATTGAACGCCACGATTATGCAAAACGTCCATGTCGAACGCATCGATACCGACAACCAGCAAGTGCACACCTCGAAGGGTGTTTTCGATTACGCAAAGTTGGTTTTAGCCGTGGGCGCACAGCCAATTCGCTTACCTTTGGCAGGCAATGCGGCCGACCAAGTGCTCTCCGTCAACAACCTTGCAGACTATGCGATCTTGCGTGAAAAATTGGACGGCATCGGCAAGAGCGCACGCGTTACTTTGCTGGGCGCTGGCTTGATTGGTTCAGAATTTGCTGATGACTTTTCTGGCGCAGGTCATCAAGTGACAGTGGTTGACCCCAATGCAAACCCAATGGCAGCCATAGTGCCGCAACCCATATGCAAAGCCTTACAGCAAGCGCTAGAGGCAAAAGGCGTGAAGTTCGAAATGAGTACGACTGCGCTTGAGGTGAATCACACCGGTACAGCATCGGGCGGATTTGAAGTGAAACTGGGCAACGGTAATAGCCACACGGCAGATCTGGTGTTTTCCGCTGTGGGCTTGCGCCCCGACTTACGCGTAGCACAGGCGTCAGGCATTGCGACAGAACGCGGAATTTTAGTAGACACCACAGGGCAAACGAATGTCGCAGACGTGTATGCTTTAGGCGACTGCGCTCAATACACAAATGCCGTCGAAGGTACGCGCCCAGTATTGCCCTTCATTGCGCCCATCATGAGTGCTGCGCGCGCCATCGCACGCAGTCTCACGGGCGAAATCACCCAAATCGATCTGAAAGCCACGCCCGTCATCGTAAAAACACCTAGTTGCTCGATCGCGCTGATTGCGCCTGCACCGCACATTTCTGCGGCTGGTCGTTGGGAACACGAGGACATAGGCGGCATCAATGTGAGTCGTTTTTTTGACGCGCAAAATCAGATGAAGGGCTTTGCGCTGGCACCCCAAGAGGCAAAACTACGCAATAGTTTGCTTGCAGAGCTGGGTTGAACTGCGTTTGAGGATCGCATGCAAAGTGCGCAGAGAATGAAAGTTTTTCTCTGCGATCACTGCGCCTTTGCGATGAAACGCCAGAGCGCATGCGAGCGACACTCGATCTAGATTCAGTCTAAATTCAATCTATAATGCGCCAGTATTTCACAATACTAGCCCACGTATTTTTTTAATGCGCTTGATAATCAAGCGCAAAATGCACTATTTTATTGCATACTCCCATTATTTTAAAAATTCAGGGATTTTGCGTTAGTGGCAGATTTCCTTCAATCCATCTTAATCAGTCGAAACGTTAAGTTGATCCTTGCGCTTTGCGGGCGCGTTTCCTTTGGCACGCTGTGTTGCCAGTTTTCTTGCATTGCACCTGCCATCACAAGCAGATCACCATCACCTAAAGTGATACTGAGTAACTGCTTCTGCGCTGCCGACTTATGCCGCAATTTAAAGCGCCGACTCGCACCGAGGCTAAGTGACGCGATCACTGGTTGCGCACCGAGTTCTGCTTCGTCGTCGCTGTGCCAACCCATACCATCTTTCTCATCGCGATAATAATTGAGCAGCACGCTATTGAAGCAATGTCCTGTGTGGGTTTCAACCGCCTGCTTGATATCCGCTAAAACGGGCGTCCATGCTTGCGGCATCAAATCCCGTCCGGAGTAGCGGTAACGCGCATCCTTGTCGCCGAACCATGCCGTCAATCTTGGTTCTTTGTGTACTTTCCCAAAAATTTGAACAGTGCCTTGTTGCCATGTAATGTCATCGCGCAGTTGCGCAAACAATTGTGCCGCGATGTCAGGTTGGTAAAAACCTGGCGTTAAAAACAAAGTGCCGTCAGTGAGAAGAATTTGCTCGGCTTCTCGCATTGGTTTAAAAAGGAAGTTCATTTTTGTCGCTATACCGCCAATGATGCGAAGCTTACTAGGGAAACGCCTCAGAAAAAAGTGTGAAGCGACAAGTCAAGAATGTGGATCTTTTTTAAAAAATCAATGTGCCAAAAGTTTATGGCGCTCTATTTCCAGCTTCATTAAGAAACGTTGAATGTCTACTTGCGTTGCGTGTTCCACGTTTGTCAACTCTAAGCCAATAATCGTGCGGCTGGCGATACTGCTTTTCTCTGTACTTTCATGCCTGACTTGACCGCTACAAGCAAAACGTAATTGATCGCCCAAAAGAACATCGCAGCGCACAGGCACACCCACCAAATCTCTTTGAAATCCACTCGGCAATACCGCGCCTGCCCCGGCGATACTCATATTTTTTAAAGACCAAACACCCAATTCTTGTCCTTGTTCATCTGAAACCCTCACTTGCAGGGACTTCATAATCGGCAGCACGGTACGAAAATTTTCGCGTCTTTGCATGCGTATGATGCGATCTGGACAAGGCGTCCAAAAAACATCAGACTTTGTCCACGAAATACGCCCAGGATCCATGCCGGTGAACTGCACACGAACGCCATCTGGCGCACAAACAAACACACAGCTTGGGCTTTGTACCAAACGCCGATTGGCTTTCTCATCGCTGCCTAGGTCAAAAATTAAGGCATCTTGCCGCACATCGAGCAAGGTCGTCAAAATGAAATCTTTGCCGCTGTTGAAATAAACCGTAAGCGTCTCGTGGCGAGCGATTAAATCGCGCAAGGTTTTTAATATCTCCATGCGCCCTAAAAGATAGAACCGATCCTCAATTTCTTCATCGCTTAAGGATGCAGACATGGCTTGCACTCCATGGTTACGAGTATGATGAAGCTTGGCGCTTCAACTGTGCTGAGATATTTTTCGTTGGAATGATTTCAGCTTAAAACAAACGCTCAAAATTGTACAAATTTTTTGCTGCGATAAAAGGAAAGTCCATGGTCTTCAAAAATCGACTTGCGTATTTTGGCCTCATTACACTGTTCTATTTTCTCTGTTGCACCGCCGCACCTGTCGCCGCACAAGCGCAAGCTTCGTCGGCGGATGAGGCATTGCGCGCAAGCGTGAATCGTTTTATTGACGAATGGCATGACGACGCTGCTCATGCGCGTTGGCGTTACTTCGACAAAATTGCCAAAAACGGTATTTTTATTGGCACGGATAAAACCGAGCGCTGGGATAGAGACGCATTTAAATTATGGGCAAAACCACATTTTGAGAAGAAATCAGCGTGGGCTTTTACTGCATTACACCGCAATGTTTACTTCTCTTCTGACCGCCAATTTATTTGGTTTGACGAGCAACTAAAAACCCAGTTTGGCCTATGCCAGGCGTCGGGTGTCATTCGCGCTACGGCGAAGGGTTTCGAAATTGAGCACTACCAGCTTTCGATGGCAATTCCTAACGACGTTGCGAATCAGGTCACGGCCTTGATTGATGCCTATGAATCGAAGCCAAAGAAATAAATCGACCGTTTCGACTGAAGAAAGCTCTGATCAAGTGCAGCGAGCAGCCAATGTTTGGATCGAGAAGCGCACCTGTACGAGAGTACAGCGAGCACGGTAGCTGGTGTCGCAGGTACAAAATTTGGTCGCGCAGTTACTTATTCAAAGCTTCCTTAACTTAAAAGTTGAATAAAGAGTTCTGCTGAGCGAACGATTTTTTTCGAATCCATACCGAACAAATCTTTGGTTTCTTGCACAATGAAATCATTGACGCCTTTTGTACAATAAATCACGCCAGTAAAATTGGTACCCAAGTAAGCGAACGGCGTCAGCTTCGTTTTGACTGGCACCTCATTCGCGAGCAAGGCGCGCATTTTTCGCTCCATATCGTAGAGGCTTTTTTCCTCAATACTGACCATTCCTCCTTTGGGATTTGGAAAGTTTGTTGCGTAGATGGGATTCTGTCCCATAGGATTTTTAAAATTGATGCGCACGCCTAGTTTAAGAAATTTTGTAATTGCAAAAAAGTCGGTCTCGTCATACATAAGCTAATCTCTTGTTATTTGATAGTTCTTTGCTAAAAATACGGTTTGTCACTTGGCTTCAGGCTGGCAGAATAAAAGCGCGCCACTCTTTACGACAATGAATGCAAAAAAAATCGATTTTTGCATGCTGGAATTGAAGGAGTAAAGCAAAGGATAACGGCGACGCTTGTTTTTATCAAAAAATTTTCTGCGTGAACATGCAATAATATTCCTGACTGTTGCTATTTTCTCTTACAAATTTACCGACCTTACACTATGAATAGCAAGATTTCTGAATTCGAATTTATCAAAGGTTTGACCGCAGAACTGTCGTCAAAAAATCTGGTTTTCCCAACATCGCTCAAAACCACCATGAAAATTCGGCGTGCGCTCGATACGCCAGATATTTCTAACGACCAAATCGCGCGCATCATTAGCGCGGAACCCGTTTTATCAGCCCAAGTCTTAAAACTGGCGAACTCCGCCATGTTCAACCGCAGCGGTAAAAAAGTAGAAGAATTACGGGCGGCCACCGTGCTTCTCGGTTTTGGGGTGATTCGCAATGTGGCAATTTCAGTGGGTATGAAGCAACTCAAAGACCACCAAGCCAGCGGACAGACATCCGAACGCATGGAAGGTTTATGGACGCGCAGCATGCGGGTAGCGGCACTTTCCTTCGTATTGGCGCGAAATTTGAGCAAGTTAAGTCCAGATAAGGCAATGATTGCCGGCCTTCTACACGACGTTGGCAAGTTTTATATTCTCAATCGGGCCTGTCTGTACCAAGATTTGTTTACTTCTGAGCAGACTTTATGGGACTTAGTGGATCAGTGGCACGTCGATATCGGCGCGGCAATTTTAGACAGTTGGGAAATTTCCGACGACATACGCGCGGCTGTCATGGATCATAAATCGCTAGACATTCCCCTCTCCAATCGACCGACTCTAACAGACGTTGTCGCCGCCGCCAATTTCCTAGACGCTCATTTTGTCGCGCAATCGATAGAAAATCTGGATTGGAACACCCGCCCAACACCTTTAAAAAATCTGCAATTAGACGCCGAACGCACATCCACCTTAATGCAAGAAACCACGCAGGAACTCACTGCAATCATGCAAGTACTGTCATAGGTGACTAAAAACCAGAGACCTCTGCACAACTTTAGCGAGCGGTCGAAGTTCGGTTCGAGAAGCGCACCTGTACGACTGTACAGCGAGCACGGTAGCCGGCGTCGCGGGTCCGAAATTCGGACGCGCAGTAAGTTGTGCAGAGGTCTCAACCAAGGGGCGACCAAGACGACGACATGGACGCGATTTGCCATTTTCAGTC
Source organism: Burkholderiaceae bacterium (assembly GCA_019745005.1). Classification (GTDB taxonomy): domain Bacteria; phylum Pseudomonadota; class Gammaproteobacteria; order Burkholderiales; family Burkholderiaceae_D; genus Undibacterium. Next base: position 7,360 of record JAIETO010000166.1, read on the forward strand.
TTGTTCGCTCTTGGTTTGATGCGTGTCGCGCCAAGCTTCTTCACTGCGCGGTAAATTAGGGTCTTGGCCAAGCAAATGCGCCAAGTCTGCCGCCAAGGCTAAGTATTCCAGATCCGCAGCGTCGGCATTCGACATTCTGTTTTCGACCGGAAGGCGAAAATCGCGCAGTGCGTAGTT
>JAIETO010000148.1 GCA_019745005.1 Burkholderiaceae bacterium
CGAGCCGCAGACAGTGCTGTAGCACGGCAAGGCGAAGGCAACAACGACACGGTTGATTTAGAAATGGAATTACTTCAATTCTGAGCGCGCTTTGTTGCTCACGCCTCGAAAGGATAGCGCACGCCAAGCTGATTCCTGATTTCATCCAAATAAGCAATGATCGCCAGCGTCTCCGCGTGCGGCATGCGCGGGCTTTCGACCAAGCCGGCGCGTATGCAGCGCATGGCTTCCTCGACCTCGCCCTCAAAGCCGTTGATGCGCATTGGTGCATGCACCTCTTGCGGCGGATTATCGTGAATGTGAAGAATGGCCTGTGTCGCTTCCCAAAAATGATGCGGCAGGCAAATCGAGCCGCGTTCACCGAAGATGCGCAGGGCATTGTCGGCGCATGTATCAAACGCACAAATGAACTGCGAACTCACGCCCCCTGGGAAGGTGATCGTGCAGGCGACGCGTTGATCCACACCGGTTGGCGCGAGTACGCCATGCGCATGAATGGCAAGCGGCTCCGGGCAGCGACCCAATGCTACTTCTAAGATCCAACGGGTCATCGCCACGTTATAGACACCAATATCAAGCAAGCTGCCGCCTGCTAACGCAGGATTGTAAAGGCGACCCTGTGGATCGTATTCGGGGTGAAAGCAGAAACTGGATTGGATGCCATGCACTTTTCCGATGGCGTCGGTCGCTAACCAATTCGCAACCACCTCATAAATGGGCAAGAAGCGCGTCCATAAGGCTTCCATCAAGAATACTTTGCGTTCGCGCGACAGCGCTACCAAGGCTTGCGCTTGTGCTTGATTGGGCACCAGCGGTTTCTCACAGAGGACGGGTTTGCCAGCAGCTAGGCAATGCTGCACCATCTCACCATGAAAGGCGTGTGGCGTGGCGATATACACACCGTCAATGCGTGCGTCATTTAGCAGGTCGTCGATGTGAGAAAGCACACGTGGTGCCCTACCGTCATTCGCCCAATCTGCAGCAAAACGAGCAGTGCGCTCTGCTTGACGGCCGCACACCGCATGCAAGTAAGTGTTCGGTAAGAGTTGAATTGCCTCGGCAAAACGATGCGCGATCGCACCAGGGCCAATGATCGCCCACGCAAATTGTGTCAAATGTTTCTCCTCAACATTTTCCTTGCGCATCGGAAGAAAACCCCAATGGCGAAGGTGATTTACTGCGCATTGTGTTGACCATGATAGAGCCGCAAACGTATTATCTTGATTATCATCGAATGACGAGTGATTTGCAGTCTGACAGAAGTGCTTATTTTGGAGTAAATGATGTTCAAACAAATACTGAAAGTTTTTTTCTTATTGAACTTGTTTTGTTCTTCTTTAGTTCTTGCGCAACATTCAAGCACTGCTCAGCCTGCAATCGATGCGGCAAAAGCGTGGTTAGCTGAAGGCGACGCTGGTAATTATGCCGCCAGTTGGAGCAAGTCCGCCACTGTGTTTCAATCATCCATCAATGCGCAAAACTGGAGCGAAGCACTAAAAAAGGTCCGTGCGCCCTTGGGTAAAGTAAAAACACGCACACTGAAATCGGCACAAGAAACGACGACCCTGCCTGGTGCACCAGAAGGCAATTACGTGGTGATTCAATTTGACACCGTGTTTGAGAACCAAGCAAGCATTGAGACCGTGACACCGATGAAAGAAAAAGATGGCTCTTGGAAGGTGTCGGGTTATTTCATTAAGTAATGGCAGAAAGAAATAAAACAGAATTGGCGCCACCTAAATATCGTTGTGCAGAGAAAAATGAGCCCGTTCGAAATCGAGCAATAGAAGTAGCGCGAAAAAGTAATTTCAAATAAGAGGAGCTTTGCTATGCCAAGTTTTGAGTTGACCAATTTTTCGGTGTTCATTTTTGCCGCCGTCGTACTTGCCATCACCCCAGGTCCGGGCATGCTTTATGTGCTAGCACGAACGGTTTCTGGTGGTCGTGCAGATGGGATTGCGTCTACCCTTGGCACCGGTTTGGGCGGACTCGTCCATGTTTTCGTCGCTGCAGTAGGGCTTTCCACCTTGTTAGCGGCTTCCGCAAATGCCTTTCTCGTTGTGAAGTACATCGGTGCCGCGTATTTACTTTTCTTGGGGGTAAGGACGATCTTGAGCGCGCGAAAGCAACTTGCATTTGAGGCGGTACAAGCGTCGGGCGCACGGCGCGCTTTTTTTGAAGGCGTGCTGACAGAAGCCTTGAATGTCAAAACAGCCTTGTTTTTTCTGGCCTTCATCCCCCAGTTTGTGAGCCACCAAGCCGCAGCTGCGCCACAATTTGTTGCGCTGGGGCTGATCTGCGTATTGCTCAATACGACAGTCGATTTTCTTGTGGTTTTGGGTACTGCACGACTCCTACCCTACCTAAAAAGATCACCCAAGCCCATGAAATGGATGTCCTACGGGTCTGGCGTTGTGCTGCTCGGTTTAGGTGGATACGTCGCATTGGCAGATGCCGAGAGCTAAATTCACATGTCCTTATGAACAAGGCCGCGATGCCAAGGTTTGAATTTGTTCGCGCAGAGTCACAGGAGCATCGCGCTGAATTGATTGACTTGAACATCGAGTATGTTTCATGGGTGCTTTGCGAAATGGAAGCGTACTTTGGTGTCTCGGCTGTTTCTATTCTTGGCATGTCTGCCCAAGAATACGTGCCCTTGGTCATTGACAAGCTTTTTGGCGAACATGAAAACCAAGGGGTATTTTATTTGGTGATTGCGGAGAATCAATTGGTAGGCATGGGTGGCTTGCGTTTTCTTTGCGAGGGTGTCGCCGAACTAAAACGCTTTTATGTGCGTCCTCAGTGTCGCGGTCAAAAGCTAGGTGAAATAATGCTAGATCGCCTCTTGTTAGATGCGCGGGAACTTGGTTACAAACATATTTATCTTGATTCAGCGCCATTTATGAAAGCCGCGCATCGCTTATACGAATCGCGCGGTTTTGTTGATCGGGCTGTGTATGACGGCGTCGAAGCACCAATAGCATTTCATGACCGTTGGCGTTTCATGAGCTTTAGTTTGTCGAAACATAGGTAGATTTCACGACCTTTATAGCGAAACGCCATCGAGATTGAGTCAACAGCGTTTTTGTATGCGCAACACAAATTAGGAACAAAAATGAATCAAATAAAAGTCTCTCTTTCCACTCTACTTTTAACTTTTTGCCTGAGCTGTTCAGCACAAGATGCACCGTTTTATGCGGTGCAGGAATTCTTTGCGGCGTTATCGGTTCCTGATCAGACAAAAATGCGAGCACTAGTCACCGAAGATTTCCAGTTATTAGAACAGGGCGAAGATTGGCATTTGGATGACTTGCTTAAGTTGCTGAAACCGAGCGACACGAAGCGGCGGAATTTTTTTAATGTGTTGCGCTCAGAAGCAAACGGTGATGTCGCTTGGGTGAGTTACTGGAACCGCGCTGTGATTACCAATGGCGAGAAGAGTCGCGCAGTTGTTTGGCTAGAAAGTGCCGTATTACGAAAGCAAAGCGGGGTCTGGAAAATACAAATGCTGCATTCCACCAGACTTCCTATCGACAAGCTTCCCGCTGGTGTCACACTAACTGAATACGTGGCCAAGTAGGGTGGGTGCAACCCGCGCTGATTTTGATAACAAGACTACATTATTCATATCGCAAGCAATCCACCGGCAATAATTTCGAGGCTCTACGCGCAGGATAAAATCCGAAAAAGATACCGACAAAACTAGAAAACGCACACGCAATGGTGACGGCGCCTGCGCCGATCACGACCTCTAAAGTGCCTGCGGGGTTAATCGTCGTCGCACCTTCCATGCAAATCAAAATGCCGAACATGTCACCGACGCTATGCGATTTTGCGATACGAGTGGAACAACGCAATTACCGATTCATTTTGACGCATTTGTTTAGAATTTTTTGCAAACTACTTTTCGACTATTCGGTCTTATCTTTTAATGGGTTAAGTACTTCTTTCGAACAATTGTTGCTCACACGTGACAAAGTAACTACACCAGTGACAAAAAAATTTCGTAGTTTGTCCGTATCGACGAGTCGTGGATTGCTGACCGATCTGCTCCATTGAGCACGCAACAATTTTTCGTTAATTTCTACGATAAAAAGTGCTTGCGTTTCAACCCAATCAGGAGGGCTTTCACCGTCCATTGCATTGTGTTGATAAAAAATCAGATGATTTCCGAAGTGAGAATAATGATGGTAAGTAGAAAGTGTTGCCTTATAGGGCGCGTCGCCGGATTTAAGCCAGAACTTTATTTCGCCTGAACAAGCAGTCAATAGGACCCTCAAATCACCTGAGAATGGTTTTCCCTCCGACGTTGTATGCGTGTCATCTCCAGAGGTTCCTTCATAACGCATGGCGCCATCCCATACTCCATCGGGGAAAGGCGTGTTATCTAAAATCGATTCCTTATCGGCAATCGCTTTAGATTCCGTGGGAAAGCCAAAAAAGAGAATCAACAAGATAAAAAAAACTTTCTTATTCACGTATCACCTATTTACGGTACGAAAAAATTAAACCAAGTAGGGCGGGTGCAACCCGCGCTGACATGCAATTGACCACATGACCAGATGACCATACGGCCACATTATTCATAGCGCAAGCAATCCACCGGCAATAATTTCGAGGCTCTACGCGCAGGATAAAATCCGAAAAAGATACCGACAAAACTAGAAAACGCACACGCAATGGTGACGGCGCCAGCGCCGATCACGACCTCTAAAGTGCCCGTAGAATTAATCGCCGCCGCGCCTGCCATGGCAATCAAAATGCCAAACACACCACCGACGAAACAAATCACCACTGCCTCTGTCAAAAACTGCAACAAGACATCGCGTGGTTTTGCGCCTATGGCCATCCGAATACCGATTTCACGCGTACGTTCCGTCACGGACACCAGCATGATGTTCATAATGCCGATGCCGCCAACGATGAGAGAAATCGCACCAATCGCACCTAACATCGCCGCTAAACCCGCACTAATCTTTGCCCCAGTTTCTGCAATCGAGGCCAGATTATCAAAGCGAAAATCATCAGCTTGATCAGCGCGGATTCGGTGCCGGTCTCGCAGCATTTCTTTAATATCTTCTTCTGCGTCAGCTAAGCTTTTATCGCTTTTCCCCTGCACCACCACGTAATGCACATTGCGGGGAAATGGGCTTTTAATTAAGGTGCTGCGGGCCGCTGTGATGGGGATTAATACCATGTCACCCAGATCACCGCCATCAAACATGCGGCCTTCACCTTCTAACACGCCACTGACCTGAAACGGCACGTTATCAATACGGATAAATTGACCGATAGGGTTGGTTTTATAGAAAAATTGCTCGGCGATTTTTTTGCCGATAATGACCATGCGCGCGGCTGAACGTATGTCCGTCTCACTAAAGTAATTACCCTGTGCAATTTTCCAATTGCGCACGACAAACATTTCTGGAGTTATTCCCAGCACCGCATTGTTTGAGTTCTCATTGCCAACAGTCAGTTGAAAGAACCCCTGCAGTGCAGGCGCGGCACCGTTCAAACTACTCAAAGTATTCAAGGCGGCGGCGTCTTCAACCGACAAGGAGGGTGCCGTGCCAGCGCGCGCTTTTACGCCCTGCGCGCGACTCGCACCGGGCGAAATAATCATCAAGTTACTGCCCAAGGTTTCTAATTCCTTGGCGATGAATTTTTTTGCGCTTTCACCCACCGCCAACATCATCACGACCGAGGTAATGCCGATGATAATGCCCAACATAGTCAATGCCGTACGAAGGCGGTTTGCATTCATGGCGCGGAATGCTTCAATAATCACTTGAACCACGTTCATGGTGTTGCCTCCAATACGCCATCAGCACGATTCGTACGATTTGCACGATCTTGTTCGACGCCCGCTAATACATGCGCATCATGACTTTGTGCGAGTTGCCTTAACCCTTCAGCGGCAGGCCCATCATATAAGACATGACCATCTTTTAAACGTACTAGGCGCTTGCTGTAGGCGGCGATATCCGGTTCATGCGTTACTAGCAAAATCGTAATACCGCGTTCCTCATTGAGTTTTTGGAAGGCCACCATGATGTCGTTACTGGTTTGCGTGTCTAAATTTCCTGTCGGCTCATCAGCCAAAATTAAAGGCGGGTCGGCCACCAGCGCGCGCGCAATTGCCACCCGCTGTTGCTGCCCGCCAGAGAGTTGATTGGGCAGCCGTTTTGCGTAGTCCTTCAAGCCCACGCGCTCCAATTCAATCAAGGCTTTTTTGTTGGCTTTGTCGCGCGAAGAGCCCGCATAAATCAAGGGCAAGGCAACGTTCTCCGCCACGCTCATGCGTTTGATCAAGTTGAAACTTTGAAACACGAAACCAATAGTGCGATTGCGTATTGTCGCTAAAGCGCTGCGCGATAAGCTCAGCGTATTGACGCCGTTTAACTGATAAGTGCCAGTACTCGCTTGGTCTAGGCATCCCAAAATATTCATTAAGGTGGATTTGCCCGAGCCAGATTGCCCCATCACCGCCAAAAAATCACCCTGTGGAACTTGCAGATCAATCCCAAATAACACCTTGGTTTCTACGCCACTAGAAAAATAACTTTTGGTTATAGCGCGAATATCAATCAGTGTTTTTCCGACTTCATGCTTTGACGCATCGTTGTTTTTCATTGCTTGGTTCATATTCGCGTTCACTGAAAGGCTTTTACTTTTCACCACTGGTTTTTGCCAGCGAACGCGTGATGACTTTATCGTTTAAGTTCAACTCGCCAGAAACCACTTCGGTATAGCGGAAATTTGATAAGCCGATTTTTATGTCAACGGGTTTGGCCTGATTTTTATCGTCAAGTTTATAAATTTTGAAGGAGCGCGTGACTTCGTTTTTACTGCGGAACGCAATGTCATCTTCTGGCTCTGGCGCAGGTACGATTGGTTCTTCCTTTTGTTTCACGCCGGTTTTCTCTTCTTGCGCTTTCTTGGCTTTGGCTTCCTTAGCGAGGTCTTCTTCGCTTAACTTGAAACGCAGCGCCGCGGTGGGAATACGCATAACGTTTTGTTTGTTACCCACAACGAGGCGCACTTGTGCAGTCATGCCAGGTTTCAATAATTCATCCTTGTTCTCTACGTCCAGTACCACGTTGTACGTCACCACATTTTGTTGCACATTGGCGGCTAGACGAAACTGACGCAGCGTTGCCTCAAATTCACGATCTGGATAAGCATCGACAACGAAGCGCGCCGCCAGTCCTTCTTTGAGCGCGCCCACATCCGCCTCAGAGACGCTGGTATCAATCTGCATTTTGGTGAGGTCTTTTGCAATCTGGAACAGATTGGGTGTTTGGAATGAAGCGGCAACCGTTTGGCCTAAATCGATAGTGCGTTTGATGATGAC
>JAIETO010000177.1 GCA_019745005.1 Burkholderiaceae bacterium
GGGAAATCGGCTGCAACCAAAAACCAAAACCATGCCGCACGCCCATCGAGAGTGTCAGCACAAACCCGCTGGCTAACAGCACGGTTTTTAGGTCGGGTTGCTTTACGGGTCTCATAAGGAGATGAATGAGTTTGAGAGAAGATTTAGTTTAGCGTAAATCAAATTGATAGGCGGCTCTGTTGTTGCTCGCGTGTTCGAGAACTTTACCCGTTCGTGCACAAACTTAGCTAAGTATGCCCTTGATATGCTTTATTTGCGAAGGTCTCTACAGGAAGAAATTGCTTCGTAGTCGCAACAAAAAAGCGCGCTGTGTCGTGGTTGCCGACACAGCGTGCGTAACCCAGATTTTCCATTAGGCGCGCTTACAGCGCTATTCGCGAGCTGGCGGCGCATTTTCGGTCATTTTCGCTGCTCTTCGTTGCCAATAGCTGGCTATTGACGCCTCATTCGCAACGAAAATGCCTCGAAAAGTGCATCCACCATCGTCGCAAATCCTAATGGAATATCTGGGTTAATTTTAACTATGCCCGATTTACGCCAGATCAAATCGATCTAAGTTCATCACCTTATTCCATGCCGCTACGAAGTCATGCACGAACATGTTTTGTGCATCACCTGCCGCATACACTTCGGCCAAAGCGCGCAATTGCGAGTTGGAGCCGAAGATCAAATCGACTACTGTGCCCGTCCATTTCACTGCGCCAGATTTGCGGTCACGCCCTTCTAAAACGCCTTCCGTGCTCGACTTCTGCCACTGCGTGTTCATATCTAACAAATTGACGAAGAAGTCATTCGTTAAAGTTTCTGGGCGAGTCGTGAAGACGCCGTGTTGCGCGCCGCCCGTGTTGGCATTCAAGCCACGCAAGCCACCTAACAGCACCGTCATTTCTGGTGCCGTTAAAGTGAGTAACTGCGCCTTATCGATGAATAGTTCTCCCGCTGCTGCTTCTAAGCCAGGGCGCAGGTAGTTACGGAAACCATCGGCAATGGGTTCAAGCGGGGCAAAAGAAGCGGCATCAGTTTGCTCTGCGCTGGCATCCATGCGGCCGGGCGTGAATGGCACTTTCACTTCCACACCGGCTTTTTTTGCCGCCGCTTCTACTCCAGCGCAACCACCTAAAACAATCAGGTCGGCCAAAGAGATTTTCTTGCCGCCAGATTGTGCCGCGTTAAAGCTTTGCTGAATTGCTGTGAGCTTGCTTAAAACCGTTTGCAGCACGGCGGGTTGATTCGCTGCCCAATCTTTTTGCGGCGCTAAGCGCAGGCGCGCGCCGTTTGCACCACCACGCTTGTCTGAGCCGCGGAAGGTGGAGGCTGATGCCCATGCTGTTGTTACCAGTTGAGCGATGCTTAGCCCAGCATTGAGCAATTGGGTTTTTAGCGCAGCAATATCTTGCTCGTTGACGACGGCATGATCGAGTTTCGGAATCGGGTCTTGCCAGATCAATTCTTCTTTCGGTACCAAGGGGCCTAGATAGCGCGTGATCGGTCCCATGTCGCGGTGCGTGAGTTTGAACCAAGCACGCGCAAACGCATCGGCAAATTCCTGCGGATTTGCCATGAAGCGACGGGAGATTTTTTCGTAAGCGGGGTCCATGCGCATGGCCATGTCCGCCGTGGTCATCATCGGGGCGTGACGTAACGCTGGGTCGTGCGCGTCGGGCACCGTGGTTTTTGCACTGGCGTCTTTGGGTGTCCACTGTTGCGCGCCTGCGGGGCTCTTAGTGAGTTCCCATTCATAGCCAAACAGGGTTTCGAAATAGCCGTTATCCCATTTGATCGGGTTGGGTGTCCATGCGCCTTCGATCCCGCTGGTGATGGTGTGCACGCCTTTACCGCTGCCAAAACTATTCTTCCAACCCAGACCTTGCTCTTCGATGCCTGCGCCTTCCGGTTCTGGTCCCACGTATTTGCCGGGGTCAGCCGCACCGTGCGCTTTACCGAAGGTATGGCCACCTGCTGTTAATGCTACGGTTTCTTCATCGTCCATCGCCATGCGGGCAAAGGTTTCGCGAATATCGCGCCCTGATAGAACGGGGTCGGGGTTGCCATTCGGCCCTTCTGGGTTCACGTAGATCAAACCCATTTGCACGGCGCCCAGTGGCGTTGCAAGTTCACGTTCACCGCTATAACGTTGATCGTCTAACCATTTGTTTTCTGGGCCCCAGTAAATGTCATCTTCTGGTTCCCAAATGTCTTCACGTCCGCCCGCAAAGCCAAAGGTTTTAAAGCCCATGGAATCGAGCGCGACGTTGCCCGCCAAAATCATTAAATCTGCCCAAGAAATTTTACGGCCATATTTTTGCTTGATGGGCCACAAAAGGCGGCGCGCTTTATCCAAATTGCCGTTATCTGGCCAGCTATTTAAAGGGGCAAAGCGCTGGGAACCAGAACCCGCACCACCGCGACCATCGGTAATCCGATACGTGCCTGCGCTGTGCCACGCCATGCGAATAAACAAGGGGCCATAGTGGCCATAATCTGCTGGCCACCAATCTTGCGAGTCGGTCATCAAGGCGTGTAAATCCTTCACGACGGCATCGACATCCAAGCTTTTAAACTCTTCAGCGTAGTTAAAGTCTTTGCCTAAGGGGTCGGACTTTTCTGAGTGTTGGTGCAGTATTTTGAGGTTGAGTTGATTGGGCCACCAGTCTGCATTGGTGCGAACACCAGCAACAGCACCAGATAAAGCAGTTTTTGAAAACGGACATTTCGCTTCGTTTGACATACATATCTCCGTAGTTAAGTTAATACAACGAGGTTGATACAACTATTTTGTTACAACGGTATTGCCAAGCTTAGTCTAGGGGTTGGGAGTCAATAGCTCCAATTAATTATAAACATACTATAAATTAACTTTAACTATTAAATTGGATTTGAACAACAGGGAACGGAAAGTAAATATTCTCCGTGGGGACGACAGAACTATCGCGAAAGGATAAAGCCGTTGATTAGAGAATGAGCTATTTTAAGCAATTTCTGAATAATGAGTTGACGCGTAAAAAAGCGCCAACGCGAGGGAAGGCGCAAAAAATGGGCTAAAAGATTTAGTCGAAATTGCTTTGAGATAGCGTGTTGGAGGCGTGCGAAACAAACCCACCTTCCCCCTTACGCCTTAATCCCCCCGCAAGAAACCACGATCGAACTGGGTCGTAGGAAAACTAAAACTCTTCCCAATCATCCGCAGCGGGCGCCTTGGTTTTGGTCTCATTCTTAGGCGCATTCGCTACCAAAGCCGGACGCTGGGATTTAGCAGTGGGTTTTTTCATCGTAGGCGCAGCCTTTGCAACAACGGGTTCTTTTTTCTCATTTCTCGCCGCCGCACCTTTGCGCATTCCACCCGCATCGCCCGCCAACTTAAACACGCTGACGGCATCCACCAAAATATTTGCTTGGTTTTGCAAGGACTCAGCGGCAGACGCCGCCTCTTCGACCAAAGCCGCATTTTGTTGCGTGACTTGGTCCATTTGGGTAATCGCGATATTGATTTGATCGATGCCGGAAGTTTGTTCTTGGCTGGCTGCCGTAATTTCGCTTACCACATCGGTCACGCGCTTCACGCTCTCCACCACTTCCATCATGGTGGCACCCGCTTGGTCTACCAATTTGGTGCCAATTTCAACTTGCTCAACCGAATTACCAATTAACTCTTTAATCTCTTTCGCCGCTGCCGCTGAACGTTGTGCCAAACTGCGTACTTCTGATGCCACCACGGCAAAACCACGCCCCTGCTCACCAGCCCGCGCAGCTTCCACCGCAGCATTTAACGCCAAAATATTGGTTTGAAACGCAATCCCATCAATCACACCAATGATGTCAACAATCTTTTTCGATGAAGTATTGATGGAACCCATGGTATCGACGACTTGCGTCACGATACTGCCGCCACGGGTCGCCACATCAGATGCGGTAACGGCTAACTGGTTGGCTTGTCGTGCATTGTCGGCGTTCTGACGCACGGTGCTCGTGAGTTCTTCCATCGACGACGCGGTTTCTTCTAACGAACCCGCTTGCTGTTCTGTGCGTGAAGATAAATCCATATTCCCTGCGGCGATTTCGCTAGAACCTGTAGCTATCGCATCGGTAGAAGTACGCACTTGCTTCACAATGCTCACCAAGCTATCGTTCATCGACTTCAAGGCGGTCATTAATTGACCAGTCTCATCATGAGAATGGGTATCGATATTTGCAGTCAGGTCACCTGCTGCGACGACTTCGGTGATGCGTATTGCTTCATTGATAGGCTGTGTGACCGAGCGAGTAATACTCCATGCTAATAGCGCTCCAAGTCCTATACAGAGCAGGGCAAGACTGAAAATTAAATTGATCGAAAACTTGCTGTCTGATTGCACCATCTCATTGTAATTGGCAGAGCTCTTCTTTTGTAACTCCACCATTTGCGAAACCGTAACAAACCATTCATCTACTTTTTCTTGTGCTGTTTTAAATGTGGCGATGGCTTCGTCATCTGTACCTGCGTCAACTTGTTCAAGGACTTTCTTTAAAAATGGGCGTGCAATTTTTCGATGTTCCAAAATCGCGTCATAAGCCTTATTTTCTTCCTCGCTTTTCATTGATTTACCCAGCTCATCAATGGCTGAATCCACATTGCCACGTGCCTCGACTATTTGGTCTTTATATTTTTTTCGCGCCTCCGGCTCTTTAAAAAGCACGTAATTGCCGACATTTCGCACAACGATGTTCAAGTTGTTACGCATCTTTGTCGAAAGTAGAATTTTTTGTTGAAAAACTTCCGTAATCTCAAAAATTTGATTTTTTTGTTTGGTCAATGAGCGCCAACCTACAAACGAACTGGCGCATAAGAGGATTAGTAAAATTGCGAATGCACCGTATAAACGAGCACCAATGCGAAGTTTAAAAATGTTCATTATTTACCTCGTGAGGTTAAAAATAACGGGATAACTTAAGTTTCTCTCAGAAAAGAAAAGATACGCCCAAGCGTCAACGACGACAAGGTAAAGTTTGACCTGACGCCAAAATCCAAAACAATTTATTGATTTTTAACAATTGATTCTTCGTCTGCGTGGATCCAGCAAACTGCCAAAGCTTTTTGCTGAATTGGCGCCGTGAGCCAATGTTTCGCTACTTGTACGCTTCACACGGGCAGTGAGAATATTGTTTCAAAATCAGTCCAAAAAATCAGAATATTCTTTTTGCGCCAAATTTTTCAGCGACTGCCATGGTAAGTTGCCGCTTAGCGTGTTCATGGGCTTGATTTCTACGCGACGGAAGAAGCTGCCTTTTTTGTCGCCGCTTTCAATCAACAAGGGTATTTGTTTTTGTTCGCTCCACAGCACGCGATCAAAAATGCCATTTTTCTCACTCTCATGCCAGACCGCGCCAGCAATGGGGGAAGCGCGATTGGTGCGCGGCATGGTTTTGATCCACTTTGGGTCAATCAGGTAAAAACTGTTTTCCCACGAACCATCGAAATTGACATTGCTGTATTCCGCAGGTGGGATGGCGATGCGTTGTTTGTTCTTTGCGTCGATGTATTCGACACTCACTTGGTTCTGTGCAAGGCTCACGTGGCGTGGTGTAACGACGTGGTTGAAATGTTTATGCTCGCCAACGTGTTTGTCTTTGTTTTGTGCACCCGATTCGCTTGCCTGATGTTCGGCATGTTCGCGGTTCTCAGGTAAAACACGCTCTACCCAAACGTGCCCAGGGCGACGTAGCATTTTTTCTTCATAGCGCGCTTCGCGCGTCACACCTTCTGCCGTAACGACTTTACTGTAATAGCGAATCTGGATATCAAGATCAGGTGCACTCGTATTGGCAAAGCTAGAATTGGAAACGACAGCAAGAAATAGAACCGACAAGTTGATTTTCATAAAGGATCTTGGGTAACGCATGTTTGCGATAAATGTAAAAAGGTGCACCTTGCAAGGCAAGGCGCACCAACAAAAAAAGCCAGCGTTTTGTTACAACGCAGATTGTTTTAGAAACCGAACGCCGTCTTCAACAGGCCAAATACTTTGGTGTTATCCAAAGTACCTTTAAACGCTTTTGAACCTGCACCGGTAGCAAACAATTTCACATCGCCACCACCGTGCGTTTCGCTAGACAAACGCACACCGGTTTCTTGTAGGTAGTTGTCACCTAAGACAGTCGCGCTATCTAAGTTCGTGCGCAGGTTAGGGCGGTTCGGGCCGTTACCAAACACCAAGGTCGAGTAGGTGTTGCCATCCGCATCCTTGCTCGGCAAGCCGGTTTTGTAGTCGCGATTGATGTCCAAAATCGGATTACCGCGCTTGCCATAACCGTTGAAGGCTAAGGTATGGTCATGGTCGGCGGTGACGACGATTAGTGTGTTGGCCAGCGTTGGGTCAGTGGCGCGGGCTTTATCTAAGGCCGCCTTGATTGCATCATCAAACGCAATGGTGTCGACCAAAGCGCGCTTTGCATTGGTTGCGTGCAATGCGTGATCGATGCGACCACCTTCCACCATCAAGAAGTAACCATTGGCGTTACCTGACAACAAATCCATCGCCTTCACAGTCATTTCTGCCAAACTCGGTTGGTTGGCACCCTCGCCTACTGGCGGCGTTGCCGTGCGGTCTAATTCATATTCCAAATGGCTACGGCTGCTGTAAATGCCAACAAACTTCTTGTTGTTTGGTGCGACTGCCATCTCCGCTTTTGTCGCTGCAACGGTGTAGCCCTTGGCGGCGAATTCGGTCAATAAATTTCGACCATCGGCGCGGCCAGTTTTGTTGGTACTTGCGTCGTACGGTGTGTAATGGTTGCGACCACCACCCATCAAGACATCTACCCCTTCGCCCAACGCAGCGTTGTAACCAACGCCACCAGGTACGGATTGTGCGGCAATGTGATATTGGGCATTGCGATGACAAATATGCGAATACGTCGCAGCCGGCGTTGCATGGGTTAATTCTGTGGTCGTGATTGCACCCACCGCTTTGCCTTTGGCTTTCGCCAATTCCAAGATCGTGGGAACTGATACGCCGTTGCCAGTTGCGGCACAATTGTTAATGGTGAGGTTGCCGTTGGCGTCTCTACCCGGCGCCGTAGCAATGGTTTCAGCCGACATAGCAATCACTTCGTTATTCATTTTGACGCCCGTCGTGTACGCCGCCATGGAGGGTGCGCTATCGGTGGTTTGGGCATCGTTTGAATACGTTTTGATACGCGCTGTGCGTTCAATTTTGTCCATGGTTAAGCTGCCGTCTTCGCCGTATTTGTAGATGCGCGCCGCAGTCACCGTGGAGGGGCCCATACCATCGCCCAAGAAGAAGATGACATTTTTTGCTTCGCCAGCGGCTTGTGCGTTCACGCTGAAAGAAAG
>JAIETO010000160.1 GCA_019745005.1 Burkholderiaceae bacterium
ACAGACGCAGACGCCCCATCAAAAGCGCCCTTGTTGGCGGCCTCCATAATGCCCGGCCCGCCGCCCGAAATCACCGCAAAACCTGCATCGGACAAGCGGCGCGACAGATCAACACACATCATGTAATACGGGTCGTCAATGGCAATTCGCGCGGAACCGAAAATCGTCACTGCCGGTTGTACGTTCGATAAGCGTTCCGTGGACTCGATAAACTCTGCCATAATCGTCAACATATGCCACGATTCCCGCGCTTTCAGTGCGGTTGCGCGGTCTGGGTCAGATGTTTGACGCAATTTCAAAATTCTTTTTCTGCTGTCTTCCATAACATTCCTTATGCAAAAAACTCTACTACTTGTCGACGGCTCAAGCTACTTGTACCGCGCGTTTCATGCGATGCCTGATTTACGCAATCCAAGGGGCGAACCAACCGGTGCGATCTACGGCATGATCAATATGTTACGCCGTTTGCGGCAAGACTTTCCCGCTGAGTACATCGCCTGCGTTTTCGATGCAAAGGGCAAAACGTTCCGCGATGATTTGTACGCTGACTATAAGGCTCAACGGGCGCCCATGCCTGACGATTTGCGTTTGCAAATTGAGCCTATTCACGAAGCCGTGCGCGCCATGGGCTGGCCGATTTTGATGGTTGAAGGCGTGGAAGCAGACGACGTGATTGGCACGCTGGCAGTTGAGGCAACGCAGCTCAACATGCGCACCGTGATATCAACTGGCGACAAAGATTTAGCCCAATTGGTGAATGCCAACGTCATGCTCATCAATACGATGAGTAACGAAAAACTCGACGAAGCAGGCGTACTGAATAAATTCGGCGTGCCACCTAATCGCATCATCGATTATTTGACGCTGATTGGCGACACCGTCGATAACGTACCAGGGGTTGCGAAATGCGGCCCCAAAACCGCGGTCAAATGGCTTGGCGAATACGATAGCTTAGATGGCGTGATCGCCAATGCGGAAAAGATCAAAGGGGTGGTAGGCGATAACCTGCGTAGTGCGCTCGATTGGTTGCCGCAAGGTCGCGTTTTGATCACAGTAAAAACCGACTGCGATTTAACGGCACACCATATTTCAATTGGTGAATCGTTGGTCGCGAAAGAGGAAAGTAAAGAAGCGATGATCGCGTTCTTTACACGTTACGGCTTCAAAAGTTGGTTACGGGAACTGAGTGGTGACGCTACCGCTAATGCCACGCCGCTCACCCACAATAACCCAGCGCAAGGTGGTTTATTTGCCGACCAAACGTCAACACCAGTTGAAGCACACGCGCCAACAAAACCAACGCAAACCCACTACGAAACGATACTCACAGAAGCCGCGCTCGATGCGTGGCTCGCCACCATCAGCGCCGCTCCGTTAACTGCGGTGGACACAGAAACCACGTCCTTAGAGCCCATGAACGCGCAGTTAGTCGGCATTTCGCTTTGTTGCGTGCCTGGGACGGCAGCCTACATTCCCGTTGCGCATCGGTATCCCGGTGCGCCCGAACAACTGTCACGCGAATTCGTACTTGCCAAATTAAAGCCGTGGCTGGAAGACGCCAAACAATTAAAGGTCGGGCAAAACCTCAAATACGACAGCCATATTTTCGCCAATCATGGCGTGCATTTACAAGGTATCGCGCACGACACTTTGCTACAGTCCTACGTATTTGAATCGCACAAATCACATGATATGGACAGCTTGGCACTACGCCATCTAGCTCACAAAACCATTAGCTTTGAAGAGGTCTGCGGCAAAGGCGCTTCGCAAATTGGTTTTGATGAAGTCGAGATACAACGTGCCACAGATTATGCGGCGGAAGATGCCGACATTACCTTGCGCTTACATCAAGCGATGTGGCCACAAATTGAACATGACGCAAAGCTCTTGCGCATCTACCGCGAAATCGAATTGCCCACCGCAGTCGTGCTGCAAAAAATTGAGCGCAACGGTGTGTTCATCAACAAAGATTTACTTGCCACCCAATCGCATGAGATTGGCACCCGCTTATTAGAGCTGGAACAGAAAGCTTACGAATTGGCAGAGCAGCCGTTTAATCTGAATTCACCCAAACAATTGGGCGAGATTTTCTTTACCAAATTGGGCTTGCCCGTAGTGAAAAAAACTCCATCCGGCGCACCTTCAACCGACGAAGAAGTGCTACAAAAACTGGCAGAAGATTATCCCTTGCCCAAAGTGTTGTTGGAATACCGCGGCCTCGCCAAGCTGAAATCAACTTACACCGATAAGTTACCCAAAATGGTCAATGCAATGACCGGTCGGGTGCATACCAACTACGCCCAAGCTGTGGCCGTGACAGGGCGTTTAGCCTCTAACGACCCGAATTTACAAAACATTCCTGTGCGTACTGCAGAAGGTAGGCGGATACGCGAAGCTTTTATTGCCGCGCCCGGCTGCCAGATTGTGTCTGCCGATTATTCGCAAATTGAACTGCGCATCATGGCGCATATTTCGGGCGATACGAGCTTGCTCAACGCCTTCGCTGCGGGTGAAGACGTGCATCGCGCAACGGCCTCAGAAATTTTTGGCGTGACACTGCCAGAAGTCACCAGCGAACAACGACGCTACGCCAAAGTGATTAACTTTGGCCTCATCTACGGCATGAGTGCATTTGGATTGGCGGGTAATTTGGGCATAGAGCGCAGTGCAGCCCAAAGCTACATCGACAAATATTTTCAACGTTACCCCGGTGTCGCGCAATACATGGCCGACACGCGCACCCAAGCAAAAGCACAAGGCTATGTAGAAACAGTATTTGGCCGCCGCTTATGGTTAGCAGAAATCAACAGCCCCAATGGCCCGCGCCGCCAAGGTGCAGAGCGCGCCGCCATTAACGCGCCCATGCAAGGCACGGCCGCTGATCTGATCAAACTTGCCATGATTGCAGTGCAAAACTGGCTAGAACAAGAACGACTCAGCACCAAAATGATCATGCAAGTGCACGACGAATTAGTGCTCGAAGTGCCAGATGGCGAGCTAGAGTTAGTGAAAGAAAAGCTACCGCTGCTGATGGCGCACGTGGCAGAACTTAAAGTGCCGCTACTGGCTGAAGTTGGCGTGGGCGGGAATTGGGAAGAAGCGCACTAGGAGCCTTATTGGGTATCGCGCCAAATTCCTTGATGATGCGAAGAAGGCGCCAGTTAAATTAAATCGGAGCGCATTCATGCAAAGTGAATGCGCTCACGCGATTAGTTTCCGATACATCACATCACTACGCAAAACATACTTCGAGCCGCGCACGATCTCGGCGCCTTGATGCCGCATTTTGTGGGGAAAAATTAAAGCCATCCCGGTTTCCGGCTGCACACGGTCCCATTGGAACTCAGTTGCGCCGCCCTCGAAATCGCTATTCAAAAAAATTAAAAGCGTCAATAAACTCACTTCGCTCTCGTTGCGAACAAAGAAATCATCTTTATGCCACTTAAAGTACTGGCCCGGATGGTAACGATAAAAACGAAAGCGTTCATTCAATCCAGCGACTTCCCAATCGTTAAGCCGTGCCGGGAGATTTTCCGACAAGCGGTCGTATAAGGACTTGGCTAGCGAAAATTCATCAAAAATAATGCGATCGTTGTTTCGCACCTCTTCGATCAGTCGAGCACCGCCCCTGCTCTGCACGGTTGCCGCATGGAAGCCCATTTCTTCGCCAAATTGAATGTGGGCGGCACACTCATTCTCCGAAAGAAAGTCCTTAATTGTGATGATGCCGCTTGGATGATTGGTGACTTGCATATAAAAACATTGGTTCGAAAATCAACGGTTTGCACAGAGTTGTTGAATGAAAATTAGTGTGGCGATTGCTCAGCGCAGTTTTCATTTTTTGGTAGCTGAGTCTCGATTTTTGCCGGACCAACTACGTAAAAAGAAGTAATCGCAATAATTTTAACAGCTTAGTTAAAATTTACAACTATCTTAGTTGTTTTTAACAACTAAGAGTGTTTGGTGCGCACCAAGCACTTCACTTGATTCGTATCGCCTCTATTCTGATCGTCGTGCGGTAGGTACAAAGAGTGGCTGCCAACGCCCAAACATCATCGAGCGCCAAAGCCATTCCAATGGTCCAAGCTGAAAACGTCTTAACCACATTAGGCTAAACACAATTTGGCCAAGATAAATTACGCAACCCAATACAAACGCCTTGGCTTCACCCATTTTATTGAATTGGCCGAGGCCGTAGCCATAGAAGATCCAAGTAAGCAATACCGATTGCATCAAATAATTAGTAAAAGCCATTTTTCCAACAGCGGCGAAGGTTTGGGTGGCTGAGCCTTGAAAACCTTGGCTCTCATCATTCACTGTTACATCACGAATACTTAACACAAAAGCTGCATAGCCCATAGAAAGTAAGATAGGCGCCACGTTGACCAAAGCATCGGCTAATTTGGCGTATTCAAAGAAAAGGTCAAATTGTTCTGCGCCTGATTCCAACAAATACAAAATCACCGTAGCTAATGCAAAAAACCGATACCGCCTACGATGCAACTGTATTTTTTGCACAAGTGCTACCCGATGACACCATGCACCAAACAAAAAAAGGCCTAGTGTACGTGGAAAGATGAATTGATCGAGGGGAAAAATCAATGGTAATTCGCGCCAACCGAGACGAATTATTTCAAGGTAGCTACCGCCAGGAATCACTTCATTTGCAGCATTGATGGCAGATCGTAATTGCGCTTCACTAGCCCAATGAATCGTCCATGGTTGCCATTGCGGGATTAAAAAAATCACCAAGGAAAGACTCGCACCCAGCAATAAATAGGTTTTGCGCATAAGTAAAAACGGCAAAGAGATCAAGCCCACAATGGCGTAATGTGTCAG
Organism: Burkholderiaceae bacterium; assembly: GCA_019745005.1. Classification (GTDB taxonomy): domain Bacteria; phylum Pseudomonadota; class Gammaproteobacteria; order Burkholderiales; family Burkholderiaceae_D; genus Undibacterium. The sequence continues at coordinate 4,840 of JAIETO010000160.1, forward strand.
GATGTCGCCATTCCAAATGAGCAGCATGTGAAGCAAACCAAACAACAAAAGAATCAGCAAGCGACGCAGTAAAATCGGTAGTGCAGCACGAAACCTGCTAAATGTATCGTACTGCATGGCGAGACCGTAGCCGAACAACATCGAGAATAGGCAAATTGCCTTGAATGAAAATAACTCACTAACAAGACCCAAGGCGAGTCGATCAACCCACGTCTCGGGCTCGGCTTGGGCGACCAAATGCTCAAGCGGTGAAATGCGGAAAGCCTCTATGATATTAGCCATCAGCACGCCAAATAGGGCAAAACCGCGCAATACATCAATCGCGACTATACGTTGTCTTGTCGGCTCATTGGACGCTTGAATCAATTGATTTATCGTGAAGAAATGTGCGGTTAAATGCGCTGAAAATGTGTTGGGAAAGGATTTACCCGAGCCTGCGATAACGCGAATAATAAACCCAACGCTATGCTAAACCTTTCATTACAGCAGGCTAGCCTGATGCCCAAGGGAAGCTTATTCCTGATACACGGCAAACACAGCACCTTGTGGATCGAGCATGACGGCAATTCGGCTTTTTTCTGAAATTGCTAGCGGTGCCAAAATCACTTTGCCACCTAAGGCGGTGACTTGTGCGGCCGTGGCCTCGCAATCGCTCACGCCAAAATAGGGCAGCCAGTGCGGTGGCGCATTCACGCCCGCTGGCAAGTCTGCAATGCCGCCTATCGGCTTACCGTTTTGCAAAATCTCCGTGTATTCCATGCCACCTGCATTGCCGGTTTTTAATTCCCAACCAAACAATTGGCTGTAGTAATTCTTTGCTTTGGCCGTGTCGTTTGTATTCAGCTCACCCCAGCACAACGCGCCTACCTCGTGTGCTATACCAATCCCCGGATTGGCCATGCCCTGCCACGCAACATGGGCAGCACCGCCGGGATCTTTCATCATCGCCATGCGACCTAAATCGTGCACATTAAATGGTGGCGCAATTTGTGCGCCGCCTAATTCCACACAGCGTGCGGCACTTGCATCGGCGTCATCGACGGCAACGTATAAGGTCCAATGCGGAGGCACGCCAGCCATGCGTTGCGGATGCAAGGTATACGCTGCAGCAGCGTCAACATTTTTGAGTTTGAAAATGGTATACAGCCCGTCTGGCCCCATATCTTGGTCTGCAATCGTCCAACCAAACAACTGTGCATAAAACGCCTTGGCGCTTGTCTGGTCTGTGGTGGCAAGTTCAACCCAACAAAAATTGCCGTGAGGATGTGTCGTAATCAGTGACATGAACGAACTCCTTAGATGAAGTGAGCTACCGTTTTAGCTGATAACTCCACGCCTATCGCGTCGATTTTTACCAGTCAAATTAGTGAGAAAGAGTTTCCATTATAGGCGGGCAATTTAGGTTTTCTGCGAGATTTTTTTTTATAAAATCTGCGCCATATTGAAATGGGTCGATGCGAAAAAAGCGCATAAATTAACATACATGCTGCTGTATTATTTTAGTACGCTTTATTTGTAAGCGAAAAAGACATACTTACTTACAAAAAAGTGGCAGTATGTCTAATCATTCGAATTATCTTTGGCTTAGAAAAAAAACGCGCATCAAAGCGCGCTTTTTTCCCACCCTAGAAAGCAATAAGCCTGATGCTTCCAAAAAATTCAGTCGCTGAAGTTTTTTAGTTGGCAACCCGTGAGCGCTCCCAAGCATTAAGTGCAACCCACAATGAAGCGCAGAACAGGACTAAATCTTTCAGCAGAAACTGGCCTGGTGCAACGCTAATTGCTGGAAAGCCCAATGAAGGTTCGAATACACCGGGCGTACTGATCATGAAACTCAGTGTTGTAAAGAACAAACCCGCTGACATCACGCCACCCAAGACGGCCGCGAGTGGACGAAATAATCCAACAAAAATCAAACCGCCCACACTCAACTCAAGTACGCCTAAAAAATAGGAAAATCCTTGAGTTGAAAAGAAGTTGTAAAACCAACTCAAAAGCGGGCTATTTTCGACCAAAGGGCGAATTCCAGCCGCTTCATAACCGGTGAATTTCATACCGCCAAACCAAAAATAAATAATGGCAAGCGCGAGATAAAGTGAAGCATCGCTATAAAAACGTAGCGAGGCAGTTGTTGAATTTGATGCTGGTAAGTTGTGCATGATCATGTCCAGAAAAGTGAAAGATAGGTTTATATTTGCGTTTAAAACCAACACTCATCGTTAAAATCAATCGAGGCACGCAAAACTGTTTGATCGATTCTTTGGCTTTAAAAACACAAACGCTACTATGGTGGCTTTTCTGGATTTAATGTATCTCAAAGTCCAGCAATTAAAACAATTCGTCTTGTTTATTTTGTTTATTGTGAAATGGGGCTAGAGAAATGCTGGCGCTTTAACGCAATGAAAAGCACGAGAAACAGCGTGAGCAGGGCAATTTGCAGTGCTAAGGTATTTGCGCCGAACAAACTGGCACTGAGGCCCGCCATTAATGG
>JAIETO010000055.1 GCA_019745005.1 Burkholderiaceae bacterium
TCTCCCAAGGAGGCTTGGTTCTTGCCATCTGCCTTCTTCTCGCCGCTTGTGGAAGCGCCCCAAAGTCAAACAAAGTACCCAGCACTCAGCCCGCCGCGGCGAGCAACAATACGGGCAACGCAAACCGCAGTGCGAACCCGCCCAGCGTCCCGTCCACGCCATCGCAAACGGGTAGCGCAAGCGGCAAGGGCGGTTACTACAAAGACGATGGCCCGGGCGATAATCCACCGCCTGATTTAGAGTCAGTGGTGGAACCGATTCCGACCTTGGAACCTTTTTCACGTTCCGGCAATAAACCGTATACCGTCTTTGGTAAAACGTATACGCCGATAACCGACGCAACCACGCCGTATAAACAAAGAGGGATGGCGAGCTGGTACGGTAAAAAGTTCCACGGCCAAAAAACTTCCTCGGGTGAGCGTTATGACATGTATCAAATTACCGCAGCACACCCCATCTTGCCCATACCGTCTTACGCGCGCGTTACCAATTTAGAAAATGGCAAACAAATTATTGTGCGCATCAATGATCGCGGCCCATTTCACTCCTCACGCATTATCGACTTGTCTTACACAGCAGCCTTGAAGCTAGGCTATGTAGGCAAGGGCAGCACCGTATTGGAAGTCGAACGTCTCTTACCTGAAGATATCGATCGCATGGCAGAAAACCGAAAGAATCAACCCACGAACATCGCGTCGAATCTGCCAGTGAGGCAGGTAAATCCTAACCCCATCGCAATTGAAAAGGTGGCGTCACCACAAGCGGAGTCGCGCGATAACTCATCGCACAACGCGGCAACACAGCAAAGCATAGAGGATTTGATCGCCGCGCAAGAGAAATTGCCAATCGAAAAACTGAGCCAGCCGGAAGCCAGCACAACTAACGCGCAGAGCGGCAATGTCAGCCAAAGTAGCGGGTACTACATCCAAGTCGGCGCCTACGCGATCCGGGCAAATGCAGAAATGAATTTGTCGCGCTTTAAACAACGCTTAGCCAAGCAATTACCCGATTTCGATATCGTACAAGTCGGTAGTCTTTACCGCTTGATTAGTGGTCCCTTCGCGAGCCGCAGTGAGGCACTGAGCCTGATCGCGCAGCACCAAGATTTAGCCGCGGCGAAAGCGTTGGTCGTTCAGCGTTAAGGGCTATGTTCGGATTGAGTGTTGGCAAAAGTAAAGTCTCGTTTTAAGAAGGAAAAACAAACCTCCCAACACAGAGGTAAAGCGATGCTTTACGAGAGAGACACAGAGGGAAAGCAATGACAAAGAGCAACGATCCTTTGTTTTTCTCGGTGCCTCTTTCCTAAAGCATCGCTTTACCTCTGTGTTGAGTGCTTTTGATCTTTTTCATTACTTGTGAATTTCGTCGCGACCAAAAGTTCAGCATAACGGCAAGCTGCCTTATACTCACCAATGTATTTTCTCTATACGCTTTAAAGGAAAGCGCAAACAGGGTGAATTTTTAAAAAATTGGGGAGTATTTAATTAAACTGCCTAAGTTCGTCGGCAACTCACTTCTCTTCATCGTTGCTTGATTTGAGTGTGAGTGCCAATTCGTACAGTGCGTTTTTCTTTTGTCCCGTAATTTGTGCGGCAAGTTGTGCTGCTTGTTTGACGCTGCAACTTTCCAACAGAATGCTGAGGATGCGTTGTGCTTCGTGGTCTTTGGCTTCATCGGCTGGCTCGGCACCGGCTAGCAAAATTACATATTCACCCTTTTCCCTATGCTTATCCGCTGCCAGCCAAGCCATTGCTTCACCTAAGTGACAGCGCTTTATTTCTTCAAATAATTTGCTTAACTCCCGAGCGAAGACGATTTCTCTTTGCGCACCAAACGCCGCCAAGAGCGCCTCCGTCGTTTCGATGATGCGATGCGGTGCCTCATAAAAAATTAAGGTTGCCGGTAGGGACACTAAGGCTTGTAATTGTCGCTCCCGTTGGCCTGACTTCGCAGCGAGGAAACCGACAAAATAAAACTGGTCTTGCACCAATCCGCTGACAGACAGCGCGCTAATGGCCGCCGACGCCCCCGGTAAAGGGCTGATGGGTAGTTCAGCAGTGCGCACAGCATCGACAATTTTCGCACCGGGATCAGAAACGCCTGGCGTTCCTGCGTCGGAAACCAAGGCGACTCTTTCGCCCGCCTGTAGCCTTTGCACGATCTTTTCGGCCACTTCGCGTTCGTTGTGCTGGTGGGCGGCGATGAGTGGTTTATGTAGACCGTAGCGTGTCATTAACTGGGCAGTATTGCGGGTGTCTTCGCAGGCAATCACGTCAACTAAATTCAGGCAATGCAGCGCACGTAGGCTAATATCGGCAATATTTCCTATTGGTGTGGCGACTACATATAATGTGCCGCTTGGAAAGCTTTGTTGTGCCACTTCTTGCATCAGGTTTTGCATCCCTGCTGTGAGTGTCATTTCTGTGGAATTTGAATGAGTTGTCATGGGCAATTTGCTGCGCCGAGAAATAGGATGGATGAATAGACTATGACGGATGCTACATGGTTAAGCAAGCGCTTAGCAAATTTGCGTACTTCACGCCAACGCACGGGCGACCTTGGCGAAGAGCAGGCTTTGCGCTATCTTGAAAGCAAGGGCTGTCAATTGCTACAGCGTAGCTTTGTTTGTAAAGGTGGTGAGATTGATCTCATCATGCGCGATGGCAACAGCTTGGTGTTTGTCGAAGTGCGCAAGCGCGCCACGGCGGCATTTGGCGGTGCCGCATCGAGTATTACACCGACCAAGCAAAAACGCATGACACGTGCCGCGCAGGTCTATCTACAAAGTTTATCAACCCTGCCCGCTTGTCGTTTTGATGCCGTGCTAATCGAAGCAGAACAAATCTCTTGGTTGAAAAACGTGATCACCGCGTAGGCGAATTCGTCGACGCCAATAGTGCATACTAGAGACCTCTGCGCAACTGTAGCGAGCGACCGAAGTTTGCTTCGAGAAGCGCACCTGTACGGCTGTACAGCGAGCACGGTAGCCGGAGTCGCAGGAGCAAAATTCGGCCGCGCAGTAAGTTGCGCAGAGTCTCTATTTTGCAGCGCTGAAAGAATGAATCAGCGAGTTTGCGCGAGCCCTGCCTTATAATCGATATTATGAAAAACCAACGCATACAATCGCACTTTCAAGAAAGTGCTGAACTCAAAATCCAAGCGGCCTCGGTACTCGCCGGGCCGATTGAAGAAGCCACTGAACTGATGTTTGCCGCCTTAGCCAACGGCAATAAAATTCTTGCTTGTGGTAATGGTGGCTCAGCCGCTGATTGCCAACATTTCGCCGCTGAATTAGTGGGACGTTTTGAACGGGAACGTTTGCCTTTGCCAGCTTTGGCATTAACCACAGATACCTCCATCTTAACGGCAGTTGCTAACGACTATAGTTTCAATGAAGTGTTTGCTAAGCAAGTGCAGGCGTTCGGTCAAGCGGGCGATGTTCTATTAGCGATCAGCACATCAGGAAATTCCGCAAGCATCTTGAATGCTGTGAACGCGGCGCATGAACGCGAAATGCTCGTGGTTGCCTTGACCGGCAAAGGCGGAGGCGCGTTGGCGAAACTTTTAAGCGATGCGGATGTCAATATCTGCGTGCCACATGATCGCACCTGTCGCATTCAGGAGGTGCACTTATTAACCATACACGTTTTGTGTGACGGCATCGATGCCGCATTATTTGGAGGAGATGCAAATGAGTAAGAGTATTTTTCAAAAATGGAAGCGACCGGTTTTGTTGGCGAGTTTCTGCTGTATTACCGTCAGCACGCTGCAAGGTTGCGTGGAGCTCATAGTAGGTAGTGCGGTAGTCGGCACCTTCGCCGCTACGGATCGCCGCACCTTGGGTGCGCAAACGGAAGATAAAGCGATCGCGATTAAAGGCGAATCGCGATTAAACCGGGCCTTCGGCGATGCGGCTCATATCAATGTCAACACCTTCAATCGCCGTGTGCTGTTGACGGGTGAAGTGGCCGATGAAAAAACCCGCGAGGCGGCAGAGCGTGAAGTGCGTGCGATAGAAAACGTACAAGCGGTTTCGAACGAAATCCAAATTGCACCGCTGGCTAGTTTTTCTGCCCGCTCCAATGATTTATTGCTTACTACAAAAGTGCGCGCGTCGTTTGTTGATACCAAAGATTTGTACGGCAGTGCGTTCAAAATTGTCTCGGAAGCTGGCGTTGTATATTTACTTGGACGAGTCACGCAACGAGAAGGGCAACTTGCTGGCGAGGTTGCTGCTGGCGTTAGTGGTGTGCGAAAAGTCGTGAAAGTTTTCGATTACATCACCGAAGAAGAACTCAAGCGTATGCTGTCAACACCGAGCAAGAATGAATCGGCTGAAGAAGGCAAGGACGCTAAATAGTTTTTCTCTTTGAATACTAAGGAGCGTAGCGCAAAGTCACACCCCGACGGGGAGAAGCGCATTGGTGCCGTTGACGTCGCGCGCATAATTGCCGTCATCTTTTAACGAAACACAAGGAGTTGCCATGCTAGGGTTTTTAATTTTTTTCGGTATCGTGCTTGCCATCGTGTTTTGGGCAATTAGCGTTTATAACAATCTAGTTAGCTTTCGCAATCGTTTCAAGAATGCGTTTGCGCAAATCGATGTCCAGCTAAAGCGCCGTTACGACTTGATCCCAAATTTGGTGGAGACAGTCAAAGGCTATATGAAACACGAGCGGGAAACACTGGAAGCGGTGATTTCTGCGCGTAACCAAGCGGTGATTGCGAACAATAAAGCGGGTTTGAATCCAGCCGATGCGAACGCGGTGCAACAATTGTCTGCGGCCGAAGGTACCTTGACCGCCTCTTTAGGGAAAATGTTTGCCCTGTCCGAAGCCTACCCGGATCTGAAAGCCAACGAAAACATGATGCAGTTGACGGAGGAGCTGACGGGAACTGAAAACAAAATAGCGTTTTCTCGTCAAGCCTATAACGACAGCGTCATGCAGTACAACATCGCCGTTGAGCAGTTTCCTGGTTCGATTTTCGCCAATATGTTTGGTTTTAGGACCGGCGAATTACTGCAATCCATCGAAGCACCTGAAGAGCGTAAAGCAGTAAAAGTGTCGTTCTAATTTTTACACGATCAGATTCTCTGAAGGTGCAGCATCACTGCTAAACCAAGATCCACCAACGGATTGCATTTCGCTACGTAATGAACTTCTTTGAACAGCAAGACCAAGCACATCGGCAAACTAAGAAGCTGATGTTTTTGTTTGTGCTAGCGGTGATCTGCATCACTGTGGCAGTTAACCTGGTTTTAGCACTCGCTTGGATTTGGAGTACAGGCGAGCCATTACGTGGCCACCATCATTTCCCGCACGGCTTTTTTCTCGTGAATACGGGACTCACCTTATTGTTCATTGTGGGCGGTACGTTGGTGGAAACTTTTCGTCTGCGCGATGGTGGTGATGCGGTAGCGCAAATGGCGGGCGGTCGCTTGGTTGCCTCCGCCACATCCGATTTGCAAGAGCGGCGCCTGCTCAATATTGTGGAAGAAATGGCCTTAGCGTCCGGTGTTGCATGTCCGCGGGTTTATGTGCTTGATCAAGAAGACACAATCAACGCCTTCGCTGCGGGTTACCACCAAAACGAAGCCGTGGTCGCAGTCACGCGCGGCACGATTACACGCTTAACGCGCGATGAGCTGCAAGGTGTGATCGGGCATGAATTTAGCCATATTCTCAATGGCGACATGCGCTTAAACATTAAGCTAATCGGGGTCCTGTTTGGCATACAAATGATTGCTGGTTTTGGCGAACTGCTGATGGAAATTGGCGCACGCTCCGGCTCTTCGCGCGGACGTGACGACAAAGGCGCGTCGGCGCAGTTCATGCTGATTGTGATCGGTGCGCTGCTGTATGCGGTTGGTTACATCGGTATTTTCTTTGGGCGCTTAATTAAATCAGCCGTGTCGCGCCAAAGGGAATTTTTGGCAGATGCGAGCGCCGTGCAATTTACGCGCAATGCGGATGGAATTGGTGGTGCACTACGAAAAATCGGCGGCTTGGGTCGTGGTAAAGACAGCGGTTCACGCATCGCCAACGCGCATGCAGAACAGTTTTCTCACTTGTTTTTAGCCGCCGCGCGACCCAAATTTTTATCCGGTTTGTTTGCCACGCACCCACCTTTGGAAGAGCGGTTGAGGCGCATCTATGGACGTTCGGTCGGCATGTTGGATGCTGAGGAGTTGGCGAGTGAGGCGTCGCCAGCGGAATTACCACAAGGTTTTTTTGGTTTTGGCGCACGGCAGTTTCAGGCAGTTCAAAGCGCCACTGCCAACACCACTTCTCAATTCGCCGAAAGTGCAGAGCACGTTTTACTGCGTGGTTCAACTTTAGAGCTGCTGCCCAAATCGGACAACACAGTGCAGCCGAAGGTCGATGCGATTGAGCCGCAAGCTACCAGCTTAGCGCCTCAAGGAATTCAAATCCCGGTGGAATTGCTGGGCGCGGCGCGCGATCCGTTCGCCGCGTCGGCGCTGGTGGTTGCCTTGTTGTTAGATGACAGCGATGGTTCCAGTTTTCAAATACAAAAAAATCTTCTACTCAGCAGTGCAGCGAATCAATGTTCCCTATCGCTACTGTTGTTCGATTTGTTGAAAACGGTGCCGCGCAATATGCGTCTACCGTTACTCGATCGCGCTATGCCAGCCTTAAAGAGCATGTCTGACGCTCAGCGCATGAGTTTATTAGGCTTAGTGAGCCGTCTGATCGCAGCAGATAAGAAGGTCTCGCATGGCGAGTTTGTTTTGCAAACCGTGCTGGATCGCCGCCTCAGCCCAGGTGCTGAGCGATCAGTTCCGGTAAAGTTTGCGCGCCTTGAAGATTGTCAACACGAAGTGCGTTTGCTGGTGGGATTGGTCTATCGTTCACGGAGTAAAGAGCTGCCGTTCGCCACGCTTGCTGACAAAGTAAAAGCATCGCTTCCCGCATTGTCTTGGGTTGTTGAGGCGCAGCAACTCGATGCGGAAACGGATTTTTTCGTCGTGCGCGCCGCTTTGCAGCGATTGAATCAATTAGCGCCATTGGTGAAACCCATTTTGATTCGGGTCTTGCTCTTAATCGCTGAAGAACCAATTTCTCCCGCCTCGAGCGAGTTATTGCAAGCGATTTGCGCAGCAATCGATGCACCCGTACCGAGTTTGATCGCACAGCAAAGCTAGCCATTAAACCCAGATTTTCCATTAGGCGCGCTTACAGCGCTATTTGCGAGCTGGCGGCGCATTTTCGGTCATTTTCGCTG
>JAIETO010000153.1 GCA_019745005.1 Burkholderiaceae bacterium
TTACTGTTCCAAAATGCAAAGTTAGGCAGGCGCAAAAAACCCACGTTCTGCTCAATATGAAAAGACCAAGCCGCGCTTTTTTCCACGATGCCTTGCGCTACAAGCGCTGTTTGGCGTTTGGCCAGTGTCGTCGCCGCGACGCTGACGGTATCAAGCTCGCCATTCATACGCCGCAGCGCTAACACGTAGCGACCATTTTGCGGTGGTGCCAGAAGTGGCCAGACGATATCCATCTGACTGTAATCGAACCTGTCGTGATTAAGCTGAACCAAACGCTTACCGTCACTACTGCCATCAGCGCGCAAATAGGGGCGCATTTTTTCGACGATGGCCGAGGCGTTATCGCCATTAATCGTAAGAATTTCATCCCCGGCGCGCACCTGAGCGTCTGCACTGGCCAGCACTAACCAGCGTGTATCGACCAAGCGCACTTTGATCGGCAGCTTGTTTTCTGACTCCAACAACAGCGCCTGCACTGCTTTTTGTTGGTTCAGAATATTCGTCCATGTATGACCACAACGCACCGCCGCTGCGAGTTCTGTGGCGGCCAAGTACATCTCACCTAGGCTACGTGCAGCTTGACCTCGTTGCTCAAAATGACGAACGGCAGCGTCAATTTCCGCTTGCGTGCGGTACTTGGTCAATGCGGGATGCAAGCTCGTCATTACGCGTGCTAACACTTGGGTATCACGCTTGGCTTGCTCGGCAGTCAGCACGATTTCAGCATTGCTTACGGCGTCTGCATTCTGGCTTTGTTGTGGCGCGCCTTGTGCTGGCAAAGCAAGAGCCGCACTGGCAATTACCAGGCTGATCGATGAGAAAACGCGCTGCGATTGCGTTTTGAGCATCAAATAAACAGTGGTCAGAAAACAATGTTGCGATGGGTAATGGTCAGATTGCATGTTGGTGCCCTTTCGGTGGGGGTGGAGGCGGAATTGCTGGTTGATCTGGCCTCTAATGTAGACACCACGCCCGCTGGGGGCGTCGCAGAATCACGGTTTGCTACAAAAACTTATGATTTGAGACGTGCTGGTTTGTTTGGACGTCTTATTAAAGCGACTTTTTTTCTTAAGCCTCTTTTGATTGTGTGAGGTGTTGTCGCCACGCCGTCGGCGTGTCGCCGGTATACAGCTTAAAGCAGCGATTAAAACTGGCCTTGGAACTGAACCCCGCTTCAAATGCAATGTCGAGCAGCGAGGCCGGTGGCGAAGTTTGATTTGCGCTCGTCTCAATCGCCGTTTTGACCGCATCAACCCGCAATCGGTTGATCAGTTCATTAAAATTCAGCGCCAAGCCTTCATTGATCACACGCGACAACTCACTGGTATTCGTGCCAAGCAAGCGGGCGAGCTTTTCCAAACTCAGTTCGGGGTCGCGCCACCATTCCTGTTCAATTAAGCGAGCACGCCATGCGATGGCTTTTGTTTGGAGCTTCTGCTGTTCATCCACACTGCTAATGGGCTTCGACGTTTCTTGTAGCGCCTCTTGCGGAGTTTCTTTGACCACTTCGTCAATCACCGTTGCGGCGCCAGCGGCGACCTCGGCCTGTTGCACTGCTATTGTTGGTTCAAGTTGCAGGCTCGCTGCGTTAGATGTTGCGGCCTCCTGCGGATAGCGATGCGCCGCATTGCGATAACCCTCAGTTCCTAAGTAATAAGCCAATACCGTGAGCCAAAGATAAAAAGGAAAATGCTGAAAATAGTCAAGTTTGCCAGCGGCGCGTTCAAGCAAATTGAGGGCAAGCCACATCACTAAGGTCAGGGCAAAGGCGATCAAAAAATTACGCACCCACGCAATATGGTGGTCTTCTCTATCGCTCACGTGATTCACCAGCCATGTTTGGTATTGGCGATAATGAATAAAAGACAGCAACCAATAAGTAGAGATTGAGAGCAATGTCGCAACTTGCTCTAAGGGCACGATGGTGGGCACGTGCACAGTTTCATCCCAATGGTTTTTAAAGGCGAGCGACTGCGGAAAAATCGCACAGTAATACGCAAACTGCAGCGCAACAGGGGCGAAGTGCCAAAGCCATTTTCGATTCGGCGCAGGAGGAAGCCAGAGATGTCGCACATAAAAATACAGCAAGGGACCAAACGCCAAGGACACGTCGTAAGGCAAAAAAGACAGCCAAGGATACGCATCGTAATAACCCGCATAACCAATAATGTAGGGAAACAAGCGCAAGGCAATGACAACCAGAAGCAAAGCCAAAAACCGATTCGCGCGGGTATTTGTCTTACTCCACCACAGCAAATTAGCGAACAGCAATCCATACAGAAATCCCGCTAAGAGCGTAATACTCATGCTGCCGAAACGGATCATTTGCATATACCCCTAATTAGTATTTTTTACTTTCGCTTTAAATGAAAGCGCAAATAGGCAATTTTTTGACAATATTTAAGGAGTATATCAATCCTCTTGCTCTGTGTGCTTTTGAGCTTGTACTGATGACCCTGAAAAAGCGCCGCCCAGATGTAGAAGAAAAAGACCGAAAAATGCGTCACGCTCGTTCTACAAACCAAGCCGATAATTTACAGGGCGAAAAAAAACGGTGTTCAACGCTGAACACCGTTTTTCAAACCCGCTTAAGCGAATTACTTTTTACGTCTTGTGCTGGCAAGACCAGCTAAACCAAACAGGACTAATGCGATTGAGGTTGGCTCTGGTACGGTGTTCCAACCGATTACATCGTATAAACGAAGATCGAGGGCAGTGATGTTTAATACTTCACCACGACCTGCGGTTGGGTCCAAAATACCTAAATTCTGATTGTCCTTCCAGTGGCTAGCTTGTTGTCCGTCGCCAAAAGTGCGTCCAGTTGAGAAATTCGCGCTTGTGGTTGTTGCGCAGTTATCTAAAGAAAAGAACTTGGTGCGTCGGTCTGCCGCCCAATCGATATCCGCACCGGCAGCGCGGCTTTGTGGTGAACAGCGGAACAGATCAGCGGGAGCAATAAAGGTAAATGCGGCGTCGGAGAAATTACCGTTACGATTCGCATCGAGCGTATCCACACCGCTCACAAAACCAAGCGCATGGCCGATTTCATGGGTTGCGACACCGATGAAGTCAAATGCGTTTGCATCAACACCGTTCGTTGGATCAAAATCCCATGTAAATAGGCTGCTGAAGGACACTGAACCATCAGAAACGTTATCAACAGCAGGAGCCAATCCAACCGCCCTTGCGTTGGCGTAAGTCAATCGTATGGTGCGATTATTTGCGTTGCAGTTGCTATCTACAAAAGGAATCGCGCTGCCAGCAGTGCCCGCAGCACCGTTTGGATTTACGCCCGTGCCATTCAAGTAAACATTCAAGCAGGAGCTTTGCGAGAGATTGCTCGTAGCAATTTGGTCATCCGCACCCCAAGCGTCGGCCGTTAAAGCGTTACGAAAGCCGTCATAACTGATCGTGCCGCGCGTTGACCCGGTTGAGCCAAGAACGCCTGGTGCCAAGGCACTAAATGCAATATTCAAATTCACCTGCACATCATCGTGTAACACCGCTTGCCAACGATTCGCAGCCGCTTGGAAACCTGCCAGCGCGCGCGGGTCGATGCCTGCAGCGGGATTAAAGTTGATGACCAAAGCCTGCGCGCTAGAGGCGGCAAGTGCCATGGCGAAGGGTACAACGCTCAATAGATGCTTGATTTTTTTCATTTTTTCCTCGGCTCCGTGTAAAAATTGTAATTAATATTAGAGGTGCTACGCGTAACTTGAAGCGATGCTTGGTAAAAATTGAAGCAGAAATTAATTCAAAAATTAATTCAAATTTCCATTAAGCAAATATTGTTCCCAAATAAAATATTTCTTAAGAATGAAGAACTTAGTTGGCGTGACGCAAGAATGGTTTAAAAATTGTAAAATTTTTCGACAATTTTTGAGCTTTAAATGAGTAGATAAAACGCTAAGAACCGCGTTTTTAACGCAGCTAAACCTGCAGCAAAAAAGCCCGCCCTGACGTAAGGTATTTCCCCAGAAAGTCAAGACTGGCGCAATGCGCGAAAGTGCGTATCATCGCGTCTTTGTTTTTCACTTTCCTCACTCGAAACCCTTACTTATGTTGCCGTCTATAGAACAACGTCTCGCCCTTGAAATTGCTGCCAAACCTCAACAAATTGCCGCCGCCGTCGCTTTGATGGATGAGGGCGCGACCGTGCCCTTTATTGCGCGTTATCGAAAAGAAGCCACGGGAGGGCTTGACGACACGCAGCTGCGCTTGCTGGAAGAACGTTTGCGCTATCTGCGTGAGTTGGAAGAGCGGCGCAAAACCATCCTCGCTTCGATAGAAGAGCAAGGCAAAATGACCCCAACTTTATTGGACGCCATCACCCACGCGGAAGATAAAACGCGACTCGAAGACCTCTACCTGCCCTACAAACCCAAGCGCCGTACGAAGGCACAAATTGCCATTGAGGCGGGCTTGTTGCCGCTCGCCGACTTGTTACTGAATGAACCAAGCCGCGTGCCTGAAGACGAAGCGACGGCGTTTATTCGCGCCCCGTTCACAACAGACAATGGCGATAATCCCGGCGTCGCAGACAGCAAAGCGGCCTTGGATGGTGCGCGGCAAATTTTGATGGAACGTTTTGCTGAAGACGCGGCGCTGTTGCAAGTGGTGCGCGGTCAAATCATGGAACACGGCGTGGTGGAATCAAAAGTCGTCGCGGGCAAAGAAGATGCGGGTGCCAAGTATGCGGATTACTTTGATTACACGGAGACTCTGAGCAGCATTCCCTCACACCGCGCGCTCGCGATGTTTCGCGGTCGGCGTGAGGAAATTCTGACAGTGAATTTGCGTCTCGATATGGAAGAGGAAAAGCCAAAATGGGATGCGCCTCTGAATTTATGCGAAAGCAGGATTGCGGCGCATTTTGGCATTAGCCAAAAAAATCGCCCTGCGGACAAATGGTTGGCAGATACGGTGCGCTGGAGTTGGCGCGTGAAAGTGTTTAGCCACCTTGAATCGGAGCTGATGAGTAATCTGCGCGAGCAAGCAGAATTAGAAGCGATTAACGTGTTCGCCCGCAACCTCAAAGCTCTCTTGCTGGCAGCACCCGCTGGGCAACGCGCCACCATGGGCTTGGACCCTGGTTTGCGCACAGGCGTGAAAGTGGCGATTGTTGATGCGACGGGCAAGGTGCTGGAACACAGCACGATCTACCCGCATCAACCGCGCAATGACTGGGATGGTTCTCTGCACGTGTTAGCGCAACTCGCAGCGAAGCACGATGTGTCCTTAATCTCAATCGGCAATGGCACGGCCTCGCGCGAAACCGACAAGTTGGCGCAAGACTTAATCAAGCTGAAACCAGAATTAAAACTCACCAAAATTGTGGTGTCGGAAGCGGGTGCCTCCGTATATTCGGCGTCAGAATTCGCCTCGAAAGAGTTGCCCGATTTAGATGTCTCGATTCGTGGCGCGGTGTCGATTGCGCGGCGCTTGCAAGACCCGTTGGCGGAGTTGGTGAAGATTGATCCGAAGTCCATCGGCGTTGGTCAGTATCAGCATGACGTCAGCCAAACCCAGCTCGCCCGCTCGCTGGATGCCGTAGTGGAAGACTGTGTGAACGCCGTTGGCGTTGATGTGAATACAGCCTCTGCGCCTTTGTTGGCGCGGGTTTCTGGCTTATCGACCAGTGTTGCGCAAAGTATTGTGAACGTGCGCGACGCTAAAGGTGCGTTTAAAACGCGGGCAGAATTATTGAAAGTGCCGCGTTTAGGCGAAAAGACTTACGAGCAAGCTGCAGGGTTTTTACGCGTCATGGGTGGTGCTAATCCGCTTGATAGTTCGGCCGTGCATCCCGAGTCATATCCTTTAGTCGAAAAGATTCTCGCAGACTTAAAAAAGGATGTGAAAAGCCTGATCGGCGACGAGCGTTTGTTAAAAAGTTTGAGCCCTGCAAAGTATGCTGACGCGCAGTTCGGTGTGCCGACCGTCACGGATATTTTGAAAGAGCTGGAAAAACCAGGGCGCGATCCACGTCCTGAATTTACTACAGCAAGTTTCAAAGAAGGCGTGGAAGAAATCCGCGATTTGCGGCCCGATATGATCTTGGAAGGCGTGGTGACTAACGTGGCTGCTTTCGGTGCCTTCGTCGATATTGGCGTGCATCAAGACGGTTTAGTTCACATCTCAGCGCTTGCCAACACCTTTGTCAAAGACCCGCATAGCGTGGTCAAGGCGGGGCAAGTAGTGAAAGTGAAAGTCTTGGAAGTCGATGAAAAGCGTAAGCGCATCGCCTTGACCATGCGTTTAACCGACAGCGCACCGCAAGCAGGCAGCCAGCCCGAACAAAGGGCTGATCGGCAAGATGCAAAACGCTTGCAGCAACATAAGGGGCAACAAACGGGACAACAAGCTGCCCAGCAAAATGGCCGACAAAATGCGGCGCCGATAAATAACGCGATGGCGTCAGCCTTTGCTAAGTTGCGCGGCTGAAAGTAAAGGCTTTCATTGCGAAGAATAAAAACCTCTCAACACAGAGACACAGAGACATAGAAAATTATCAAAGGCAACGAACAGCAACCAATTTTTGGGGTTTCTGTACGCGCCTCGGCGTTAAGAGGTTTTGACGCGTTCTGTGTCAAGTGAATTTCATCACCGCCTCTACTGACCACAGCTAGTCTATTGACATACTCCCCTGTTTTAATTGTTTGATTGGTATATTTGCGCTTATATTTATTGCGCTTAAATAAAAATACCGCGTAGGGTATGGGCAATATGCCGCGATTTTTGAGCACAAGAACGAAGCCCTTGATTGCTTTATAATGGCACACCAATTTTTTAAGGAAGCATCATGAGCGACGTGCAAGAATGGATCAAAGAAACTGTGACACAACACCCTGTGGTTTTGTTTATGAAGGGGACGGCACAGTTTCCCCAATGCGGCTTTTCTGGCCGCGCAATTCAACTCATCAAAACCTGCGGCGTGAGCGATTTAGTCACGATTAATGTGCTGGAAGACCCAGTGGTACGCCAAGGCATTAAAGAGTATTCAAATTGGCCGACCATTCCCCAGTTGTATGTCAAGGGTGAGTTTGTTGGTGGTTCGGACATCATGAACGAGATGTTTGAAAGTGGTGAATTACAAACCCTGTTGAAGGCTTAATCACCTAATTACTTCCCCATCACAGCAACGCAAGCCAAGCCATTTTGACTACGCCGACCAAACGCATCATTGTCGCCATCACGGGCGCTACGGGCGTGGTGTATGGCGTGCGCTTGCTG
>JAIETO010000057.1 GCA_019745005.1 Burkholderiaceae bacterium
AAAATCGAGCAAGTCGTGCGCTTGATTCGATCCAAGGGCGTGGGGATTTATTTTGTGACGCAAAATCCGCTAGACATTCCCGATACCGTTTTGGGCCAGTTGGGTAACCGTGTACAACACGCGCTGCGCGCTTATACGCCACGCGACCAAAAAGCAGTGCAAGCGGCCGCAGAAACTTTCCGTCCCAACCCCGCGCTCGATACGGCGCAAGTCATCAGTGAACTTGGCGTGGGTGAGGCATTGATTTCCTTCCTCGATGAAAAAGGCCGACCAAATATTGTGCAGCGTGGCTTTATCTTGCCGCCCGCCTCGCAGATTGGTGCAATCAGTGCAGACGAGCGACAAACCATCATTGGTAATTCCATCGTTGCAGGTGTGTACGAAAAAACCATCGATCGCGAATCTGCTTACGAAAAATTAAAGGGGCGCGCCGCACAAGGCTCGTCAAACACACCGAACCAGACGACAACGCAAGGACAACCAACAGAGGTTAGCGACGACAGTGCATGGGGTCGCTCGATGGGCAAGTCCGCACCATCAAGCAATCGCCAACCAGAGCGCACAAATCAGCAAGCTGACCAACCGCAACAAGGCAGTAGCGAAGGCGGAATCGGCGATACGTTAAAAGATATGTTTGGTAATTTGTTGGGTGGTGGAGGCGGAATACGTCGGCGCGATAATGTCGCAGAAACCATGGTGAAATCCGCTGTACGCACGATCGGCTCGCAAGTTGGGCGCGAAATCATTCGCGGGGTTTTAGGTTCGATGCTAAAGCGCCGTTAGTCTTGATACTGGCGGCAGTAAACTTTATGATCGCCCGTAAATTATGCGATAAGGCTTGCATTTTTAGGCATACTGCCTATTTTTTGAAAATAGGCGAGCAATTGTCTGTTGCTCGCCTCGCTTTTTAACTAGGTTTTAGTCGAAAATTTTTTCGCACAACGCGCCTGCTCCGCCTACGCTTGCTTTGGCTCACAGGCAAAAACATCGAACTTATTTAAACAACTGACAGGTGGACGTCGACATTTCCGCGAGTCGCATTTGAGTAAGGGCAAACCTGATGTGCCTCATGCACAAGGGCTTCGGCCTGTTCGCGCGTCATGCCAGGAATTTTTACCGCCATCGCCACTTCAATGTTAAACCCCCTTGCTCCTGCGGGTCGCGTGCCGAACGACACTTGCGCGTCGATCTCTGTGCTTGCAGGTAGTGCCACTTTCATGCTGCTTGCCACATACTTGAGTGCACCAATAAAACAGGCGGAATAGCCAACAGCAAACATTTGTTCAGGGTTTGCGCCGTCGCCTTTGCCGCCCATTTCAATTGGTGTATCAAGCTTAAGATTGAGCTTGCCATCGGGCGTGCTGGCAGTGCCTTCGCGTCCGCCGGTTGCTTTCGCGTGTGCCGTGTAGATAATTTTTTCGAGTGCCATGATTCATTTCCTTTTTCCGTGGGGTCAAGATGAGTAAGACTGCATTGAAGTGCATGCGGCCATTTTTTGGTCGATAACACTAAATTCTCGCCACATATGGTAGCGAGTCGCTACTATATGTTATGCTGTAGATTCTTTCAACTACTTTTAAATCTTTTTTGACCCCTATGACATCGCCGCAAGCAAACGAAATCGCCAGTCTTATCAATCGCCTTGATCGTCTGGTTCGATATGTGGACAAGCGTGAGGATTTGAACCCAGTGCAATGGGAAACCTTGCGCTATCTCGCATTGGCGAATCGGTTTTCACAGACACCTTCGGCGCTCGCGTCCTATTTGAATTCAACGCGTGGTACGGTTTCACAAACTTTAATCGCGCTTGAGAAGAAGGATTACGTCGAGCGGCAAGCAAGCGAACGAGACGCGCGTTCCTTGCAAATTAATGTCACTAGAAAGGGCGTAGAAGCCTTGAGTGTGGACCCTCAAATGACATTGGCGCGCGCAATCGAAAGTGCGTCCGGTGATCATTTGATGGATGTCTTACAAAGCTTACGAGGAGCGCTACGCCTGCTTATTGGTGCGAATGGAGGACGGGCATTCGGTGTTTGTCAGAGTTGCCAATATTTTAGATCGAACGCCAATACAAATTCCAAACAACCACACCAATGTAGCTTATTAAACGAGGCGTTAAGCGACGTAGACAGCGAAAAAATTTGCGCTGAGCACCAAGCCTAGAAATGGAGAGGAATACCCACATGCTACAAGTGAATCAAATCGCGCCCGAGCTTCAAGTTGAGACTTGGCTCAATACCGCGCAAGCCTTAAGTCTCGCTAGCTTACGTGGACGCGTCGTGGTGTTGCACGCCTTTCAAATGCTATGCCCCGGTTGTGTGTTGCATGGCTTGCCGCAGGCGCAAGCGGTGCGCGCCATGTTTAGTGAGCGTGACGTGGCCGTCATTGGCTTGCACACCGTGTTTGAGCACCATGCTGTTACTGGCGCTGAGGCGCTAAAGGCCTTTTTGCATGAGTACCGCATCAATTTTCCCGTCGGTATCGACATGCCCAGCAGTGACCATGATGTGCCGCGAACCATGCAAGCCTACGGTTTGCGTGGCACGCCCAGTGTGCTGGTTTTAGATAAGGCTGGGGTTGTGCAATTACACCAGTTCGGGCGGGTCGACGATATGCGCATGGGAGCATTAATTGGCACTTTGCTGGCCGAGGAAGCCCCTCAACTTGATGTGCAAGCCGTTTCATCAAATCGTACTGCTTCAAACAGCCAAGTTTGCGACGACGAAGGGTGTGAGAGGCCTAGCGAATAAGTTGATGCACCTAGCTTACCATCCAATAGTCTGACACCAAATGGGCGCTGCGCTTACAATGCAGCAATGCCTTCTTCTACTCAATTTCAAGCTCGACGCCAATTTTTAATTGGCTTAGCCATCGCCGTACTGGGTGCGATTGGCTTTTCTGCCAAAGCGATCGTTGCGAAGTTAATTTATCGTTACCACGTTGATGCGGTCACGCTGATTGCGTTTCGCATGTTGTTTTCGTTGCCAGTGTTTTTGGCCATCGCCGTTTGGCAAATGAAGAAGAGTTCCGCACTCTCTTGGTCGGATCGCTGGCGTATCGTGGGCTTGGGTTTGGTTGGCTATTATCTGTCCAGCATGCTGGATTTCTTAGGCTTGCAATATATATCCGCAGGCTTGGAACGCTTGATTCTCTTCCTCACTCCCTCATTCGTTTTGCTGATTTCAGCGTTTTTCTTAGGTCGGCGTGTCAAACCCATTGAATGGGCAGCGCTCGGCGTTTCTTACGCGGGCATTGCCTTGGTTTTTTTACACGATCTGAAACAAAGTGGTGATCAAGTTTTGTTAGGATCGGCATTCGTGCTTGGTGCGGCCATCGCTTATGCCATTTATTTGAGCCAATCGGGGCAATTGGTTGTGCGGCTTGGTTCATTGCGCCTAGTGTCGTATGTGATGTGTATTTCAAGCGTTGCTTGCATTGGGCAATTTTTTATTTTGCGCCCCGTTGCCGAACTCAATCAACCGAGCGCTGTGCTATGGTTATCACTGGTAAACGCGTCTTTTTGTACAGTATTGCCCGTTTTTTTGACGATGATTGCCGTCAAGCGCATAGGTGCTGCGAGCACATCGCAAGCGGGTATGATCGGCCCTGTATCAACATTGTTTTTAGGGGCAATTTTTTTAAACGAGCCGATCACAAGTTGGCAGTTGGCAGGCACGGCCTTGGTCTTGGGCGGGATGTATTTACTGAGCAAGAAAGTGTAGGCGTGCTTTCGCATTTATGGCGTAGCCAAAATAGCTTATTCATACGAACTTGGTCGTGTCGCAGCTTTATCAAATGTTCCATCATTTTTGACCAGAAATCGGGAGTGCAAAATGACAAAAGCAATTCGAATTGAGCGCGTGGGTGGCCCTGAGGTCATGGCATATGTGGATGTCGAACTGCCCGCTCTGGGCGAGAATGACGTGTTAGTGCGCCACGCAGCATGCGGCCTTAATTACATCGATGTGTATTTCCGTACCGGTCTTTATCCGCAAGCACTACCAGCCGGATTGGGCATGGAGGGAGCGGGTGTGGTCGAGGCGGTTGGTGCTAAGGTAAAGCACGTGAAAGTAGGTGATCGCGTTGCCTATGCGGGGCGGCCAATTGGCGCGTATGCCGAAGCGCGCGTGATGCCTAGCGACAATCTTGTCCGTTTGCCAGAATCGATTAGTTTTGACGTGGCTGCAGCCGTCATGTTGCAAGGATTGACCGTGCAATACTTGTTTCATCGCACTTTTCCTTTAAAGGGAGGTGAGACGATACTTTTTCATGCCGCCGCTGGCGGCGTTGGCTTAATCGCTTGTCAATGGGCGCGCGCGATTGGCGTTGATATGATAGGTACGGTCGGTTCGGACGAAAAAGCAGCATTGGCGAAAGCCCATGGCTGCAAACACGTGATTAATTACAACACTGAGAATTTTGTCGAGCGCGTGCGCGAAATCACGGAGGGAAAAGGTGTTCCTGTGGTTTACGACTCGATAGGGCAAGATACCTTTTTGCCTTCGCTTGATTGTTTGTCGCCACTTGGCATGATGGTAAGTTTCGGCAATGCCTCGGGCGCCGTGCGCGATTTCAGTTTGAATGAATTGGCGTCGCGCGGTTCGTTGTTCCTTACGCGACCAAGTTTGATGACGTATACCGCAAAACGAGCCGATCTGGAAATCATGGCGGCGCAGCTTTTTGCTATGCTCGAAAGCGGCAAAATTAAGGTCGACATCAATCAACGCTACCAATTGCGCGACGCCGCGCAAGCGCATCGTGATTTGGAAGCAAGAAAAACAACAGGATCGAGTATCTTGATTCCTTAAATCAACATTGGTTGGCGCTGCATGCTAAGATTTGGCGCTTAAAAACCACATTTATCGGGCTTACCATGTCGTCGGACGGGTTAGAAAAACAGATCGAAAAAAATGATGATGGATCGCCGAAATTTGGCCGTCTTTTGCTTGTTTTGCTCGTTGCCGTCGGCTTAATTGTTTTAATAACTTTTGCAACCGAAGCGTTTTACACTCAGTAGGGCGAACTCGAACATGCTCTCAATCTTGTAAATACATGGACACGACTTCTTCAGAACAGCCCCCCAAAAAAGGCGATTTTACAAGCACGAGCCGTCTGTTGATTTTGCAAGGCTTGGTGCCGATAGCGACAAACTTAGTCTCGTCGCAGTTAGAGGCGTTTGCCGCGCGCCTTGCAGAAGCCTTATACAAACTATCTGAGCAAACAATACGCCCTGAAGAAGCCTCGACGAGTTTTCAATCGTTTCAACTACTTAGTCGTAATAGCACGGCGTTTTATCGCCTCGTTGCGGGTCAAATAAACGCTAGCTTGGCGAAAGAAGTGAGCACGATTAACGTCAAGAAAAAAACCAAAAAAGACGACGTCAAAAAAGACTTTTCCTTGGTGAGCTTTGAAGAAATGGAAAGCAAGGTCCTTGCAAGGAACTTGAGCCAAATTCTTGAAACCACGCATTCCGATGTTTTGATGGCGCTGAATATCCGCATCGGAAACGTGTTGCGTCGCACTCCCATTAACGTCGCGCAAAATCCGTTTCGGCCAGAGATGTTCGTCAATGCCGTTTATCAGGCGTGGACGGAGTTCGACACCACGCCAGAATCGCACCATATTGTGTTGCGTTTGCTTCAACCGAATCTGTTTTTATACCTTGCGCCTATCTTGAATGGCTTAAACGATGCCTTGATTCAACGAGGTATTCTGCCTGACTTGAGCGATGTCTATCAGAGTAAGCAAAGTCGAAATCGCAATAGCCGTGGTGATGACACCATGAATAGCGACCCGTATTTGCACAATAAATTGCGTAGCCTTTTTTTTGGCGCAGAAGGGGCAGACGACACGCAAGGCGGTCAGCCCGGTCAGCTTAACTTTAGCGGTGCGCATGGCGTCCTTGGGAGCCAGCACCAGCAGCAAGTTATTATTGATCGTGAGTTTTTTGATTACCTGACTAGCTTACAACGCGTAGTGCGTCGCACCGATTTCGCGACCATACAAAACGCGCCGATGGATTCTTCGCCCCTGCGTCAGTTAGTCACGCAGGCGCCGAAAGATCAAATTAGCAACGTCGATCAAAGCACGATAGAACTCTTGGCGCGCATCTTTGATTTTGTCTTCAAAGATCCGTCGATTCCCGAAGACATCAAAAAGCTAATTGGGCAATTGCAAATCCCCACGCTTAAAGTGGCACTCATGGACAAGGATTTCTTCTTTAAGGAATCGCATCCTGCGCGCGTGTTGATCGACACTTTGGCAAAATCTGGCGCGCAGTTGAGCCAAGAGGCCAATAGCGAAGACCCACTTTTTCATGTGATTGAAGGTATCGTCGAAAAAGTACAAGATGAATTCGATGAGCAAATCGATCTGTTCACCAACGTGGTGGCAGACCTAGAAGCCTACCTCAAAGAAGAAGAAGAAAAGACTGAGGCAGCGATTAGCGCGCCGGTCGCTAAAGCCTTGCAACAAGAAAAAATTCGCGTGGCGAAAGAGTTCGCGGAAAACGATGTGGCGATTCGCGTTGAAACGGGCGAAGTCGCGGGCTTTTTGGAAGAGTTTCTGCACAACCAATGGTTAAGAATTTTAACCATTGCGCACAACGTCAAGGAAGAAAAGCCGCACGCGCTAGAAAATGCGCTGCGCACCATGGACGATTTGATTTGGAGCTTGAAGCCGAAAAACAGCGCGGAAGAACGCAAAGAATTGGTGACGAAGTTACCATCGATGTTGTCACTCCTTAACGCGTGGTTGAATGCGATTAAATGGGATGAGCCAGAGCGTGTGGTGTTTTTCTCGAAATTAGCAGAGCGCCATGCAGCAATTGCGCGCGCACCGTTAGAGCTATCACCTCGGCGTCAATTAGAAATTGCCGTCAACATCGCTCAACGGGCAAGCGAGAAGCGTTTAGACCGCCACGTCACGGAGCAGGCAGATCAAACCGTGGATGAGTGGGTGCAGCAAACAGAAGAGCTGGAACGTGGTGCTTGGTTAGATTTCATGCAACCTGATGAATCATCGGCACGCTTTAAGTTGGCTTGGGTAAGCCCTAAACGTACACGGTTTATTTTCACGAATAGACAAGGACATGACGCATTTTCTTTGTCGGGTGAAGAACTTATCAAGAAATTTCGCGCTGGTATAGTCACGCAAATTCATGCCGAGTCTGTTGTTGATCGCGCGTTGGTTGAAGCCCTGCGCGATCCACCGAAATAAG
>JAIETO010000171.1 GCA_019745005.1 Burkholderiaceae bacterium
CTTTCCGCTTCGCTTTTGTGCTTGCTCAAATCGTTTTGTTTGTCAGCAGCACAGAAATGAGATTATGCGGTACTTCTCATTTGTCGTCAAGTACCCTCAGCAAATCTTTTTCATTTTTCTCAAACGACTATAAGTGCAGCTCTAACTCTCTCCGTTTTACACAAAGAACTTTTTGAAGAATTTACTGTCCATGATGTATTCTCAATCCGCTTATGCAAAGGTATAAACCTTAAGATAAGGGATCAGAACAAACAAACTTAAAAAAACGAACTATTTTTAGGAGATTATTTCAGTGAAGACCTTTCATTTCTGTGCCATCGCACTTTGCTTATTTAGTGTTGGCAACGCCAACGCAACCCTCCCACAAAAAATTGTGACGGCTTCCTCACCTCACGTTCTCTTATCTGGCGTAATTCAAAAAAATAATGACGCCAGTGTAAAACCTCAAGACGATTTTTACCGCTATGTGAATGGCACTTGGATCAAAACAGCAGAGATCCCCGCCGATCGCTCATCAGCAGGTGCATTTATTGACTTGCGTGAAGCGACTATTCCTCAGTTGCACAAAATTACAGAGTCATTGGCAAAACAACGGCCGAAGCCTGGCACAGACGCGCAAAAAATTGCTGACCTTTACAGCAGCTTTATGGATACCGCAAAAATTGAATCACTCGGACTAAAACCACTTGCACCAGAATTTGCAAAAATCGACGCATTAACTAATAAAGCGCAATTGCCAGAGATTCTTGCCTACATGAATAGTATGAGCATCACCGCACCATTTGATTTTGGCGTGCATCAAGACAATAAAGACTCCACAAAATATGTTTTGGATATCGCACAGGCAGGCTTAGGTATGCCAGATCGCGACTATTACTTGAAAGATGATGACGCAAAGCTCAAAGATACCCGCGAAAAATACCAAAAGCACATTGAAAAAATGCTGACAATGGCGGGCGACAAATCGGCCGCGCAAAGTGCCGCATCCATTTTGGCGCTTGAAACGGAACTCGCTAAAGTTCAGTGGACCAAAGTTGAGTTACGCGACCCAATAAAAGCCTATAACAAAATCGAATTCAGTAAGCTTAACGAGTTGACTCCAGGCTTTGATTGGATGCCCTATTTAAAAACCTTGGGTGTACACGACAAAATTGATTCCGTCATTGTTAGTCAGCCGACGTATCTCGCTGCATTAAGCAAGATCATGCAGGACACGCCCTTGGAAACTTGGAAAACCTACTTTAAATGGCACATCTTAAGTTCCGCAGCGACACAACTTCCAAAAGCATTTAACGAAGAAAGTTTTTCTTTTTACGGAACAACTTTAAGCGGGACGCCAACCCAAGAAATCCGCTGGAAGCGCGGCGTACGTTTGGCTGATGCAAGCATGGGAGAGAGCTTAGGACGTCTGTACGTTGAAAAACACTTCCCAGCACAAAACAAAGCAAAGATGGAAAAGCTAGTGAGTAACTTGCTGCTGGCCTACAAGCAAAGCATAGACACACTCGATTGGATGAGCCCTGCAACGAAAAAAGAAGCGCAGGCAAAACTCGCGACTTTTATGCCCAAAATTGGCTATCCCAATAAATGGAAAAACTACGCAGATTTGAAAATCACCCGAGGTGATGCATTGGGTAATTTCCGCAACGCCCGTTACTTTGCGGGCAAATTTGAATTAAATAAACTTGGCAAGCCCATCGATCGTGACGAATGGGGTATGACGCCACAAACAGTGAACGCGTATTACAACCCAGAACTCAATGAAATCGTCTTCCCTGCTGCTATCTTGCAAGCACCATTCTTCGATGCAAAAGCAGACGACGCCGTGAATTATGGTGCGATTGGCGCCGTGATTGGTCACGAAATCAGCCATGGTTTTGATGACCAAGGTGCACAGTACGACGAGAAAGGCAATTTGCGTGATTGGTGGACCAAGGAAGATCACGAAAAATTTGCTGCAAAAACAGCCGTTTTAGTTAAGCAATACAGTGGCTTCAGTCCGCTTCCTGGTTACTTCGTCAACGGCGAATTAACTCTTGGTGAAAACATCGCTGATAACTCTGGCGTGGCGATTGCCTACAAAGCTTACAAGCTCTCGCTAGGTGGGAAGCCTGCACCTGTGATTAATGGCTTGACTGGCGATCAGCGCTTCTTTATCGGCTTCGCACAAGTGTGGCGCGGCAAATTTAGGGAAGCGGCAATGATCCAAAGAATTAAGACCGATCCGCATTCCCCTGGCGAATTCCGCGCCAACGGCACCTTGCGCAACCAACCGGGGTTTTACGAGGCATTTGGCGTTAAAGAGGGTGACAAAATGTACTTAGCGCCAAAGGATCGCGTTTCGATTTGGTAAATGTATTTTGAATTTCGTCTCAAAAAAGCTGAATTACAACTGGTAGCAATCAACCCCCAAACGCCTAAGCTGGCTTTTGGGGGTTTTTCATTTTTCCGGCGACAAGGAGGGCTCGACTTACAGCCAACATTGATCATGGTTGGAGAGTAATGAGATCCGAAGGCACCTCGATTAAACTCAAAGGCGCATACTTGAATACCTTGTTGAACGCTATTTTTTTAAGGTATTCTTAATGCAAGAAAGTACCTACAGATTTTTTAAAACAAAAGCCAAAATCAATATACTCTCCAAATCAAATAATTTTATATAGGCTTTCCGCTTATATATAAAGCGCATTGAAAATATACACGCTACTGTATATTAATCTCCGTAGCACGCTCCGTTGCCAGCTTCGCGAAAAACTGTAACACGTCACCCTGAACACGCGTACGTGCAAACGCCGGAAGACTTTGCCAGATTCGCTTGCCATAAGGCTTACTGATTAGGCGCGGATCACAAATCATCAATACGCCTTTATCAGACTCATCACGAATTAAGCGTCCCGCGCCCTGCTTTAAATTAATGATTGCTTCAGGCAATTGATGATGCATAAAACCATTCAATCCTTGCCGCTCCATTGCAGCGATACGAGCAGACAAGACGGGATCGTCAGGTGGCGCAAACGGTAACTTGTCGATAATGACTAAGGACAACGCAGCCCCGCGCACATCAACGCCCTCCCAAAAACTTTGGCTCCCTATCAGAACGCCATTACCCGCTGTACGAAAACGATCAAGCAACTCGTTCCTACCCGCCTCACCTTGAACAAATAACGGAAAGGCGATTTTTTTATCTGAAAAAATCTGCCGCAATTGTTCCGCCGAATATTTCACCGCTTTTAACGTCGTACAAAGTAAAAATGTCTTTCCCCCCGCCGCTTCAATCACAGGCAATGCAGCAGACAACACGGCGTCGCTGTACTCACGCGTATTTGGCTGCGGCATATTTTCTGGCACATACAGCATGCCTTGTTGCTCGTAATTGAAGGGACTTGGCCAAGCTTTCGCAAATTCGTCTCCCAAGCCCATCTGCGCGACGTAGTGACTAAAGTCATTCTTCACAGCCATGGTCGCCGATGTAAAAATCCAAGCTCGTGGTGTGCCTTCACGCTGTTTGTTAAAAATTGGCGCGATGGAGAGCGGTGTGCGGTGCAGCTGCAAGGCGCTCGCGTAAGCCTCAACCCACAACACGCATTCAGGCTCATCGGCATTTTTAGGCTTTACAACATCGGAAGAATTCCAGCCATGCAATTGCTGACTTAGTTGCATCGCGCGTACGCGACATTGTTCAATGGTTTCGGCGCGCTCCGCTTGTTTCTCAAGCACATCAATCAATGCTTGCATGTGCAACTTTAAGTTGTCTAATTCCGGAAAAAAAACGCTCGAAGTCGCGATTTGCGCCAACGCTAGGCGAATCGAATCCTGCGGAAAGGCTAAGCGCAAGTCACGCGCTGACCGTTCAACTGGCGCCACTAATTTGGCCCATTCCGCACCATCGCGCGCATGAGAAAGCCCCTCAGCTAATACATCGCGACACAGCTCTAAAATTTGCGAGGTAGAAACCGATTCACCGAAAAACAGCGTTGCTGTGTCGGGCAACTGGTGCGCTTCGTCAAAAATTACCGTATTCGCAGTTGGCAGCAATTCCGCAATGCCTGTCTCTTTCAGCGCTAAATCGGCAAAAAATAAATGGTGATTGACTACCACCACGTCAGCCTGCTGGGCTTCTTTACGGGCCTTCATGACGAAGCAATCTTGATAGTATTGGCATTCAGAGCCCATGCAGGTGTCCTTACTCGAGGTCACCAAATTCCACACGGTTGCGGATTCAGGCACGCGCACCAGTTCAGATTTATCGCCGGTTGAAGTCGTCTTCATGAAGCGCGAAATATCACGCAGATAACCTACATCTTCTCGGGAAGAAAGTCGGCCATTTTGTAGCGTTCGCTCCAAATGGTAGTGACATAAATAGTTACTGCGTCCTTTGAGCAATGCGACTGTGACGGGCGCCTTTAACACTTTTCTGATGGTCGGAATATCACGCAAAAACAATTGGTCTTGCAGATTTTTCGTCCCCGTAGAGACAATTACCTTGCCGCCCCAAAGTAAGGCCGGCATCAAATAGGCATAGGTTTTTCCTGTGCCTGTTCCCGCCTCTGCTATTAATGTGGTTTGCGTAGCGATGGCATGTGCCACTGCTTTTGCCATTTCAGTTTGCGCCGCGCGATGTCGGTAGCCACTGATCGATAAACTCAATACACCTTGCGGACTGAATATCTGTTCGACCTCTCGGTCATGTGTTCCCGTTGAATCTTGTTCTTGGTTGATATTACTCAAAATTGGGCACGCTTTTTTTTGTAACAACTCATCATATTTTGTTGAAAAATTCGATTAACTGGCGACGTTTGTTAGGCCGGAACGTCTGGCATCATTTGCATTCTGAGCAGTGTAATATGATCTTTTAGCTGGAGTTTTCGCTTTTTGAGACGACGCAATTGTAATTCGTCATGATTAAGATCTTTCGATACGGCCTCAATGACCACGTCAAGATCACGATGTTCCACTTCCAACTCAATAATACGTTGCTGAATTTGTTCTGGATGGTTCATAGTTGCCTAGTTGCGAGTAAAATGAGTTGGTATAGAGAATCATCGAGAATAGAAAACTTGATTCACACCGTTAGTTTAATCTACGAAGAAGTATGAGCCAATATAAGATCGAAGCGGGTACAGGACAACATTTAGGCGACCGTAAAGAACAACAAGACCGCGCAGGACTATTTGCCGCGCCTAATGCGCCCGGTTACATGATGGCGGTTGTTGCAGACGGGATGGGTGGAAAAAGCGGCGGCGCAATGGCGGCAGAGCAAGTTGTGCGCACCGCAAAAATGCTATTCGATGAATTTTATCCAGAAAACGATGTCAAGGCACTACTCGAGAACGTCGTCAACGAAGCGCATACTGTTATCAAACTTGCAGGTGTTTCGTCTGAAAAAGAACCCCACAGCACCTTTGTTGCGTTGGTGATTACGCCGAAACAAGAAGCGATATGGGCGCATGTTGGTGACTCACGTTTGTACCGTTTTTTTGGACCGAACTTCGCTGAGCGAACGAAGGACCATTCATACGTAGAAAAGCTAGTCGACGAAGGAAAAATTACCGCCGAAGAAGCCAAAACACATCGCATGTCGAATATTTTAGTCAACGTTTTAGGCTCAAGTGCTGCTGCCCCCTACGTTACCTTTGGGGCATACGAAAACCTGAAGGCAAACGACTCGTTTTTGCTCTGCAGTGACGGTCTTTGGCACTACTTCACTGAAGCTGAGTTATCTGCAGCCGTGGCAGCAAACAGCCCACGACAAGCATCAGAACTGCTGATTCGTAAAGCAAGGGAACGTGCCCAAGCGCATGGTGACAATTGCACTTTTGCAATCGTTAAACTGAACCCATTGCCTGAAGAGCAGAAGAATTATGTGGTTGAAAAAATGCGTAGAGCCGTTTAAACGTTAGGAAATCGTTTTGCACAACCAGAACAAATCGGTGACTGCAAAAGTCGTTTTTTACGTGCCGAATTATTTCTTTGGTGAAATGTTTTTTGTCGATTCTTCTTTGGGAAAATCGATGACCTCAAACTCAATCATTCCCAAGTCTAGATCGGTTTCAACCGTTTTCGAATTGTTGGGCTTTTGCGCCTGATCAGTTGTAAAAGTTGGCTTCTCGGAACGATTCAAGCGCGGCGCAACTTCCTCGTGTTTCTCGATTTCATTGGCGACTGATATTAACAGTAGCAAATCTTTGTAGACTGAGAGTTCAAAGCCCGTCCGCTTCCCATCCCTGTCATCAACCAAAAGTGCTTTCAAGAAAGGCAGTAATTCTGGACCGCCCCACATAGAACAAATCTTGTCAATAAGGTGAGGCATATCCTCTAAGTGACGTTCATCATCACTCGGTTTTATTTCAAACTCGGGAATGTTTGCGTTAAAAAATACCGTAAAGCGCTGTTTCAACTCATCATACTTTTCTTTATCCTTAACGATTCTGTATAAGTCGAGCAAATACAACCAAGGCAAAGGAGAATCGGGATGCTCAACACTTGCCTGGCTATCCAAGATTTCAATGGCACGATGGGGATCATTCACCGACATCCAAAATTCTGCTTCTTGCGTTACATCCGATATTTCTTCAACTTTCACTGACGAGCCACGCGTCGCGAAGAAATTAAAGATGCTCGTATTGGTGTCCTCAAGTGTCGGTGTTCTTAGCTTACTTTCGTCAGGCTGAAACAATTGATCCGTATTACTAAGCAACGATGCATTGATGGCTTTATCGCTAGAATTTGTGTTCCTGATCGAGTCACTAAAGTTCTTAACATCGTCAGGATTGAACGCCACTTCTGGTTCATACGACGCTTGAATATCGTTCACCATGTCTTCAAGATTTTTTCTTCGCGCGACATCTTTTCTTTCTTTTCCTTGCTCCCACCACAACGCGTTTGATGCCGTATGCAGTTTGCGGATATAGAAAACCAAAACAAGAATAATGAGTAAACCTAAACCAGCGATTGCCGACAAACCAAATACCCAATTTTTTGAGAAGGAATCTCTTTTAATTTCATCAAGTGCGGCCTTATCTGCGAGGCTTTGCTTTTTGAGTTGAGCCATTTCACTTTGAAGTTTTTGCAGTTGCGCGAGTTCTTTACTTGGCGCATTTACCTCACGACCTGCAGTTTTCTCATCGCGCAACATGGCAGCCAATTGAAGTTGTGCTTGCCTTATTTCTGCTAAATTTTCTAACAGCGGATGATCACTTGGTAAAGACAGAGCGGA
>JAIETO010000097.1 GCA_019745005.1 Burkholderiaceae bacterium
AGCAGCAAAGAGTTGAGTGCGCAATTTCCCGCTGCGAAGCGAATTAACCTTGGTGGCAAAACGCTCCTGCCTGGCATGATCGACGCCCATGGGCACACGCTGCAACTGGGTGTCAATGCAACGCAATTGAATTTACGAAATACGCAAAGTTTAAAAGACGCGCAACAAGCCATCAGCGACTATGCAAAGCGTTTTCCGCAACACCAGTGGATTTTAGGGGGCGCGTGGAATCAAGCGATCTGGAAACTGGGGCGTTTTCCTACTGCGCAAGAAATCGATGTGGTAGTAAAAGAGCGCCCCGTCTGGCTAAGGCGTGTCGATGGCCATGCTGGCTGGGCAAATAGTAAGGCCTTGCAGCTAGCTGGCATTACCAAAGACAGTGTTGATCCACAAGGCGGAAAAATCGAAAAAGACGCACGCGGCTTACCCACGGGTGTGCTTATTGATGGTGCCATGCAATTGATGGATAAAGTCCTGCCCGCCACCAACGAGGCCGAACAAAGAATCGCGCTAGATGCAGCGCTCCAGCAACTCAGCCGCAATGGTCTCACCAGCGTGCACGACGCGGGCGTATCAGCTTCTGCTGATCGCTTGTTCCGCGAGTATGCAGATCAAGGCAAACTCAACCCACGTGTGGTTGGCATGATCAGTGGCACGAGTGATTTCTTTGATCAAATTGCCAGCCAAGGGCCCTTGCTGAGCTACGCGAATGACCATTATTCTTTGCGCGCGGTGAAACTCTACGCCGATGGCGCATTAGGCAGCCGGGGTGCCGCCCTGTTGGCACCGTATAGCGACGCACCGCAAACCAAAGGCTTGCTGTTTCACTCCGCCGATAGCATCAAACAAATGATAGAGAAAGCCGCGTTAAAGGGGTTTCAAACCAACGTGCATGCGATTGGCGATGCAGGCAACCGGCAAATTTTAGACAGCTTTGAACAACTGGCAAAAAACCCCGCCAGCGCGAACTTTGGTGATCTACGCCACCGCATCGAACATGCCCAAGTCGTGGCGCTGGCCGACATTCCCCGTTTTAAACAGCTGAATATTTTGCCTTCCATGCAGCCCACCCACGCCACGTCGGATAAAAACATGGCGGAAGATCGCGTCGGGCATGAACGCATCAAAGGTGCCTATGCATGGCGCACCTTCTTGCAACAGGGTTCACGCATCGCTTGCGGTTCAGACTTTCCGATTGAATCTCCTAACCCCTTCTGGGGTATCCACGCTGCAGTAACAAGGCAAGATGCCGAAGGCGAACCCGATGACGGCTGGTACCCCGAGCAAGCCATGACTTTGACTGAGGCGTTCCGCTGCTTCACACTCGATGCCGCGTACGCTGGCCATCAAGAAAAAGTCTTAGGCAGTTTAGAGGTAGGTAAATGGGCTGATTTCATCGTGACTGATCGTGACTTGTTTCGGATTCCAGCAAAAAATATTTACCGTGTACGGGTGCTGCAAACTTGGGTTGGTGGGAAGCAGGTTTATCCTTTGAAATAGTACGAGCAACAAATATATGAACACTGTGACGACAATTCGAAAAATCGATAACGCGCCCGATGTCGCCGTCGATCAACTTTGCACGCTCTTGATTGACACCGTCAACACCGGCGCTTCTGTCGGCTTTTTGGCGCCCCTTTCAGTCGAGACAGCCAGCGACTATTGGAACAAAATACTCACTTCGTTAGGTGACGGCTTGCAACTTTGGGTAGCTGAACAAGCGGGTGAAATTGTAGGTTCCGTGCAATTGGCACCCTGCTTGAAAGAGAATGGCCGGCACCGAGCCGATTTGCAAAAACTGTTTGTGCTCACTACGCACCGCGGGCAAGGCATTGCGCGAGCGCTGTTATTGGCAGCAGAAAATGCAGCGCTGGCGCAAGGTCTGCGCCTGTTGGTGCTGGATACCGAAAAAGCCTCGGTAGCAGAAAATTTGTATCAAGCAAGTGGTTGGCAACGTGCTGGTGAAATCCCCAACTTTGCCCTAACACCCAGCGGCAAATTGCATGCGACGGTCGTGTACTTTAAAGCGCTAAGCGTCAAAGGAGATCAACATGTATAACCCTAGTCATTTCGAAGAAACGCGCATCGACGTCATGCATGAATTGATGCGGCAATATCCGCTCGCCACCATCATCGCGTCCACTGCCGCTGGTTTGGTGGCCGACCATATCCCCTTGCAAGTCGTGTTGACCGATGAAAAGAAGGGCAAACTTATCGGGCATGTGGCGCGAGCCAACCCGCTTTGGCAGATTGATCCAGAAGCGGAATTACTCATCGTCTTCCAAGGGGCGCAATGCTATATCTCGCCAAACTGGTACGCAAGCAAACCCAGCTCGGGCGGAAAGGTTGTACCCACGTGGAATTACGCCGTAGTGCACGTGCGCGGCAAACTAAAAGCACTGCACGAAGCGCACGAAATCTTGCCGATACTTAACGCGCTAACTCAACGGCACGAAAGCAGCCAAGCGCATCCGTGGAGCGTCAATGACGCACCACCCGACTATATTGAAAAATTACTGAGCGCAATTGTAGGCTTTGAAATTGACATCACCCACATGCAGGGCAAATGGAAAGTCAGCCAAAACCGCCTCGAACAAGACCGTACTAGCACCAGCGCCGCCTTGATGCAGCTTGGCGATACGAACGCGCGGGTAATGGCGAAGTTAATCCCTGATTAAATCGCCCATCACATCAAACAAACCAAGCACGATACAAATTAAAAAAACTCACCAAGCTGATTAAGCTACCCACCAACATCAGCAAAGTTTTTACCTTCAAATGCCGTGTCACGTAAGCGGCGCAAGGGGCTGCCACTAGCCCACCCAACGCCAAGCCAGCGACTAATATCCACACGGTGTGGTCTAAAATGGAAAAGAACGATGCGGCGACTACCACTGTCAGAAAAAACTCGGCAAAATTGACCGACCCTATCGTCGTTTTTGGGTCATGTCCCGCACCGACCAAAGAGGTCGTGACGATAGGTCCCCAACCACCACCGCCCGTGGTATCCATCAGGCCACCGAACAAGGCTAGTGGAATAATTTTCTTGGTTTGAATTTCACGCTGCGCTTTAACCCGTCTAAACGCTTTGCTAAACACGTACACCCCCATGACCAGCAAATAAATGCTGATGAATGGCTTCAGCACTTTGCCATCGATGGCACTGAGCACGTAAGTACCGAGCAAAGCGCCAGCAATACCTGGGGCAAGCAGGCTGAAAAAAAGCCGCTTATTGACATTGCCGAGTTTTAAATGTGAAACGCCAGAGATACCCGTAGTGAACACTTCCGCAAGGTGTGTTGCGCCACTCGCCATTGCGGGCGGCGCACCTACTGCCAATAAAAAACTGCTGGCGGTGATTCCATACGCCATGCCAAGCGCGCCATCAATAACTTGCGCAAGTAAGCCGACGCCCACCGCGCTCCAAAATAGCGGGTCGTGCAAAGTGGCTTCGATCAAAGCCCAACCGGTTTCTTCGTTCCCGCCAAAGAACAAACGATGAATCAAGTACAGCACTAATCCAATCAGAACGGCAACAACTAAGTAACTCAACATACGCAAAATGGGGTGTTCGCCCGCATGCGTCACCTCATATTCCAAAGGCGGCAGCGCCAAGGCTTGATGCTCGGCATTCAGCCCTTTTTCTTCAAAATCAATACGACGAATTTTCATAAGTAATGCGCAGGAAACAATGACCCGCTATCGTAGCTAGTCGCCAACAAATTCTCAAAGCTTGAAATCTTATTTGCATATTCCAGCGCTCATCAACGAATACGTGACTGTCATCCAGAAGAAGATCACCATAAAAAAACAAATTGATATTTTTGATCTATCTAATGAGATTATTAATGATCATTAGTATCAAAAATGCCGCCATAATACGTCCCATGCCTCAAGCAAAGCTTTCAACAAAAGCTCATAGCAAGCCTCACAAGACGATGTAATCAAGCATGGTTTTGTATCGGAAATGAGTAAAAAATGTTGCGCGCAATGTGGTGTAGAAAAGTGAATTTGGCTTACTTCACCGAGGTTTTTAGCAGACGGATTCACAAAATATTTCAGAAGACTTTTGTGAAACGATTTGTTTTCGAAACAAAGCAGTGCGACAACTTTTACAAACTTGCTTGTCGTGCTGTTCAAATTAACTTTTCTTGGAGCTTTAAAATGACTACATCTACAAACGCTGGTTTCGATACTTTGAACATCTCTAAAGGTGGCACATTAGCCGGCCCAGGCCGCGCAGCACATGGCTACGACGTCGTGTCTTTATTTACGAATACAAAATTAGTCGGTAGCGACGCATTCGCAATTGCGCATGAAGGCGCAACTTACCGCTTCGCATCCGAAGAAAACTTGCGCGCTTTTGAAGCGAGCCCTGGCAAATACATGCCACAGTTCGGCGGCTTCTGTGCATTTGGTGTCACCATCAGCAAGAAGTTAGATGGCGACCCATTGTTTTCTAAAGTCGTTGACGGCAAGTTGTACTTCAATCTGAACGCGGATATTTTGGCGGCTTTCGAGGGTGACGTTGCAGGCAATATTGCCAAGGCGGAAGGTATTTGGACAACGATTCAATCTACGGCTGTATCAGCACTGTAAATTAATAGCGACAGCTTTAAAGAAATTTAAAGCGCTCTAAAAACGACGTTTGCGTACCCCGGTGCGCGAATGTCGTTTTTTTATTTGCGTTGAATTAGGGTAATTCGCTTGCGCTTATTTCTAACGCGTTTTGTTACATCGGGACAGCTTATACATTGGCATAGAAAAACTCCGTATATAGTAGATACTCCCCTATTTTTATTTTAAAAATATCCCTTTGCGCTTTATTTAAAAGCGCATTTAGAAATTACTAGTTACAGTATATTAATTTCTACGATGGTAAAAGGCGCTTTTAAAGCCTCAATGGCTCATCAAAACACGTGCGTGCTCAATCCAACAAGCGACTTACTAAGCAGCACATTTCTGAAAGTGGTTGCAGAGTTGAAAAGTGCGACCTACTCGCAACTTGCGAAAATTCGGCCGTGCAGTAAGTTGTGCAGAGGTCTCCATCATTCGTCGTTCATAAAAACTTAGGCAAGCTTCAAATCTTTCCGGCTGTCTTGTCCGATAACCATTGCGCTGGGGGGATGCCTAGTCGACGCGTGAATGCCCGTGTCAGCGCAACATTGCTCGCATAACCAACCATAGGTGCAATCAGCTTTAAGGCTAAGCCACGCCGCAAAAGAGACTGCGCCACGCTAATACGCCAATCAGTTAAATACTCTAGCGGCGTCAAACCCATCGCCTCTCGGAAATGCACGGCAAATCGCGCGCGCGACATGCCTGCCGTTTGCGCCAATTCTTCTAAGGTCCAGAGATGTTCTGGTTGCTCATGCATCACGCTTAAAGCCTTGCTCAAACGTGGTTCGGCAAGCGTGGCTAGCACGCCAGGTTGTACCATTTTTTCACGCATAACGTGACGCAAAACTTGGACCAGAAAATATTCGATCAATCGATCAATTGCTGACTTCCGACCCGGTTGTTGATCAAACGCCTCATCAAACAACAAGTTCAAGGTCATGTCGATGCCCTTCATATTCGTTAAGGGAATACACAAGACGTCTGGTAAGCCGCTCAAGATTGGGTTGGCAATACCGGTGCCAAATTCTATCGATGCACAAACTAACTTAGCCCCAATTTTTTCATCAACTTGGAAATGATGGTGGCATGGTCTGGGGTAAAACAAGACGGTCGGTTCAGTAAGGATGAGCGTTTCTGTGTCGGGGCGAGTGACCGTCAACTGACCTTCGCGAAACAAATGAATGTAGCCAAAGCCGGTTGGTACATCAAAGCCCAAGTTTTGACAAAGACGATCAGAGAAAAAAACACTGGCACCTGGATTAAAGCGCGAGAGCAAGGGTGAGAGCGTATCCATATGAGACTTTCAGACTATAAACATCGCCTTTCCAAAACTGGAAAAGCCTTAGAAAAATAAGCAGTTAAAAAAGTAATTAAATCGAATAATTTGAGAGTAGGATACGACAAAAAACAAATTTGACGACCTATTTTCAAACACAGCGAGAACTTCGACATTAGAACAAAAATCCCCCCTAAATGGGAGTTTTGATACTAACAATCAATCCATCGAGACTAATGGAAATCATTAGTCTCTTCCTTTGCGTCACAGTACGGTATGTGTAATCAAGCACTGCAAACCATGAAGGAAAATCGATGAAACGGTTTCAAACTTTCGACGCGACCGCCGCGCGAATTTATACAAGCTCATTAACACGTTCGGCTCCTCACTTTTCCCCTTCATTTGCTTCGCACGCTTTTAGCAATTTTCTTGATTGGCTCATCGATTTTTCCAGGATAGTTTTTCACTCTCCTGGCGTTCGGCTACCTTAGTCAATATGCCCAAACATGGCGACTTTGGTTGTACTCAAGGGCAAGCCCACTTGTCTTTGATTTTTTAACGTTGTATGGGGTTCATTTTCGCGCCTCACAACATATCAACTTCAAATGGAGATTCACGATGTCAAACGAAAAACTGATCCAAACTAGCCCACGCCGTCTCTTCCTCGGCAATGCTTCAAAAGTTGTGCTCTCAGCCAGTGCTGTCGCTTTGCTGGGTGGCAAAGACGTTCTTGCTGCAGGCAAGCCTGCGGATGTGAAATCAGATATCGCAATCTTGAACGTTGCCGTAGGTTTGGAGTACGAAGGTATCGCGGCTTATGCCATCGCATTGCAAAGTGGCTTGTTAAGCCCATCACACGTTAAAGCTGCAACGAAATTCCAAGACGACCATAAAGCGCATAACGATGCACTGATAGGCACAATCAAGAAATTGGGCGGCACGCCAGTCGAAGGTAAATCTATCGCTGACTACGCAAAAGCTTTGGAAGTCGATAAGCTGAAAAATGAAGATGACGTATTGAGCTTAGCTGCGCGTTTAGAACTTGGCGCGACCAACGCGTACTTGAGCGTAATCCCAGCCTTAAAAGATTCTCAACTCGCCAAAATTGCAGGCCGCTTAGCTGCGGAAGAAGCAACACATTTTGCGTTGTTGAACTTTGATCTGAAGCGCCCGTTTGCACCGACGATGTCTTTCGGCGCATAATGAGTTCCGAAAATGTCCCCAAATTGGCAGTATTTTAGGGACATTTTTTGATCAAAATCGACCACGCTTAGATCCAGCTAAGCGTGGTTGGTTTTCAAC
>JAIETO010000145.1 GCA_019745005.1 Burkholderiaceae bacterium
GATCTTGATTTGCTTAAAGATGTGAAGAAGTTACTGCAGGTGCGCAATCAAAATGCAGTCTTGCGCCAAGGCAGCCTCAGCGCGCCCTTGGTCTTAGATGAGCACGTGATTGTGTTGGCGCGCCAATTAGAAAAAACCTGGGCGTTTAGTGCCACCAACAATGCCCAAGCTGCAAAAATCATCAAAGTCAAAATTCCACCAGAGGCGGCAAAACTTCTATTCTTAGACCCACTAACGGGTGAACAAACACGCGCCGAGAATGGGATGTTGCAAATCAAAATCCCAGCACAATTTGGAACGGTTTTGATCAGTCAGTAAACGAGATATCTTGAGCTAAGCTTAGGAACCGCAGAGCACGCAGAGAGTGTCACTTTATCCTCTGCGTTCTCTGCGACTCTGCGGTGAATTCATCTACATTTGTTGGAATAAGTGCGAATGATTACGGCTGACTTCTAATTTTTCTGTGTGCCCACGAACGCTAACTAATTGGCGACCACGAAAGTCACGCGACACTTCGGTTATCGCGTCAACCCGCACAAGATTAGAGCGATGAATGCGCCAAAATTCTTTTGGGTCTAGCTCATCTTCCAATTCCTTCAATGTTTTTCGGATCAAGAATTCGCCCTGTTCCGTTTGCACGCAGGTGTATTTATCATCGGCTCGGAAAAACAAAACTTCTTTTGTACTGATCATGCGCAAGCTGTTTCCGACACTGGCTTGTATCCAACGCAGATATTCTTTTTTATTGAGTTGCGCATGTTTTGACAACTGATTGAGCAAGCTCGTAACCTGCTCAATTTGCGCCGTTTCTACCGCGCTGTTGCCGCATTGATTTTTTTCCTCGGCAATGCGGGCTTTGAGTCGCTCACAACAAATGCGCAGACGGTCGGTGTCGACGGGTTTTAACAGATAGTCGATGGCACCTCGTTCAAAGGCATCCACAGCATATTCGTCATAGGCAGTCACAAACACCACGTGCGCCTGTTGCACTAAGGTTTTGGCAGCGTCGATACCACTTTGACCTGGCATGCGAATGTCCAAAAATATGATGGTCGGCGCGTGCGTACGCGCAAGTTCCATCGCTGCCATACCGCTGCCCGCTTCGGCTGAGATCAGCAGCTCTGGCCACACTTCGTGTAAGCGAGCGCGCAATTGCTCGCGCATGGGTGGTTCATCGTCAACGATCATGGCGCTTATTTGTTGGCTCATTTTCTTTACTCCTTCAGACT
Organism: Burkholderiaceae bacterium; assembly: GCA_019745005.1. GTDB lineage: Bacteria > Pseudomonadota > Gammaproteobacteria > Burkholderiales > Burkholderiaceae_D > Undibacterium. The sequence goes on from JAIETO010000145.1 coordinate 1,230, forward strand.
TTTTCTTTGTGCTTCGGTACACGAATACTGACTTGGGCACCGCCCGTCAACGGGGTTTCGATACTGAGTAAAGCGTTGCCGCCGTATAAAACTTTGAGTCGCTCGCGTATGTTGGATAAACCAACGCCATCACCAGCGTGAAGATTGAAACCCAAGCCATTATCGGTGACGGTGACGGTAATGCCATCGTCTGAACTGGCTGCCCTAATCGCAATATGGCCACCTTCTGGCTTGGGTTCTATACCGTGTTTGATGGCGTTTTCAACCAGGGTTTGCAACATCATGGAAGGAAATTCGGCATGCATTAACTCCACGGGGAGATCGAAACTCACGCTCAAGCGATCGCGCATGCGCGCTTGCATAATGTTCAAGTAGGCACGCGACAAGTCAAATTGCTGACCCAAGCGACTGCCCGTCGCAGCGCGCATTTGCGGTAAAGCAGCGCGCAGATACTGAATTAAAGACGTGTGAATTTTGCTCGCTTGGCTAGGATCAGTCTCAATCAGTTGGCCTATCAAGGCCAAGGTATTGAATAAAAAATGTGGTTCGATTTGCGCTTGCAGTGCTGCCATGCGCGCTTCCAATAAGCTGCGCTCAAGCGCCTCGACGTTGGCGCGTGTCGTGGCGCGTTCGGCAGCCATTTCGGCGCTACGTTTGCCACCCGCTACGCTCTTGGTTGTGACGGAAATCAAAACAAAAAGCAAAGCCAGCGTTTGATAGCGCAAAATGATGCCAGCAAATAAGACCGCGCCGCACAAAATCGTCAGGTTGCGCCACGACACTTCCGCTAACCAATCAAAAAATCCCCACCACAACTGCTTGGCAGTGCGCCACAAGTCATTGATGACGTCCCAGACATCTTTATGGTTGGCAGGCTTGTTCATAGTGATATTTTTAATTCATTGTTAAAGTTCGTAACTTGAACGGGCTACATGCTTCAGTTTCAAACGGCTAGCGGTGGGTGGAAGCGCGATGTCTCGTAAGACATCTCATGCTCGCAGTGTAGGGCGTTTTTACCTTATGTAAAACAAGTCTGCGACCAATTGTCTAGCCTCGGGGTTAAATGGAAGTGCAGCGCGATAAGCTGCGTGTTTGAATTAGCAGACTGCCCTAACGACCGCCGTATCGCCTACAATAAAGACGTTTTGACTAGCCAAAATTCCCGTGAAAATCCAATTGCTGCGCGCCCCTCTCTGTCTACTACTTTTTTGCTTGGTCACGCTGACAGCTTGCTTTCCCACTTTTGATTGGCGTGACGTACGGGGTGCCGATGCGCCCTATACGATATTGATGCCAGCCAAACCTACACAATTTTCTCGTGAAATCACGCTTGCAGATAATGCTTTAACCATGCAAATGAGCGCATGCGACGTGAGTGGTATCAGTTTCGCCGTCGGTGCAATAAAGTTACCTGATCCAAATAAGGGGCCGGTAATTTTGGCGGCGATGAAAAAAGGCATGGTGAGTAATATCCTCAAGTCTGCCGGACAAGATGCGAAGGGTGCACCGGAAGCTGTGGAAAGCGCAGGTCAAGAGCGAGTAGAAGTCGAAGCGAGCCCGCCAAATGGTGACAAAATCAAACTCGTTGGACGATTTATATTGCGCGGGGATTGGGCTTACCAAGTGGTGATGCTTGGCTCCAGCAAAAAAATGACGGAGACAGTGATCGATACGTATTTAACGTCATTTAAAGTGCCGTGAGCAAATCTGCAAATTGCGCCCGCTCTACGCGCTTCTTGCGATGCCATTCACAGAGATGAGTTGATCAATGCGTAAAACCTGTTGCGTGTCGAGGCGCAGGTAGTCAGCGCCGCCCTGCGCATAAATATCTGCAACATAGGTGTTGATTTCTACTTCGTTACGATTATCATCGTGATACACCAATTGCACACGCTGTCGCCGCACACAGGACGCTTCTAATAGGTCTTGCAGGTCGCAATTATTTAAAGGTTCTGTTTTCATCGTCGCACGATAATTTAGGATTAGAAAGTCACTCCAAAAAAGCGCAGTCTCACTTTAAAGAAGGGGCTTACACCGAATGGAAGCGCATTTGACCCGAATTTTACTTGTCAGCGAACAGTTGATGGCACGTCTGGGCATAGTGCAAATGCTCAAAAGTGCGCCCAGTATGCAAGTCACAGGGCAAACATCAAATGCCGCCGAAGCCTTGGAGTTGGTGAAGCACCAGACTTACGATTGTGCCATCGTGGATATGGTCTTGCCAGACAAAAATGGCCTAGATCTGATTAAAAGTTTGAAGCAGCTTCAACCTAATTTGGCCGTCATCATGCTCGGTTTTGATGCTGGTGAAGTCTACGCATTACGGGCAATCAGGCTGGGCGCGAGTGGCTTTCTAAATAAAAATTGCTCGATCCCGATGCTGCACGAGGCGATTAAGCGCGCCACTGCGGGAAAAATCTATGTCAGCCCGAATTTGCTTGGCCAGTTTGCCGACTTACTAGGCAACGGCAAGCTGAATTCCCACGAAGCCTTGTCAGAGCGCGAGCTCGATGTGTTCAGACGAATTGCGCTGGGTGAAAGTCTTATTCTTATCGCCAAAGATTTGGGTCTAAGCCCGAATACCGTGACAACCTATCGTTCACGCATTTTTACCAAAATGGGTCTGAAATCAAACTCCGCGGTCACTCGCTACGCTATGCAGCATGGATTGATAACATGAAAAGAGTCATGCTTGAAACTACAAACTCGGCATCAGCAAATTTTGGTACTTCACTGCATTTTTCACGCAAAACGGTTCACTAACTTTTTATTTAGGCCGCGCGGATTTGTTCGACACGGATAGAATAAATCCGCGCCGCGCCTTACTGGCGTCAAAAGGAAGCGAGGCATGCCTAATCGGACCCCGCCTTACCAAAACTTTCACCCGCTTTCCAAGCGGGTTTGCTGTTTGCGTTGCCAATCAAACGCCCCAGATTTAAGGTGAATTGCGCCTGTTGCACCATGCCAGATAAATCCCATGTTGGATCGTATTCGTCCGTCACTTGGTGATAGCGTTTTGCGTAGGCTTTCGCTTTTTCAGTGGAGCCAGTTGGGTCGTTCACATAGGCTCGGCCACTACGGATGGTGAATGCAGGGACGCCTGCTTTCGCGAAGTTGAAATGATCGCTGCGGAAATAACCGCCTCCCGTATCAGGTACGGGTGGCGCGACTTTTAGCCCCATCTGATGGGCGACCGTGGTTGCCATGACGGATAAATCCGTGCGCTGGCTGCCTGGTATGCCGATATCGGTGGTGCGGCCAACGAAGTTCATGCTGTCTAAATTCAAATCAGCAGCCATTTTGTCAATCGGCCAAGGCGAATTCGCAATGAACGCTTGGCTGCCGATTAAACCTTTTTCTTCAGCGGCAACCCATAAAAATAATTGACTGCGTTTGGTGGGTGCCTTTACTGCGGCCTTCGCCATGGCCAACAAGGCAGCCGAGCCAGAACCGTTATCCACTGCGCCGTTATAAATCACATCGCCATCACCTTGCTTCATGCCTAAGTGATCCCAGTGGGCGCTGTAAATCACCAGCTCGTCTTTTAATTTTGGGTCTGTTCCAGGAATTAAACCCGCGACATTGTATTGGGTGATTTTGCGCACCTCGGCCTGCGCCGCGCCACGCAATTTCACATTCAAATTGACGGGCTTGAATTCCTTATTTTCTGCGGATGCGCGCAATTGGTCTAAGTCCAAGCCCGCCGCTTGAAATAACTGGCGGGCGGCATTTTCTCTCATCCAGCCTTGAATCGGCGTACCCACTTGGTCAGATTCTAAGAGAAATTTATTGCCCCCATTTCCTGCAACCGACCATTGGTAACTGGCCGATTTATCGGTGTGAATCAAAATGACGGCGGCTGCACCCCGTCTTTGCGCTTCTTCGTATTTGTAAGTCCAACGCCCGTAGTAAGTCAGTGATTCACCACCAAAACGATTGGGCTCTTGCGCCGTTGGCTGCGGGTCATTGACCATCATGATTAAGACTTTGCCGCGCACATCCACGCCTTTGTAATCGTCCCAGTGCTCGTCTGGCGCGTTGATGCCGTAGCCGACGAACACCAGCTCGCTATCGAGATTGTGGCTAGTCGCGGCGTCGCCCATACTCCAAACCCAATCATCAGTGAACTTGAATGGCAGCTTTTGGCCGTTGGTTTCAAAAGCTAAATTGCTCTCTTCTTGGCGCGCGGTAGAAAAAGCAAGTTTGACGGGGTGACGATAGGTTTTCCCGTCCATCGGCAAAAGCCCTATCGCGCGTGCTTGTGCTTCCAAGTAGGCAACGGTGAGGTCGCCGCCGCGCTGTCCCGTGCCTCGCCCTTCCAACAAATCGGAAGACAGAAATTGCAAATGCGCGCGCAAGGGTGCTTCTTCCACTTGGTTGGCTGCCGCTATAGCGTCGATTTTTGCCGCATACGCTGACGTGCTAAACGCGGATAGCATACTCAGCGTAATGACGCAGCGAGATAATTTTTTCATCTTCATGGTTTCCTATTTTTGGTCTGGCTTTTGGTCGATTTTTTGTTCTATTTTTGGTTCTGCTTTTGCGTCGTCATTGCCATGAACGGCATTGTCCTGTGGCTTATCGTCTTTTGGTGGTTCTTGCGGCAAAGGCTTACGTGGTAATAGTTCTGGCCGATTCGCTGCATGCGCGACGAAATGCGCCATGATCAATGAGGCTTGGATCATATCGCCCCGCTGCACTTTGTCGTACACATCCAAATTTGAATGATGCGTGCGTGAAAGATAATCTAACTCATCTTGAATAAATTGGAAGCCTGGTACGCCAACGCTATCAAAACTCACATGGTCGGTGCTACCCGTATTGCGCAAGCTAACCGTGGTCGCGCCGATATCATGAAAAGGCGCCAACCACGCCTCGAATATGGGCTTCACTGCCGCATTATTTTCCGCAAAAATGCCGCGAATTTTTCCGGCACCGTTATCTAAATTGAAGTAGGCTGAAATCTTGCTGTGTTGCGGTTTCAGTGTCAGCGGCCAAGTGGTTTTACGTAAATAAGAAGGCAGTTCTTTTTCTTTGGGATCTGTCGAATCAGGGCGTGCCGCCACCCATTGTTTTACATAGGCTTTTGAGCCCAGCAGACCTTGCTCTTCACCGCCCCAAAGGGCAATACGAATCGTGCGGCGTGGTTTGAAGCCCACGGCTTTTAACATGCGTACCGCCTCCATGGAGGCGGCCACGCCGACACCATTATCGGTGGCACCTGTGGCACTTTGCCATGAATCGAGATGCCCACCCAGCATAACGAATTCATCTTTTTTGTCGCTGCCAACGATATCGCCAAAGACGCTAATCGCTGCGGCGGGATTTTCATCCGTAAAACTGACTTTGACATCCAACTCCAATTCAACTCGCTTCTTTTTTTCAACCAGACGATACAGACGGTTGTAAGTCTCTTTCATCAAGACCAAGTTCGGCGGACCCGTTGGTTCGTCGGTTTTGTAGGAACCGCCACCCTGCACAAAAATAGTGCCATCTTCGCCGCGCGAGGCATTCAGCACGGCCAGTACTTTTTCTTCGATAATGAATTGCATTAATTTTTTGCGGAAGGCGAAATCTTTTATCGCTTTTGCTTTGTCGAAGCGTGGCGTCAAGGGCGCATCTGATTGCGTATCAAAATTTATTTTCGTGAGTTCGTCGAGCTGCGTGTCGGTATATAAATTGGCATCTGGCTTGAGATGCGGTTTGTTGGGTTGTATCTCATCAATTAAGACGATGGCATTGGCGAGTTTGCCTTTCCACTTTGTGAGGTCTTCCTCAGTGCTTAGTTTAGCGGCGATGACATGCGCCCGTTTCGGGCCCTCAGTGCCCGGCGTCCACGCCTTGGGGATGGCGATCAAATCCAGTTTTTCCGGCGCGATCATGCGCAAACTCGTGTGTTCCAGTACCCAACTCCG
>JAIETO010000206.1 GCA_019745005.1 Burkholderiaceae bacterium
GAAACGATGGCCGCCTCCGATTCTGGCATTCCAACATCACTTTTGGTGGCAGTAAAAAGCCTGTATGAGCACCTGCAAGTCGAAACCGGAAAGAAAATAATTCAAGCACAGCAGCACCATCAAACCGAGCTGCAAACGGCGCATAACCATGAACAGCAATTACTCGATGAAAAAGCTCTACTGATCCAAGAGAAAGCGACAATCGCAGCCGAGCTAAAAGCAACTCAACAAACACTTGCCAAGCTTCAAAAAGAACAGCAGTCACTGAATATGACCCTAGTTGCAAGAGAGAGCGACACCTCGGGGCTGCAGCTGCGTTTAATGGACAGAGCGGCCGAAGTGGCCACGCTTAATCAGCAGCTGACCCTCACCCGCGCTCAATTTGATCATTATCAGGAGGCGACGGCCACACAAAGAGTCGAAGAAAAACAGGCCTACGAACAGCGCATTGCGCGCTTAGAACAAGAACTGACAGGTGCTCAACAGCGATTATTGGGACAGCAAACGACGATTGCGCACCAGGAGGCACAAATTTCACACCTGAGTGTAGAGAATGTGCGCCTCCTGGAGTCGTCTCTCGCAAATTTTGACGAACTCGCCTCAATGCGATCGGAAAGAGACCAATTGAGCTATCAACAAAAAGATCTTTTGTTGTCGAATCAAACGCTCATGAGTAAATTAGAGGTGTCGCAACGGAGTTTGACCGAGTCGCGTATGACGATGGCAGCGCAAGAAGCGCAGAATGCACAGCTGTTGGAGCGACTTGCTCAGTCCGATTCCAAATTGGAAAAGCTTGATCAAGAAAGAATTATCCTGATCCAGGAACGGGCGGAACTGCAAGCACAAGCCACTAAACGGAAGGATACGAATATATCCTCCAAAAATTAATCACCATAAAGGATAGGACTATACATGTTTACCAGAGCCTCATCAGTATGGTCGCGATCCTTAAGAAGTTACGTGTTTTTTCTCATTCTGTTCAATATCTTATGGGAGTTTTTGCAACTTCCCCTTTATACAATCTGGACGCATGAAACTTATCAAGAAATAGTTTATATGGTTCTGCATTGCACTGCTGGGGACGCAATGATAGGAACTCTTAGCCTGGTGCTGTCATTGATTTTCGCGGGAACCGAAACTTGGCCGTATGGTCGGTTTAGAGAGGTGGCCATCAGTACCATCTTGCTTGGCGTTGGTTATACTGTCGTTAGTGAATGGCACAATACTACCGTAACCTATAGTTGGGCTTATACGTCAGCGATGCCTACATTTTTTGGCATCGGTTTAGCGCCAATCGCGCAATGGATAGTCATACCAAGTTTTTCTTTTTGGTGGATACGTCGACGATTACCTACAGAGTAATAAGTTATTTCAACCGTTTCGTGCCATCAAATCGTAAGTATTGACAATTTCACTCACTCGATTGCAGTCGAACTAACATGTATCAGTCGGTTCGTATCAAGTTTTTCTAGAAAAGGTCGATAAATTTAGCATCAGGCAATAGTTTCCAAAAATTGATTGAGGCTTTTGATATGACCCGTCTTCACAAAAAATGGTTTGACATGTTGACCGCAGTACGCACTGACGACGCGGATCTGATACTGAGGCTGGTACGAGATGGGTTCACCATTGAGAGCGCGGATTCGCAAGGAATTACTGCACTTTCCCATGCTCTCTATCAGCAGAAATATCGTGTCGTCGCAATTCTGCTGGCAAATGGCGCCGATATAAATACGTCAGATATTCTGGGATGGACTCCTTTGATGTGGGCTGCCTACAACGGAAGGGACGAGGCATTAAGGGTCGCGCTTGAGAGCGGTGCCGATCCTCATAAGAGTAACCAAAAAGGAGAAACGCCTTTGTTCTGGGCAGTCTATAAAGGGCATCTTAAAGTGGTGGACATACTCCTTGCCGTCGGCGCAGACCCTACTATGTATGACACTTCTGGACTTAATGCACTGGCGATATCGACCTTAACACAGCAACATCAACTGACTTCTCTGCTCCACGCATGTGCATCAGGTCGGCGCCAACTCAATGGCAGTGCATTCAAACTGCACTAGCAGGTTAATATTGCCCCCCCAATTTTCAATATGGCGTATTTTTCAATAAGTCTTCCATATCCTTATAATGCCCGCGCACGCGATCCACTGCAAAGTTGTACATTATTTGGTTTTCCATAAACTTAACCCGTTCGATATCCATATCGACCGTATTTCCATCAATATTGCCTTGTGCTGACACCACATATTTTAGTTCTATGGATCGAGGATATTTACCCGTTCGCATTGCTTCGTTAATGTCAAAATCAACCGCTTTGTAGCCTGGCGTATCGGCATTGGCAATATTGGATGCCAGTACTTCTTGACGAAATGCCCTAAGTGCTACAGCACGCTCGTGTACGCTATCTTCTTCCTCATTCTTAGCAACGGGTGGATTGATATGCGACTGAGACGCGATTAATAACGGATGTTCATTAAAGTTATCCTTAAGCTTAAGCGGTGGTGTATTCGTACTAGTTGAGGACTGCCCATTAACTTTTGCTAATGCTTCCGCGAAAGCTTTTCCCGCAGGCGTAACCGATCTCAATTTGTCATTGGAAACAGAATTGATAGCGGTTGAAGCGAGTGCCGAAGATTTCTCTATTGGATTCATAGTTAACTCCATTAAATTCAGACCTTTTTTGGTCTATCTTAATTAGAAAAAACTGTAACAAGAAACGACAAACAATAAGCTGACTTGGCAATGCAAATAATGATGCATTGCCAAGTCTTTTTTCTTATGCAGAATCAGGCACAGATTCCACATCCGATTCCAAATTACGCAAACTCGGCTGAGACTTTTTATGGACAAGTTTATACAGCAAAGGCAATACGAGTAGCGTCAAGATGGTTGAGGATAAAATCCCTCCGATCACCACGGTTGCCAACGGACGTTGAACCTCAGCACCGGTACCCGTTGCCAATGCCATAGGAATGAAGCCCAAAGAGGCGACCAATGCCGTCATTAATACTGGTCGCAGTCGGGTCATGGCACCGGTGTTAACCGCTTCATCCAAGTGCAAACCTTCTTCTCGCAAGGAGCGAATGTAGGCAATCATCACTAAACCATTGAGTACCGCCACCCCCGACAAAGCAATGAAACCGACGCCTGCTGAAATGGATAAGGGAATGTCGCGCAACCAGAGTGCGACGATTCCGCCAGTTAAGGCAAACGGCACGCCGGTAAAGACTAACAAGCCATCTTTCACATTGCCGAACATGACGAACAAGAGCATAAATACCAAGAACAATGCCACCGGCACGACAATTTGCAAACGCTGTGTGGCCGATTGTAATTGCTCAAAAGTACCGCCCCAGGTCGTCCAATAACCGGCCGGAATTTTCACCTTTTGTGCCAGTTGTTGCTGCGCTTCTGCGACGAACGATCCTATGTCTCGCCCGCGCACATTCGCCGTGACCACCACTCGCCGCTTACCATCTTCACGACTTATTTGGTTTGGTCCTGGGGTCATATCCATCGTAGCGATATCACCTAAGGTAACGAAATTTTGCCGTGAATTATTGTCAATTGCAGGCAAACGAATCGGTAAGCGTTGAATTGCGGTGATGTCGCTACGCAAATGTTCAGGTAAGCGCACCACAATGTCGAAGCGTCTATCGCCCTGAAACAGGGTGCCAGCTTCTTTTCCGCCTACGGCACTGGAGATCACTTCCTGCACTTCGCTGATATTTAAACCCAATCGTGCCGCTTTTTCGCGGTCGATTTGAATACTCAACATCGGCAAACCTGTAGTCTGTTCGACCTTGACATCAGCGGCACCAGAAATTTTTTCGAGCACCTCGGCAATTTCTTGCGCCGAGTTATTCATGACAGTCATATCATCACCAAATACCTTGACCGCAACATCACTACGCACACCCGAAATCAATTCATTAAAACGCATCTGAATTGGCTGGGTAAATTCATAGTTATTGCCCGGCACCTGCGCTACGGCTTTTTGCAAAGCTGCCACCAAATCATCTTTGCTGCGCGAAGGATCTGGCCACTCGCTTTGCGGCTTTAACATCACGAAGGTATCCGCCACATTCGGCGGCATAGGGTCGGTAGCGATCTCTGCTGTACCGAGTTTGGCAAACACCTTATCGACCTCAGGGAAGGTGCGTATGGTGCGTTCGAGTTCCTGTTGCATCTGTATCGCCTGCGTCAAACTGGTACCAGGAATGCGTAAAGCATGTAGTGCAATATCGCCTTCATTCAAGCTGGGAACAAATTCGCTACCCATGCGCGTCGCCAATAAACCACTGAGTATCATCACGGTCAGCGCAATACTGAGTACCAGTGCTTTACTTTGCATGACAAAAGTCAGCATGGGTTGATATGCTTGCTTGGCCCAAAGCATTAAACGATTTTCTTTTTCACTGATATTTTGACCAATGAATAAGGCCACCGCAGCAGGGATAAATGTGATCGACAAAATCATGGCGGCAATCAATGCCGCGACGACCGTAAATGCCATCGGGTGGAACATCTTTCCTTCCACGCCGGTGAGCGCAAAAATCGGCAAGTACACGACCATAATAATCAACTGCCCAAACAACAAGGGACGACGCGATTCTTTTGCCGCTGCAAAGACTTCGTGGAAGCGTTCATTGCGGGTTAAGCTGCGTCCCGCCAGCCCTTGCGCGTGCGCCAGCCTACGGACGCAATTTTCTACAATCACCACTGCACCGTCGATGATAATCCCGAAATCGAGTGCGCCCAAACTCATCAAATTGGCACTAACCTTGTTCCCCACCATGCCACTGAAAGTAAATAGCATCGCTAATGGAATCACCATCGCGGTAATTATCGCAGCACGGATGTTGCCTAAAAATAGGAATAAAATGGACACCACCAACAAGGCACCTTCAAACAGATTTTTCTTCACTGTATTGATGGCTTTATCGACCAAAATAGTCCGGTCATATACCGTAGAAACAAGAATTCCTTTTGGAAGATTGCGATTGATTTCTTCTAACTTTTTGGCAACGGCTTGCGATACCTTGCGGCTGTTTTCACCAATCAGCATAAACACGGTACCGAGTACGACTTCGCGTCCATTTTCAGTCGCTGCACCAGTGCGCAGTTCTTGACCAATATCGACCTGGGCGATGTCACTGATGCGCACCGGTACTTTTTGCACATTGGCGACCACGATGTTTTTAATATCCTCAATCGAGCCAACTTGACCCGGTGCACGTATCAAGAATTGTTCTCCACGCTTTTCAATATAGCCTGCACCTACATTGCCATTATTTTTTTCCAAGGCGCTAACGACATCTTGCCAAGTTAAACCATACCCCACTAATTTTTCTGGCAGTGGTGCAACATGGAATTCTTTGGCAAAGCCACCGATGGTATTAATTTCTGTCACACCCGCCACATTGCGTAACTGCGGCTTGACGATCCAGTCTTGAATTTCACGTAAATCGGTGGCAGTGTAAGGAGCGCCAGCGGTATTTAAGGCACCTTCTTTTGCCTCTACCGTCCACATTACGATTTCGCCCAATCCTGTCGAAATCGGCCCCATCGACGGTTCAGCCCCGGAAGGCAATTTGCCCTTGGCTTCTTGGATGCGTTCATTGACTAGTTGCCGGGCGAAATAGATATCGGTGCCATCTTTAAAAATCACGGTCACTTGCGACAAACCATAACGGGAGATTGATCGGGTCTGTTGCAAATGCGGCAAACCGGCCATCGCGGTTTCAATCGGGAAAGTCACGCGTTGTTCTGCTTCTAAAGGAGAATAACCGGGAACGGAAGTATTAATTTGTACCTGAACATTGGTAATGTCTGGTACTGCATCAATCGACAATTGCTGGTAACTGAATACGCCAAGTAGTGCCAAACTCAGGGTAATCATCATTACCATCCAACGCTGATCAATAGAAAAGCGGATGATTTTTTCAAACATGATGTAATCTTTCTTTATGTTCTACACAGCGGCATCATCTTGTTCGCCGGTACGGATGCGTACCAGGCTCTCAACATGCGTAATAGCGATCAAGCCGTCACCGGCATTGCCGGTATATGCTGCCTGGCGTATGGTATCGACCAGCGATTGCGCTAAGGCATCCTCACAAAACATCATGAGTACGATGCGGTCATGGGCATCAGGATTCCATTCCGTCGGAATAAACGCATGATCTGAGCCTTGCCCACGCGGATGGCCTCGACCTTGCAATAGCGTAAAACCTGGCAAATGCGGCATGTGATGTAAAGCCTGTTCCACACTCTCTAAACGATGCGGTTGTATCATTGCGATAATCTGTTTCATGATGATTTCCTAGTGATCGTGGCTAGCTGCTGATTTACCAATATCGGCCTTAATTAAAAAACTGTTTTTGGCGACATACGCTTCACCTGCCTGTAAGCCCTTAATGACCTCGGTAAATTTGCCATTACTACGTCCAAGCTCCAATGGGCGCACCTCAATGGCATCGCCATAACGCCCGAAAACACTGGGGACTTCTTTCATACTTTGGATGGCTTCATTCGCGACGGCAACAGCAACATCTGTCTCGTTTGATTGCAGGAGCACACTCACGGTTAAGCCGGGATACCACAAGCCTTTCACATTCGGCAATACCAAGCGTGCCTTGGCACTTCTGGTTTGCTCACCAACTAAGGCGCCGATATAGCTGAGTTTGCCGTTGGCCGTCGCTTCAAATGCATTAGCCTTAACTTGGGCGGTTTGCCCCAACTTGAGCTGCAGTAAATCTTTGGCCGGTACGGTGACTTCAACCCACACGCTAGTTAAATCGGCTACCGTAAAAATTGCGGCATCTTCCTTTAAGGCTTGCCCTGTGGCGATCTGTTTGTCGGTGATCGTACCGGCGATCGGTGAGCGAATTTCATAACGGGTTAAGTTGCCCAGTGAATTCGTATTTGATGGCAGTGTCACCCCAAGTGATGCCAATTTCTGCTGCGCACTTTGGAAGGTAATTTCGGCTTCTTGCAGGGTATTTTGCGCATTCAAAAAATCCTGTTGCGCCGAAATTTTTTCTTCCCACAGCTTTTTTTCGCGTTCAAAATTGCTGCGTGTTAAAGCCTGACGTTTTTGCGCTGCCAGTAAATCACTG
>JAIETO010000167.1 GCA_019745005.1 Burkholderiaceae bacterium
GTTTTCCTCAATTGACGCTGACTGTTGGTGGGCAGCTTCAATTAATGTGTCAGCGTTGTTTAACGCCATTCGATTTCGCGATAGATTCACAATCAGAATTAATTCTCGCCAAAGACGAAGATCATGCCGATGAAATCGAGGTCATGCTCGACGATGACGAGATTGATGTAGTAGTAGGCAGTAAAACGTTGAATATCATGGATTTGATTGAAGACGAAGCGCTGCTGGCAATACCCCAATCGCCCAAACATGCAGTATGCCCTGACGTTGTCGCTAGTTCAGCGCCGACCTCAGACTCAGTAACTGCAGCGATTGACGCAGAGGCGATTAAATCTAAATCTCCATTCGCTGTGTTAAAGAAAGTCAATGGGCGTACCTAGTTTTGGCATGGCATTATGCTGAATAGGTTAAACGTACTGTAAAAGCGCTTAATAAATTGAAAAGTTGAGAGCTTATCTGAATTTTTTGATTTGTTAAGTTTGTAAAATTAGTTTGTAAAATAAGTGTATTAAATTTTAGAAACATTTCTTGAAGTATTAGGAGTTATCATGGCCGTTCAGCAAAACAAAAAATCACCATCGAAGCGTGGTATGCATCGTTCACATGATTTCTTGACTGCACCACAGTTAGGAATCGAACCAACCACAGGTGAAACGCATATGCGCCACCACATCAGCCCTAACGGCTTTTATCGTGGTCGTAAAGTATTGAAGACAAAGAACGACGAGTAATTTGTTCTTGTCGAAGAAAAGCGGTGCAAGTGAATAACTTGGCGCCGTTTTTTTTTGACTTGCGCGTTTTCGGTTTGCCGTTAGTTGGGTGCTTGAGTGTGCAGAACTTTTGAACGGTTATTGGCTTAGCTGCTTATTTTTCTTGCGTTTTCATAAGTCAAGCGGCGATAGCATCGGTTTTTTTGATTCTTCCTCTAATTTTTGCGATTTGAGGCGCGCAATCTTGATAAGATACGCGTCTTGCAATGAACTTCATCACTAAACCATGACCATAAAAATATCGATAGACTGCATGGGTGGTGATTTTGGACCATCAGTGACAGTTGCGGCATCGGTAGCGTTTGCAGCACGTGAGCCAGATGTCGAATTTTTGTTGGTCGGCAACGAAGCGGCGATCAAGCTTGAGCTAAAAAAACACCACGCACTGACTAATCCGCGCATGGTCATCATTAATGCCACGGAAGTGGTGGAGATGGACGACCCTATCGAAATCGCCTTGCGGCGGAAAAAAGATTCGTCAATGCGCGTTGCGCTTACGCAAGTCAAACAAAACAACGCGCACGTTTGTGTCTCTGCTGGCAACACGGGGGCGTTGATGGCCGTTTCGCGCTATGTGCTAAAGACCATGCACGGCGTTGATCGTCCTGCGATTTGCAGTCTTTTGCCGAATCAAAAAAATCGTCCCACTTACATGTTGGATCTTGGTGCTAACGTCGATTGCGAACCTCTGCATCTGCATCAATTTGCCATTATGGGTTCTGCGCTGGTCGCTGCGCTAGAAGGTAAAGCAAAACCGACTATTGGTCTGCTGAATGTTGGTGAAGAAGACATCAAGGGTAACGATGTGGTCAAAAAAACCGCACTGCTTTTGCGCGCTGACCACGAAAGAGGGCTGCTGAACTTTTACGGCAGTGTTGAGGGTAACGATATTTTTAAAGGTACAACCGACATTGTTGTCTGCGATGGCTTTGTCGGCAACGTTACCTTAAAAGCGGTTGAGGGTCTTGGTCGCTTTGTTAAAACGACCGTAACTGACGCGTTTAAAAGTAGCATCTTCAATATGTTGGGCGCTTTGATTGCGTTTAGGGCGATTAAGCAAATTTCCAAAACCATGAATCCGTCGAATTACAACGGCGGCAGCTTGTTAGGCTTACGCGGCTTGGTTTTTAAGAGCCATGGTGGTGCCGATAAGCATAGTTATGAGTGTGCAATTCAACGCGCGTTTGATGCCGCAAAAAACGGCGTTTTAGCGCGCATTTCCGCGTCAATGTCTGAGTTAATGCCGATGCCTTCTGCGCCTGTAAATGCAGGTGATGAAACCATTAACTTGTCAGACACCCATCCTCCAGCGAGCGATTCGCGACAATTCGACGAATCAGAAGCGTCAATTCAAAAGAAATCAGCATGAGTTTTTTTAGCAAAATCGTCGGCACAGGAAGTTATCTCCCACCCAGACGCGTAAGCAATCAAGAATTAACGGAGCAACTCGCTGCAAAAGGAATCGAAACCTCGGATGAGTGGATCACCTCGCGCAGTGGAATTTCGGCAAGACACTATGCCGCTACCGAAATGACCGCAAGCGATATGGCGGTGTACGCGGCGCGCGCCGCCTTGCAGGCAGCGGACATTGACGCGAACGATATCGATCTCATCATTGTCGCTACCTCGACTCCAGATTTTTTGGGTGGTTTCCCGAGTACTGCTTGTGTTGTACAAAACAAGTTGGGCATTACCAATGGCGCTGCCGCGATGGATGTACAAGCTGTCTGCAGTGGCTTTATTTATGCCATGTCGATTGCCGATAGTTTGATTAAGACCGGAGCACATAAAAATGCGCTGGTCATCGGTGCCGAGGTTTTCTCGAAGATTTTGAATTTCGAAGACAGAACGACTTGTGTATTATTTGGCGATGGTGCGGGAGCGATCGTCTTGTCGCAGTCAACAACGCCGGGCGTATTGGCAACCAAGCTTCACGCAGACGGTAGCTACGCAGATATTCTTTGCGTACCCGGCAATGTGAACGCGGGTACCTTGGCTGGTAGCGCATTTTTGTATATGGATGGGCAAGCAGTGTTTAAACTTGCCGTTAATGTACTAGAAAAAGTGGCGTTGGAAGCTTTAGTGATTGCGCAATTATCGTCATCTGATATTGATTGGTTGATTCCGCACCAAGCGAATATCCGCATCATGCAAAGTACAGCGAAGAAATTGAAGTTGCCGATGGAAAAAGTAGTGGTAACGGTTGATCAGCATGGTAATACCTCTGCTGCGTCTATTCCCTTAGCGCTTGATGTCGCAGTGCGGGATGGCCGCATTAAAGCGGGTGATAAAGTGATGTTGGAAGGCGTTGGTGGCGGCTTTACTTGGGGTGCCGCTATTGTTCAAATGTAATTCGGACATACGCAAAATCGCCCCAGCGTTGATGCGCCGCCTTATCGTACAGAGGTACTGCCTGCGGCAACGCGCCTAGCTGGAACAATTTTGCGTAGGTCCTAGTGATGATTTTTCTTGAGTGAATTTATGACCCAATTTGCATTTGTTTTCCCAGGCCAAGGCTCGCAAGCGATTGGCATGTTAAATGGTTTCGGCGATAACGCGGTCGTGCGCGACACCTTAGCAGAAGCTTCAGAGGTGCTGAAGTTCGACATTGGCGATATGATCGCCGAAGGACCGAAGGAAGCCTTAGATTTGACCACAAATACACAGCCCGTCATGTTGACTGCGGCGATTGCGTGTTACCGCGCTTGGATCGCCGCTGGCGGCAATGCGCCAGCCTTGGTCGCTGGACATAGTTTGGGTGAGTATTCAGCTTTGGTTGCCGCAGGCGTGATCAAATTTGCAGATGCTTTGCCCTTAGTGCGTTTTCGCGCGGAGGCGATGCAAAGCGCGGTTCCGGTCGGGCAGGGCGGTATGGCGGCGATTTTGGGTTTAAGCGATGCCGATGTGCAGGCAGCTTGTTCCGAGGCGCAGTTAGAAACGAAGGGCGTGGTCGAAGCGGTGAACTTTAACGCGCCCGCTCAAGTGGTGATCGCTGGTAGCAAAGCGGCTGTCGAACGGGCGTGTGAGATTGCCAAAGCAAAAGGCGCTAAACGAGCGTTGCCCTTGCCGGTTTCCGCGCCGTTTCACTCTTCTTTGCTCAAGCCCGCATCAGACGCTTTGCGAAATTATTTGGTCGACGTCAATTTTTCGGCTCCGGCGATTCCGCTGATTAATAATGTTGATGTGGTGATTAATCTAGCGCCAGCAGAGATTAAAGACGCTTTGATTCGCCAAGCGGCTAGCCCAGTTCGTTGGGTGGAGACGGTACAAAAGATTAAAACGATGGGCATTACCAGTTTGATCGAATGCGGCCCAGGCAAAGTATTAAGTGGGCTCACAAAACGTATTGATGGTGATTTGACGGGCGAAGCTTTGTTTGATCAGGCAAGTCTTGATAAGCTTCTTGCCGGTTAAAGCTAATTACTCGTCCAGTATTTTTTATATTTTGTTGATCTGTTTGTAAAGAGAAGAACGTATGAATTTACGCCTAGAAAATGAAGTCGCTTTGGTCACTGGCGCATCAAGGGGAATTGGCAAAGCGATTGCAACGGCATTGGCGCAAGCCGGTGCCAAAGTGATAGGCACCGCAACCTCGGAGGCAGGTGCTGTGGCAATTTCAAGCTATTTACAGGAGATCAGCCCCGCTGCTGGCAAAGGCGTTCAATTTGATGTGAACGATGTCGCAAGGTGTGCCAGCCTTATTGATGAAATCCAAAAGGAGCATGGAAGCTTGTCCGTTTTGGTAAACAATGCGGGTATCACGCAGGATCAATTAGCGATGCGCATGAAAGATGAGGAGTGGGATAAAGTTATTTCCACTAACTTAAGTGCGGTTGCTCGCCTCTCGCGCGGTGTGCTGCGCGGTATGATGAAAGCCAAACACGGGCGCATCATCAATATTACCTCGGTTGTCGGTTCGTCCGGCAATCCAGGGCAAATGAATTACGCGGCTGCCAAAGCTGGCGTGGCGGGAATGAGCCGTGCGTTGGCGCGTGAAATTGGCAGCCGAAATATTACTGTTAATTGCATCGCCCCAGGTTTTATTGATACGGATATGACAGGCGCATTAACTGACGATCAAAAAGCGGCGATTCTTCAGCAAATTCCTATGGCAAAACTTGGGCGCCCTGAAGACATTGCGGCTGCCGTGGTTTTTTTAGCGTCAAGTGGCGCGAACTACATTACTGGCACAACATTACATGTCAATGGCGGTATGTATTTGGCTTAATGTTTGTTTTTTTAAATTCATTTTCGCCGAAATTGAGCGAAGATAACCCAAAAAAATGCAGAATTGCATTTTTGCGCCGCAAACCTGCTAAAATGCGCGCTCTTTCTGTCACCACTCATGGAGAAATACATGTCCGATATCGAACAACGCGTTAGAAAAATCGTCGCTGAACAACTTGGCGTCGCTGAAGCTGACATCAAAACAGAATCTTCTTTTGTTGACGATCTAGGCGCAGACTCACTCGATACAGTTGAGTTGGTTATGGCCCTCGAAGACGAATTCGAAATGGAAATTCCTGACGAGCAAGCTGAAAAAATCACGACCGTGCAACAAGCAATTGATTACGCTACTGCGCACGTAAAGGCGTAATTGCCAAACGATACAGTTGTATGCTTGTTTGTCGTAAGTTTAGTAACATCGATTTTAAATCCAGGAGAAACGCTTGAGCAATACGCTTAAACGTCGTGCCGTCATTACTGGACTTGGTTGCGTCTCCCCGGTTGGCAATAATATTGCCGACACGTGGGAGGCTATTAAAGCAGGCAAGTCTGGCGTAGCACCAATCACAAAGTTTGATGCCACAAACTTCAGCACGAAATTCGCGGCTGAAGTGAAGGGCTTTAGCGTTGACGAATATATGGGCGCCAAAGACGCCCGTAATATGGACTTGTTCATTCACTATGGCGTCGCTGCTGGCGTTCAGGCAATGCGCGATAGTGGTTTAGTCGTTACAGATGAAAATTCAGAACGAATTGGTGTAATCGTTGGCTCTGGCATCGGTGGTTTGCCGATGATTGAAGAAAACAAAGACAGTCTCGCTGCCCGTGGTCCTAAGCGAATCAGCCCGTTTTTTGTGCCCGCTTCAATTATCAACATGGTGTCCGGTAATTTGTCGATTAAATACGGCTTGAAAGGGCCAAATTTGTCGATCGTTACCGCGTGCACGACAGGTTTGCATAGCATAGGTGCCGCCGCTCGTATGATCGAATACGGTGACGCCGATGTGATGTTGGCTGGTGGCGCCGAATCGACCATTTCGCCGCTGGGCATCGGTGGATTTGCCTCAGCAAGAGCTTTGTCGACACGAAATGATGATCCAACCACGGCTTCACGCCCGTTTGATCGTGATCGTGACGGTTTTGTACTCGGTGAAGGCGCTGGCGTGATGGTCGTAGAGGAATACGAACATGCCAAAGCCCGTGGCGCAAAAATTTATGCTGAAGTGCTGGGATTTGGGATGAGTGGCGATGCATATCACATCACCACACCCTCAATGGACGGCCCACGACGCGCGATGGTGAATGCGCTAAAAGATGCGAAGATTAATTTGGATCAAGTCGAGTATTTGAGTGCGCATGGCACGTCGACCCCCTTGGGCGATAAAAATGAAACTGACGCGATTAAGGCGGCGTTCGGTGACCATGCCTATAAGATGGTCGTCAACTCCACAAAATCGATGACAGGTCATTTGCTTGGCGGCGCTGGTGGTTTAGAGGCAGTATTGACTGTGTTGGCCTTGCATCACCAAGTTTCGCCTCCAACGACCAATATTTTTAATCAAGATCCAGAGTGTGATCTCGATTATTGTGCAAATGTTGCGCGCGACATGCAAATTAATTATGCGATGAAAAACTCGTTTGGTTTTGGTGGAACGAACGGAACACTTATTTTTAGCCGAGTTTAATCGTCCATATTTTTGATTTTCAAAAGTAACGCAAACAGAAAAACACTTCACTAGCTTGAAGTGTTTTTTTTTACCCAAGCCATGTTTGTATTATGAGTATTGCGCTTTCAACAGATATTCAGCCATCTAAGCGTCTTTTTTGGGCGCTTAATGCGATGCTTTTGCTTGCAAATGTGGCTGTGTACCTATCCTTACTCGAATTCAAATTCACGGTTTTACCTCTACTTTTTGCTCTTCTGAGTTCTATCATCGCCAGTTTCGCGCTTGCGTGGCGATTTCATCAGCAGCAAATCGCATATCTTATCGAAATCAACAATACAGGTCAGATTATTCTCAGGTTTCGCTCAAAAGAGTCCAATGCAACACGTTCAGAAATTGTGTCTCTTTTGCCTGACTCCTTAATTTGGCCTCAGTTAATGTTGCTGCAATTTCGTTTGTCT
>JAIETO010000223.1 GCA_019745005.1 Burkholderiaceae bacterium
CATCCGCTTGCAACTGCCGCACAGCTTTTGCAGGCGAGCCAATAATCAAGCTATTGTCTGGAAATTGTTTGCCTTCCGTCACCAAAGCACCGGCACCCACCAAACAGTTTTTGCCAATTTTTGCGCCATTCAAGATCACCGCCTGAATGCCAATCAATGAACCTTCGCCTATCGTGCAGCCGTGCAGCATGGCTTGATGTCCTACGGTGACATTGGCTTCAATGTTTAAGGGGTAACCAGGGTCGGTGTGCAAAATGCAGCCTTCTTGCACATTGCTATTCTCACCCACGGAAATCAACTCATTGTCACCACGGATGGTTACGTCAAACCAGATGCTGACATTGGCACCAATTTTGACCTTGCCAATCAGATTGGCACTGTCGGTGATATATGCGCTTGCATCAATTTCAGGTGCAAATTCATTCAATTGGTAGATAGCCATGGTTCTTCCGTAGAATAGGGGATTAGCCGACTATTTTACCGCTCCTCGTATGAAAACACCGAAGCTTGATGATACTGTTGCTCATCATGAAATAAAAAAAATCACCTTAACTCAGCATGATTTGCGTGTTGGCGCTTTAGATTGGCTGCGCGAATCAGATGCAATGCTCAAAGCGGAAGGCGTTCGCGCCATGCAGCAGGCGTGGAAGGAAGGGCATTTAACGCTCGACCTAGAGCAAACTTTGGTTCATGAAAATGGTGCGCCCGGGCGGCCAGAAAAGCCCGATTTGGTGCCACCATTGGACGTAAAACGCCGCGCCATGAATACCGTAGAGGGTAGGGCAGCCTTAATTCACGCTTTGGCGCATATTGAATTTAACGCAATCAATTTGGCACTCGACGCGATTTGGCGCTTTCCCGCCATGCCACAAGACTATTACAGCGATTGGCTGTTGGTGGCGCAGGAAGAGGCTTATCACTTCAGCTTACTTGCGGAACATCTAAAAACGCTGGGATTTTCCTACGGCGAATTCACCGCGCACAATAGTTTGTGGGAACTGGCGGAAAAAACGCAAAGCGATGTGTTAGCCCGCATGGCCTTAGTGCCGCGCACGATGGAGGCGCGCGGTCTCGACGCTACACCTGCAGTGCGGGCAAAACTCGCGCAAGCAGGTGATCAGGCCGCTGCCGCCATTTTGGACATTATTTTGCGGGATGAAATTGGTCACGTTGCCATCGGCAATCGTTGGTTCGCCTATCTTTGCGAGACACGCTCGCTTGATCCAATTGAGACTTATGCAAACCTTGCATTGCAATACAAAGCACCAAAAATGCGGGCACCGTTTAATCTACCTGCGCGGCGCGCGGCGGGTTTTACTGAACAAGAGTTGGATGCTTTGCAGAGTTGAAGTTAACTTGGTTTGTGCCGTTATGTTGGTGTTGGACTTTCCGCGAGCGAGGAACAAATGGCATATCAAAAAATTTTCTTTTCACGTATTTTCGGCTTGATAAGTGTTTTCGGCTTGGTTTTGTCCATGAGTGCGACTGTTACGCTGGCTCAGACACCGAGCAAATCAACTAATAATGAAAGCAACCCTGAGCGCTATTACAAGAAAAAAATCGTCGCCGCAGCTTTCTTCATTCATCCCGCCGCAACTGGGCAGGTTCAAGATATCGATGATATTGCGCAAGGTTTCCCGAATGAGTTAGTACGCGGTCTCGAACAAAGTGGCAAATTTCTCGGGCGGCGTTCGCCCAATTTACTGGCCTATGCCTCACAAAGTGAAGCGCCGAGTTTTCAATTATTGCGCCAAATGGCCAATGAAAACGATGCCCAATTTGTGGTTTCAGGCACGATAAACTTTGCCGGCACCAGCAAGGAAAGCAAATATTTGGGGCTTGTGACCAATGAGAAACGGCATATACAAATCGATGTCAGCCTTTTTGATGCCGTGAGCGGCAGTTTGATTGCCAAAAAGCGCGTGGACAAAGTCAGTGATGGCAATGCACCAATGGGGCGTGATCTCAGTTTTGGCAGCGCGGCTTTTTATGCTTCGCCTTTTGGTCGCGCCATGCGGGCGGCCCTGAAAGACGCAAGCAGCTTCGTTGAACAAGAGTTGGCGGCTTTACCCATGATGGCGCGCATACTCAAAATTAGCGACCAACAAGTTTTCTTCGATGCTGGGGCTAGCTCTTTGGTGCTGCAAGGCGATCTTGGTGTTGCTATTGCCTACGACGACGAGTTACCCGTGAAAACTTTGAGCTCGCTGCAAGCTAATTTGCAACACGTGGGCTTGCCATTGTCGCGAGTCGGTAGTGTCAATACCGTGCAAGTATTTCCCAATTTTTCGGTCGCGGAATTGGGGGCAGATACAAAGCGTATTGATCTTGATGTTGGCGATTTTGTTCGGTTTGACCAACGGCGTCCCTGAACGGTTACCCAGATTCCATTACCGAAATTCGTCGTGGTTTGAAAAAGCCGTATAATTAAGAACGGTCGTTCTTTTTTATTCCTCCTCCTGCGAGTCGTTCTTCATGAATCCTATAAAACCCATGACGCCATTCCGCTCAGAATTCGTTTCTATTCGTGGCTTGCAAACTCACGTCATGCATTGGGGGAGCGAGAGCGCCCCGAAAATTTTCATGATGCACGGCTGGATGGATGTCGGAGCGTCGTTTCAATTCGTGGTCGATGCACTGCAAGGCGATTGGCACGTGATTGCGGCAGATTGGCGAGGTTTCGGATTGACCCAATCCCCGGGCACAGATACCTACTGGTTTCCCGATTACGTGGCTGATTTAGACGCCTTGTTAGAGATTTTCGCGCCGAATGAATCCGTGAACCTGCTAGGCCATAGCATGGGCGCAAACGTGGTTTTGATGTACGCAGGCATACGTCCCGAAAAAATGAAAAAGGTCGTTAACCTCGAAGGCTTCGGTTTGCCGCTAACACATCCAAAGCAAGCGCCTAGCCGCTACAGAAAATGGCTCGATGGGATCCGTACACCACCCACCATGCGCACATACGCCAGCCAAGACGACGTAGCGAAGCGCTTGCAAAAAACCAATCCACGTTTATCCGACGAAAAAGCGCGCTTTCTGGCGCAGCATTGGTCGCGCAAAAACCCGCAAGGCGAATGGGAAATTTTGGGCGATCCTGTCCACAAATCCAATGGACCATTGCTATTTCGCGTTGAGGAAATGATGGCATGTTGGGCAAAAATTACCGCACCTGTCTTATGGGTAGAGGCTGCAGAGACAGATGTATGGAGTTGGATGGGACCAAAAGAAGAAGCGCGTATTGAAATTGATAGGCGCATCACCTTTATTCCGAATGTACGGCAAGAAATGATGGCAGACGCAGGCCATATGCTGCACCACGATCAGCCCGAAAAGCTCGCTGCGGCGCTAGAAGAATTCTTACTTTCCTAAGCGTAGGAAAGCGCATGAAAACATATACTGCCGTTTTTCTGTAATTTTTTAGCCAATTTGCGCTTTAATATAGGGCGAAATTAAAATATACCTCAATGAGTATGTTATTTTCTGGTTTGTGTTCAGATTAGAAGTTGGTGAAAGGGTAGATCTGCTTTTTGAAGCGGAAAAAACCTCTCAACACAGAGACACAGAGGCACAGAGGAAAAACGAAACAAAGAACAATGGCTTTTTGTTTTTCCCCGAGTTTCTTTCGTAAAGCCTTTCTCTACCTCATTGTTGGAATGTTTTGATTTTTTATCCCCAACGGATTTTTTCAAAACCGACCTGAAAGTTGCGATTTTCTGAAGCGAATGTGTATATAACGGCGATCTGCACATACAACGCTAAATGACCAACATGTTAGAGCAAAATGGAAGTGGGTCGGCTAAGGATAAAAAATCCTGCCTTGCCGCAAAGGCAAAGAGCTTGCAAAGAATGGAGATTTTCTCAGCGACCTCTGCGCCTCGGCGGCAAGGTTTTAATTCAATTAGCAACGTCAAAACATTGCCATCCAAGTGCCATTTCCGCACTTCAATTTCAAACGCTAAAACATAACGCCACAGTTTCTACTGTAAACTCAACTTTCCTATTTGCTGTTTCTCTTGATCTCAAACGCACGCATGAACAAACCTAAACAACGCGGCTTTACAACGACTATTTTGCACGGTGATCGGCAGAAAACCATTGAGCATGGCTCGCACCATAAGCCGATTCATACTTCAGTCACCTATGGCTACGCTAATTCGCGTGATTTAGCGGCCGTTTTTCAAGGCAAACAAACGGGTTATCGCTATGGGCGGCAAGGTAACCCCACGGTGTCCGCGCTTGAAGACAAAATCACCCGCATGGAAGATGGTGTGGCGAGTATTTGTTTTGCGACGGGCATGGCCGCGATAGGTGCTTTGTTTCAAGCGTTTTTGCGCCAAGGGGATCAGGTTGTTTCGTCGGTTTTCTTGTTCGGCAACACCAATAGTCTTTGGCAAACCGTGGAAGCGCAGGGCGTTGATGTTGCCTTTGTCGATGCCACCCAAGTGAGCGCCGTTGAAGCCGCCATTACTTCTACCACGCGCATGGTGTTCGTTGAAACCATTGCCAACCCGCGTACCCAAATCGCCGATCTCGAACGCATCGGTCAGCTCTGCAAAGCCAAAGGCATTTTGTACGTGGTGGATAACACCATGACTTCGCCGTATTTGTTTCAACCGAAATCGGTCGGTGCGGATTTAGTCGTAAATTCGCTGACCAAATCCATCGCCGGGCATGGCAATGTACTTGGTGGCGTGGTCACCGATACGGGCTTATTTGATTGGTCAGCCTACCCACATATCGCAGCAAATTTCCGCAAACTCGGCGCGCAACAACAAGGCATGGCGCATATGCGTGCCAAAGCCTTACGTGATTTTGGCGCGTCCCTCGCGCCCGACGCCGCGCACCACATCGCCGTAGGGGCAGAAACTTTGGCCTTACGACTAGAACGTGAATGCAGCAACGCGCTGCAATTAGCCACTATGCTTGAAGCCGATCCGCAGGTTGCGGCTGTGTATTACCCGGGTTTAGCCTCGCATCCGCAACACGCTTTGGCACAAAAATATTTCCGCGCCTTCGGCTCCCTGCTCAGTTTTGAACTTAAGCCAGAGATTGATTGCTTTGATTTTTTAAATCGCTTACAAGTGCCCATCAACGCCACGCATTTAGGTGATACGCGGACTTTAGTGATACCCGTTGCGCACACCATCTTCTTCGAAATGGGCGCAGAACGACGCGCCGCCATGGGTATTGCGGATGGCTTGATTCGTGTTTCGGTGGGGATTGAGGATACGGATGATTTGTTGGCGGACTTTGGTGGGGCTTTGAGTGGCTGCTAAGCATTACATGCTGCCGCGGCGACAAAAACTTGGCACCAGACCGAGATAGAAGAAAAGATTCAAAGACACACTCCGAAGCGAGACGTACGCGAGCAATTCTTTGATTGTCAACGTAGATATCTTTCACCGTGATCTGGCAGCGGAAGAGAGCAAAAATCGTATTTGCCAAAAATCGCATACCGATTGAGTGCAATACGATCGTAAAGCCAATTTCGCAAAAATAACGGGATTACTCTAAAAATTGTCAGCAGTTTCCAAGGGAAATTGAGTTGACCCATTACGGTAAAAAACGCATCGCTTTTTTCAAAACAGCGATTTCCAATGACAACGAGCATCGTTTCATAAAATTCCGCTGGGTATCCGAAGTGAATTAACAGTGCTTTACCTTCGTCAGATTGCACACTTGCCAGCTTAAATTTTTTTTGGACATCATGCTTGATGATGAAATTACTCCATGCGTTACATAGCTTGCAAACACCATCAAACAAGATCACTCGATCATCCTTTTTAATCAATGGCGGCATGGCTTCGGTTGTTTTCATAGCTGGTGCATTTCCTTCGTACACAAATTAAATTTCAGCATAAACATGACCTAGGATTTGGCCATAAGCAGATGCTAATCAAGCGGCAACAAATGCCCCGTCTTCACCAAAATCGTACAACCTTCCTTGCTAAACGGCGTATGCATACTCAGGTGCGGGCTGCGTAGCCACGTGCCTGCTGGGTAGCGGCCGTATTCGTCTTCGAATACGCCGTCGATCACATAAATTTCTTCGCCACCGAAGTGCCGATGCGGCTTGAAAACGGTGCCAGGTGCCCAACGTACTAGGGCGGTATGGGTGGTTTCGAATTCGGAAAGTGGCATGACGCTTAAGCCTGGAACCAATCCGGGGAACCAGTTCGCTTCCGCCGTGTTGATGGCGGTGCGCGTGGTATCTGCCACATCGAGATGGCGCAGTTTGACGAACAGTATGCAGCCGGTGCTGGAGCGTGGTTGGTGGGCCGAGCCTGGCGGATTTTTAAGGTAGGAACCTTGTCCGAAAATACCTGTCTCATCTTCAAATTGACCTTCTAAAACGAAGATTTCTTCACCCAGTTCGTGCACATGGCGGCTGAAATGCGAGCCAGGCGCATAGCGGACGATGGAAGTCGCGCGTGCGACTTCGGCGCCGTCGCGGTCAAGAAATTTCCTTTGCACGCCTGCTAAGGGCGAATCATGCCAAGGTAAATCGGCTTGGTGAAGGACAACGCGTTGGCTTAAATCGGCATTAATCTGCATGAGTTTACTGTGAGAAGGCTAGTGATGGTGGCAGGGCGAGCATGATCAAAAGCCGATTTTAGCGTGAAATGGCGTGCCAAATTTGCGTTCGCGCTTTGTGCGCTAAACTTGCTCGAACTTTGCAAGGTGTGAGTGGATGAAAGCAAGTTAAGTTCGTTCAGGTAGTGATGAAATTTGAATGAAATTGTAAAACGTCAAAACCCTTCAACACAGAGACACAGATACACGGAGGGGAAACGCGTAAGGTTTTTCTCGCCTTTTGCCTTTGTAATTTCTCTGTGCCTCTGTGTTGAGAGGTTTTTTTCGTGATGCACGTCCGGATTTCGCTCAACAATCAATCTGAATAACGCAAGTGTTTTCCTATACTAGAGATAAGTATTAGCTTTTTATTCTTTATTGCGCTTACTGAATAAGCGGTACAACATCAATTTTTAATATACTCCCTAAAAAATCTATTTTTATTGGCGCTATGATAAACCTCTCTTGGAAAATGACCATGCGCGATTGGCGTGCGGGTGAATTACGCTTTTTGTTGATCGCTCTCATGGTTGC
>JAIETO010000106.1 GCA_019745005.1 Burkholderiaceae bacterium
GTCTTTGATTTTTAAGACTTTAATTTGGATAGGTGGACTTGAATAGTGTCTTGGAAGTCTTATGTATAAACGATCTATGTTTTTTATTGTGAATAAATACCGTCAAGGGTACTGTTAAAAATATTTTCTTAAAGAATTCTCTAATGATTCAATTTACGTATGGACTTCATCTTTTTTCTTTAAAAAATCAAGACCGACTTAAGTGCCCGAATATTGATGTGAAAAGTATGGGCACTATAATAATTTACTTTGAATTCTGAAGTACACAAGCGGTATTCACCAATAGCGCCAAATCGCCAGGGGTTTTTTTCGGGAAATCCTGATAGACGATACTAAGAATCCCGTATGCATAAGCCAAATTTGAATTGGTCACACCGGATTTTCCTCGCGAACCTTCGATTTTTCTTTGCTGTTCTTTATACGGCACACCAGAATCGCGACCTTCCGCCATCGCACGAGCCATGCTTGACCAAACCGCGCAAGCTATCTCTGGTGTAACTGCCAAACAGCCCGAAGTATTTATAAGGCCAAATCCCACGATCAAAGTGATTACGAAGGGTTTTTTCATGTGAATCCTGTTTTAGATGTTTGAAATTTAAAAATTAAATATCAAACAAATAATACAGGAGGTTTTACCCCATTTCCGATAATCTATAAGGATTGCGAAGGAAAAAATCCAAATTGATAAACGCAGCCCCTTCGCGGGCATCTTGTTTTTTCTAGGACTCTCGTTTTTTCGATCCGACTTTAGTCGAAGTTTGTTAATGCACAAGGTTTTGAATACGCAATATTCATGCACTATTTTTCATACTTAAGCGATTAAAGAGAACAAAATCGAGTGTGGGATTGTTGTTTACAATCAATGGATTACTTGATATTTTGATAGTTTTTTTGCGGATAGCATTTTTACGTAATAAGGAGAATTTTTTACGTTGGATGAAACCTGAGAAAAGTGGCGGTTGCGAACGTCAACATTGGGGAAAAGGTATGGTTCGTATGTCCAAATTAAGCAGGTATCGTCCGCAAAAGCAGTCGTTTTGTTGTTGTAAGTCGAAAGATTGCAGAAAACATATGTTGTTTGTTGCAATCATATATATAGATTGAGACAAGTTCCGCTTTCGCTTACACTCCGTCAAGCGCGTCGACTAACATCTTTCTTTATGTCGGGTTCCTCAACATACTTGCGATGTAAGCACCACTTTAGGAGCAATGATGCCGTCAATTAGTATGAAAGAAGCAGTGCAAACTGCTAAAACAACATTGAACGATTTATTCAGCGATGATGCACCGAAAGCTCTTGGCTTAGAAGAAATAGAACTTGTAGAGATAAGTGGGCGTGATTATTGGGCTGTAACACTTGGGTTCCACCGTACTAAGTCGATTAAAGTGCACGTTAATTCAATGAATGATTTTTTCAAACCTGCGCCGCAAATTGAAAATCGAGTCTACAAAACTTTATTCGTGGATGCGAATTCCGGTGAATTTTTTAAGATGGAAATTCGGCTTGTGCAATGACGCGACAGCTAATTGATCAATTAGGCGTGTTTGTTGCCAGACATAGAAATAGAGGAATTCTTCTCGATACTAATATTTTGCTTTTGTTTATCTCTGCACGCTATCAACCAAGTATGATTGGAAACAAACGCCTCCAAGCATACACCGGAGAAGATGGAGATTTATTGATTCAGTTCGTGCAACGATTCGGTCGTATTCTTACAACACAGCACGTTCTTGCGGAAACCAATAATTTGACAAGACAAATTGTTAAAGGGCGCTTGCATGAATCGCTGTCAGACGAAATGCATCCATTGTTTTGTTTGAACTTACCAACGTCCTTTGAACAATGCACAATCGACGGTAAGAATATCGATAGACGATTGTTCGGACGACTTGGATTAACGGACTCCGCCCTTGCATCGGTAGTTCAAACCAACCAATTGCTTCTCACCGCTGACCTCGATTTATACACTGCAGTAGTCTCGGATGGGGGCGATGCTATTAATTTTAATCATATGCGAGAAGCAGCAGGACTGTTGTAACAGGGAGTTCTGAGGTCATGTTAGCGAATGACCGTCAAGAAATAGTTATCGAATCTTGCACTAGCAACCGAGGGGAGTGTTCGGCCTTAGAATTTATTTTTGTCGTGCAATTCGATTTGTAGAACACAATTCAATCATTACGCTT
The DNA here is from genome assembly GCA_019745005.1 of Burkholderiaceae bacterium. Classification (GTDB taxonomy): domain Bacteria; phylum Pseudomonadota; class Gammaproteobacteria; order Burkholderiales; family Burkholderiaceae_D; genus Undibacterium. Next base: position 2,185 of record JAIETO010000106.1, read on the forward strand.
CTTTTTTCGAACTGGTCGTACTTGGCAACCATTAAATTAAAACGAAAGAATTGCACATGCCAACATTTTTGGAATTCATAAAGAAGTGGGGGGCAATCGGCGCATCATTTCTTTTTGCATCGACTCCATCGGCACTCCTTGTCCTATTTCACAAGAGTCTCGCGCCATTCATTGCTGGTGTAGACCCAACAACAATACTGAATACCGCAGCGCTCATACTTTGGTTTAATTTCGTGACGCTCGCGTATATTTTGCTTCAGCACCCATGGTTAAAGTGGGATGAACCGACTGGGACATGGGTAAACCGTCGGAATGGTCTTCGATATTGTGGAACATGCCGAGCCAAGAAAGTAATTGTCCCGCTTAAGAATGAAGTTACTGGATGGCGTTGCGTCGCGTGTCATATGTTCCGAAGCGATCCTGCTCGAAAGGCAAAAGAAGAATCGGGTTCAAAAAAGATTTCAGTTAAAAATTATCAACGGATTTGGTAAAACACACAAAAAACGAATCCTGTTCTGTGTGTTCTATTTAGTTAATGAAGAATGGCGGCGCGATGAATACCCTATCGTTTATGGTGGCGATAACTGTAAATCTGACTGGCGACGAATCCGTTCCGGCGTTGCAGATATGAATAATGGTTCTATCGTGCATGTCTAACAATTGCTCAATTATTACGCATTCAAAAAACTCTTCTAGTTGTTCGCAATTTACTTCTTGCATGTTCTATTTCCTTTGTTTTCGGCACACAAAACCCTGTGCCGCGATGGGTTGAAAATATCGGTTTGACCTGTCTGGAAATGGTTGATTTGACTTGTCTGGTGAAAACGATAAATTTTTATAGTTTGTTGCTCGATACCAGACAGGTCAAGAACGTTGACTGGCTTGGCTCTGAGTCTGTCTTACGTTTAATCGAGAACAGAGTTCTCGAAAAGGGACACATCATAAGGTTTCTTGTTCACTTTGCGCTCTCGTTTGTGTCTCGTTATTCCGTAAAGAATTCCTGACCAATGTAAGCTGTCTTGCTGCTATATCTGGTGTTATTTTATCGCCCGTCATTTGTATATATCGCGCTGCCGTTTCTGTTGGACTTCCTTTCGTCATTTGACTGCAAACCCATAAATCATGACGACGTTGCAGCGTTGCGCGCTTCGCGTCTCCCGTAATAGTCTTGGTATGCCGAACCAGCCGTAATTCTTCATCAAGCGACCGCCTTACTTGCTTGCCGCTTGCTAACGTTGCGGCATGACGTTTGGAGATCGGCGCGCTACGTAACCAAACACAATCCCATTGCTGGGCTTCAGTTAGGCTGAGTGAGGAGACAATTTTCCATGCTGGGCGCTTGCCATGATAAAAAACGAATTCCGCTGCATTTTGAAATTTCTGCTCATGAGTGGCAAAGAGATCTCTGTAGCGTTGATACCGTACTTGCTCGATATGTCTCCAATGGTTTGAACGTATCCACCTAATGTCATAAAGAAAGAGGTCCAATTTTTGGTTAAGTGTGAATTTTGTTTTGGTTTTTTCTATTTGACGAAAACAAGGCGGTATTCCACGCCTTGTAAGTTCTTCAGATAGCGCAAATGCCCTTTTTCGACTTCCCTCTACGAATGCTTTGATAAATCCGTTAAGCAGGGTTTTACGCTCAATGTCGGCTAGTCCTTCCCGCATTGTCCGATACTGAATTGTCGATAACGGTTGAAGCAGGTGCGGCACATCTGCAAACCCCGAAATGCGTAAAAACATTTCTAGGTTTGCTTCTGCGTCTTCCAATGTGAAAGACGTGTCGCTCATTAAAGTATCTCTTGTTCAGAGTATATCGGGTTGAACACCTCTTTAAGCATCAGGTCAATTATCGGTCGTCCATCAAAATCTTCGTCAAAAATACTTTCTGCAAACTCAGCTAGCATTTCGTAAATTTTTTCCCCAGTTGGATGCGACGCGGGAAATGCTTTGAGACTCCTGAGGATGAATCGTATGTGCATTTCCTGATTCGATAAATATATCTCATCTTTGAAGCTCATTCTTCGACCCTCCTTTGAATAATCCATCCGTCATTAGCCGTGCTATCTGAGGCGGTTTTGTAATGGGCATGCTCGCTTTCCGCATAGAGTTTTGCTGCCATACGTGACGCGTAAGCCTCTGCGTCTTTTATTGCATCAGCGAGATCATTTGCTAGTGTCTTGGCTTGATCGATTGCGATAACATACCTACCTATTTTGGGCGTACTGAGAGTTATTCGTACGACTGGCTGAAAAGCAAAATCTCCCTCTGTATCGTAGCCAGAAAATGCCGATATGTTTTGCACGGCGCGACCGAAACGTCCGGTTTTTTCTATCATCTCTTCAACGGCTTTAACTCGTTCGCTTTTCATGCTGTTGTTGTTCATGCCACTACTCCGTGTTGTTGGATTAGTTCGCGGATGGCCTCGGCATGCCAAGCCGTGCAGCGTTCGGAAAGTTTTACTCCTGCGGGATATTTGGAAGCCTTAATTCCGGCATACCATGTTGATTTACTAACGGGGAAATAATAGAGAACTTCTGGCAGGCGCAAATAGCCTGTTAATGGAAAGGGTCGTACGTTTTGCATTTAAAACTCCTCATTGGATTTACTAAAATCCGACGCAGCCTTTCTGCGTCGTATGAGGTCAATCTTATTGATTTATTCTGAGCGTCAAAGACGACAAATACCTAAATCTCGTCTTTGACTTTTGATGTCACCTTATCGCTAGTAATCCAATCTCGACACTCTAGCAAGTCTCTTCCCATATTTTGTAATGCTCGATCCAATGCTTTTTTTTGATCAGAGGACATTACTGCTTTGTAGGATGCAATTGCCTCTGCATATGTTGGGTCTTTCCATCCCCATTCAGCGTCGATTCCTAGCTTGCCATTAACAACCGTACCGCGTGGTTGTGCCAAATAGGTTCTGATATGGGCTTTGAAATTATCTACGATGATTGCATCTCTTTGAGCCGCTCTAACAGTCGTTTTCTTGATGGCGCGCGGGAATCCCTCTGGAAACAGTAGGGTCATTGCATCTCGCTCCTCCGCCTTATTCCCGATTGCCTCCAAAAGACGTAAAAAGCTTTTGCTTGGTTTGCCTTGCTTGATGCTATCAATACCAATTTCAAACAGTCTTTTTGTCGGATGTTGAATTTCGCCATATCCCTTTTGAATAAGTTCATTTTTACGTTGGCGAATTGCTTGCATAAACATTTGGTCGAAGTCTTCCGATGTCGTCGACATTAATTCTTGATGCGCTTCCAATTCTGAAATTGAATATGGTTGTTTTGATATTGACCTCAGAACCTTTTCTTCGTGAGATTTTGGTTTTTTATTTTCTGGCTTCCTCATGCCGCTGTCTTCCCAAATTTTCCAGCAATGATCTTGCCGCCTGTTGCGTTATCCAAATAATCGGCATAGTTCTGCATCATCACTTTACGTTCCTCAAGGAACATAGCGCGGTCATAGGCTTCCCCGTAGGCGTCGCCGGACGCATGTGACAATTGGCGGTCAATAACCTCGTGGCGGTAACCTAGGCGCTCTTTAATCACACCCATAGCTAATGATCTAAATCCGTGGCCTGTCATTTTGCCGCTGTAGCCCATGCGCTTGACCGCTGCCAATATGCCCCAGTTGGTTGCTGATACTTCGTGATCTCGCAGATTGGGAAAGAGAAATTTACCGCCGCCTGTGTATTGGTGAAGTTCCCGCAATAGCTGCCAACCTTGGCGCGGCAAGAATACATGATGATCTACCTTGCGCGGGTTGAGCTTCTTTTTACCCATTTTCATACGCTGCCAAGGAATCACCCAGCTTTCGTTTTCCAAGTCGATCTCTGCCCATTCTGTTGTTGTCAGTTCGCTAGTACGTACGAAAGTAAGCATCATTAACCGAAACATGATTCTGGTCGGTGGGTACATTCTGCCTTCAATGGCTTGAAATGCGCGGATAAAGTCGGGTAGCTCGTCAGGCGTTATTGCTGCGTGGTGTCCTTTGGCTGTTGCTTTGAGTGCGCCCCGTAGGTGTGGCACTGGGTCGGTTTCGGCTCTGCCTGTCGCAATGGCGTAGCGGAATATTTGCCCACAAACTTGCCCTTGGCGTTTCGCCATATCGACCGCGCCCCGTTTTTCAATTTGTCGAAGTACATCCAGCATGACGGGCGCTTTGATCTCAGCAATGGGATATTTGCCGATCAATGGGAAAACGTCTTTTTCTAATCGGTGCAAAACATTGGTGGCGGTGCGGGTTTGCCAAGATTCTGTTTTGTTGCTGTGCCATTCACGGGCGATTGTTTCAAAAGTATTTGCCGCCGAACTTGCTGCCGTCGCTTTCTCTACCCGTTTTGCTTGTGCTGGGTCTATTCCCTTAGTGATTAGTTCCCTTGCTGCGTCACGTTGTTCTCTAGCTTGCTTTAATGACACGTCATCATACTTGCCGAAAGCTAACGTATTGCGTCTTCCACTTAGACGGTAATCCATGCGCCAGTACCTTGCACCGTCGGTATTTACCAACAAATACATGCCGCCGCCATCGGATAAACGATAATCCTTACCTTTGCCCTTCGCATTGCGAACCTGAATATCCAACAGGGGAGTGGCTAATTTGGGCATTTTGACAGTACCTTTTTTTGACAGTATGCGAAGTTGTGTCAAACATACTGTCAAAAAGATTGGATGTCAATGAACGTTAAAAACCGTTAGTGAACAAAAAAGCCCCTGAATCACTAGGATAGAGAGGCTTTTTTAAGCGTCTTTGAACAATCAAAAACGGTAATTTGGTGGTGATAGGTGGACTTGAACCACCGACCCCAGCATTATGAGTGACAGCCTAGCGTCAACGCTGGCGGGCTTTG
>JAIETO010000014.1 GCA_019745005.1 Burkholderiaceae bacterium
GCTGCAGTTGCAGATGTCAAGTTAAGCAGTGCGCAAGGCGTCAGCGCACCTGCTTTACTTTTGGCGCAAAACTATACCCAACGCGACGACGTGGCGGCATTTCTTGTCAGTGAAAAACTCGATGGCGTACGTGCTTACTGGGATGGTCATCGTTTAATGTTTCGCAGTGGTCGGGAAATTCATGCGCCTGCTTGGTTTATTGCAGCGCTACCGCGCCACCCAGTGGACGGTGAACTATGGATGGGGCGCCATCAGTTCGAAGAATTGTCGGCCGCAGTACGCAGGCAAGAGCCGAATGATCAAGAATGGAAGCGTATTAGTTATCAATTGTTTGAGTCCCCCGGCGCAGCGGGCAACTTTAAAGAACGAATCGCGGCCTTGCAAGCCAGTGTGCAAGCGCAAAACGTCGCTTGGCTGCAAGTCTTACCGCAAACCAGGCTTGAAAATCACAGCGAATTACGCAAACGGCTGGCCGAGGTGGTCGAAGCTGGTGGTGAGGGCTTGGTGTTACATCGGGCCGATGCGCTGTGGCACACGGGGCGCTCAGCGGCGCTGTTGAAGCTCAAACCCTTGGACGACGCCGACGCCACCGTGATCGCGCACGAGCCTGGCAAAGGCAAATATCGTGGCATGTTGGGTGCCTTACTGGTCCAAACGAGTGATGGCAAACAATTCCGTCTTGGCACAGGTTTAGATGATGCTTTGCGCAAGAATCCGCCCAAGATCGGTGCTGTTGTTACTTACCGCTACCGTGACATCACTTCTTCGGGTTTGCCAAAATTTGCCAGTTTCTTGCGCGTGCGCGAGGAAGAGTAAGCTTGCGAGTTTCAGGGCAAAAGTCTTATGCGCCTTTTTCGCTCTGCTCCTCCACCAGTTGACAAGCAAGCACTTGGGCACCGTAAATATCGGCGCTTAAGTGGAAGCGCTTCAGAATGGAAAGTTGTTCTGCCGCGTCATCTGGTAGGGCGAACACGACCTGCATTTTTTTTGCTGGCGCAGCCGTAGCGATTCGCGCGCGCATGTCCGTGATCGTTGCATTGTCTTGCTGTTCTGGCGCGGTGCTAGTTTCGTCAGATTGTTGATTGAGCTGATTGTGCTGATTGTGCTGATTGAGTGTATTTAATTCACTCAGCACATCTTCTGCGCGAATCTGAATGATGTCGTGCTCACCCAGCCATTTCTTGCTGCCACCGAGTGTGCTAACGATGCCCCCCGTGATTTCCAAGGTGTCGTCGTTGTTCTTCGCGTAATGAAAGGCCGCCCAATCTGCGATGCCCACTTGTTTTTGTGCGACCCGACCGATGGCTTCAGCGATAAGCCCACCACTAGTCAACATACCCACGGGTAGAAGTTCGTCTAAGTTGCTTGGCAAAGCAATCTTCTCTTTGTTTTCCATATCACTCTTCATTTCTTAATGGCTAAGACAATTGCGTGCAATCGCATTTCGCTCAGCGTGTCAGGCAAAAATTGCGGGTTTGATCGTAAGCATTTGTAAAATTTTTGCCTGTTTGCTTTTCGCAGGTAGAATTCGCTGTTGTTTTTCATTCAGCCAGGCTGTGTGTTTTGATCTTCGTGTCGTTCACAGGCCCATTTTTAAAGGATTTAACGATGTCTATCAATTCCCGCGTTGTGCTGGGTCGTGTTGCAACAGCCGTCACAGCGATAAGTTTTCTTGCTTTAGCCGCCTGCACCCCAAAAGAGGGCGACAAATCGGTCGCCGTACCCGGTACCGATGCAAGTAAGCCTGCAGCAACAGTCAACGGCACAGTGATTACGCAAAAACAAGTCGACGCCATTATGACGCAGCAAGCTGCACGCGGCTTGCCAGACACACCAGAAACACGCAAATCGGTGTTGGATAATTTGACGCTGCAATTAATCGTTGCGCAAGAAGCCAGCAAAAAAGGTTTGGATAAGAAAGCCGAAACCATGGATCAAATCGAAATGTCCAAACAAGCGATTTTGGCTGATAGTTTTATTCAAGACTACATCAAAACCAACCCAGTGACCGACGCTATGTTGGCTGCCGAGTACGACAAAATCAAGAGCCAAGCCTCTGGCAATCAATACAAGGCGCGCCACATTCTGGTGGAAAAAGAAGACGAAGCAAAAGACATTATTGCTAAGTTGAAGAAAGACGTGAAAGCGTTCGACGGCTTGGCAAAAGCAAAGTCTAAAGACCCAGGTTCGAAAGACAAAGGCGGTGACTTGGGTTGGTTTGATCCACGCGGCATGGTGCCTGAATTTGGTGCTGCCGTCGCCAAACTAGAAAAGAACAAGTTCACCGAAGAGCCAGTGAAATCGCAATTTGGCTACCACGTGATTTTGCTCGAAGATACACGCGAGAACCCAGTGCCGACTTTGGAACAAGTCAAACCCAATTTGTCGCAGCGCGTACAACAGCAAAACGTCAAGAAGTTATTGGATGATTTAAAAGCCAAAGCGAAAATTGAGGTGGTTGCAGCGCCAGCAGCAACACCATCGCCAGAAAGCAGCGCGGCACCTAGCTCAGCACCAGCGCCGAGCGCAGCAGCCGAAGCGCCTAAGAAATAAGGTTTGATCTGGCATAGACCAGTTCAATAAGCGTATTTTTGAAAACCTCGCGTGTCATCGCGAGGTTTTTTTTCGCTCATAATTTATATACTCCCTAATTATTTAAATTAAATACCTCATTTCCGCATAAAAATAATGCGTATCAAAATAATACATGCACTAGTATTAAGTTTTACCTGTTCATGCGCTGAGCAGAGGTTCTGCTGAGTTCCAAATCTAATCGCGTTGACGGTTACAAATTAAGTGCTATAATTATTTCCATATGGCAATCAAAGCGGCCGTTTCACGTCGCTTTAATTGCAAGCATCGTCTGGATTTAGGAATCAAGCATGTCAGTCAAATCGGTCAATATTGGGCAACGAATTCAAGCCTCGCGCAAAGCGGCGGGTCTCACGCAAGCGGCTTTGGCAGCGCGGTTTAATGTCACGGCGGCGGCAGTCAGCCAGTGGGAAGTCGGCGCAGCAGCACCTAGCGTGGAGCTGATTCCGCAATTATGCGAAGAGCTGGGCATTTCGCCAGACTGGCTATTTTCAGCAAACGAGTTGCAACCCGGCTCAGCTTCCAAAAATCAACTACAACGCAAAGAACTCGCGCTGGTCAATCGGCTTTCCCATGCCTTGGCGAGCAAGCAGTTAACGGCGGCACAATTGACTATTTTCGGCGGCTTACTGGAACAATTTGTGCCAAACGCGAACACATCGAGTCAGCTTACGCAGAACAGATAACAGTGGCTTTTCGGCGTTGACAACATCAAGTTTGACGAGCGCTAATGTCAAATTAGCCCTACAATCAAGTTTGAAGTTTGATCCGCGCCAGCAAAAAGTGTGGATGGAAAACATACATCGTTGCACCGCGTTCGCGTATTGGAGTGAGCACCCAGAAGCAACATGCAAAAACCCACGCTACCACCAAACGAGACGCTACGCATTGCTGAACTGCATCAGCTTGGCGTGCTTGATACGCCCCCTGAAGAGCGCTTTGATCGCATTACGCGCACCGCACGCACCATCTTTGGTGTACAGATTGCGTTAATTTCTTTGGTGGATGTGAATCGTCAATGGTTTAAATCGAAACAGGGTTTAGACGCTGACGAAACTTCTCGCGATATCTCATTTTGTGGTCACGCCATCCATACCGACCACCCGTTCATCATCGAAGATACGTTGCTGGATCCGCGCTTTTGCGACAACCCATTGGTTACGCAAGCCCCGTTTATCCGATTTTATTGCGGCATGCCTTTACATGGTCCTAGCGGAATGCGTTTGGGAACTTTGTGCCTAATCGATTCCGCAGCAAAACAAATTCAGCCCGACCAATTGCGCACTTTAAAAGATTTGGCAGTGTGGGCCGAGACTGAACTGGGGACAACGCGCACGGCACAAAACGCGCGCGATGCGCAAACCCGCCTCGATACCATCCTTAATTATGTGCAAGATGCGGTGTTCACCTTAGACGTGAATTTTCAGATTATTCATAGCAATGCCGCAGCGGCGAAAATGTTTAATCAAGTAGCATCCGCTTTTGATGGGATGGCACTAAACGACTTAATTATTCCTGTGCACGCAGCACCCGATTTAGGGGCGTTTTACGCGACAGTGGTGGGGCGTACGCAGGAAATGCTTGGCCTGCGGGGTAAGGAGCATTTTGCCTTGGAGCTGAGTTTGTCAGCCATGCAAATGAATCAAAAGCCCTATTACACGGCGATCGTGCGGGAAATTTCCGAACGTAAGCGGGCGCAAGAGCAAATTCGTGAGCGTGATCGTTTGTTTAATGCCGTGATGGAAAACACAGCGTCCTTCGTCCATATTCGCGATATCAATGGTCGCTATCTGTACGTGAACAAAGAGTATGAGCGGGTTTTTGAGTGTAAGAACGAAGAGATACGCGGACATTCCTACACGGAAGTGCTTGATGCGGAGCTTGCCGCTATTGCGGCGCACTATGAAAAACAAATCATTGCCACCCGCGAATCAATACGGACAGAAACCAAAGTACAGCGCAGCGATGGTGAACGGGTGTTTTTAGTGATTCGCTCGCCTTTGTTTGATGAAAACGGAAAAGTCATCGGCACTTGTGGCGTGGGTTCCGATATCACGGCGATGCGCAAATTAGAAAAGGACATGGAGCAAACGCTATCGGCACTGCGTGAAAGTGAGGAGCGATGGAGTTTCGCCCTAGAAGGTAGCGGCGACGGCGTGTGGGATTGGGATATTTCCAACAATGTCGTGTTGTTATCCAAGCGCGGAAAAGCCATGTTGGGCTACGAAGAGCACGAAGTGGGTAACGGCAATAATGAATGGGATACGCGGGTTCATCCCGATGATAAGCAAGCGGCACTAGCAGCGTTGCAAGAGAATTTAGACGGTAAGACTGAAAGCTTTTCAAACGAACATCGCGTGCGCTGCAAAGACGGCAGCTATATCTGGTTGCTTGACCGTGGCAAAGTAGTTGAGCGCTCCGCCGACGGAAAACCATTGCGTGTGATTGGTACGCATACCAATATTACGGCGCGCAAAAATATGGAGAGAATTCAGTCTGAATTTATCTCCACCGTAAGTCACGAATTGCGCACGCCATTGACATCAATACGCGGCTCGTTGGGCTTGCTGGAGGGCGGCGTTTTAGGGGAGATTCCTTCAAAAGCCAAAGGCATTATTAGCGTGGCAAATAAAAACTGCCAACGTCTCATTACGCTGGTCAATGATATTTTGGATATGGAAAAACTCATGTCCGGAAAAATGGGTCTGCAACTGGTTACGGCAGATTTAAACGAGGTGATTCAACAAGCGATAGACGTCAACGCGGGTTATGCGCAACAATACAAAGTCGCGGTCGCCTTCAGTAAGTTGGCAAGCCCCGCTAGGGCGACACTTGATTTGAACCGCGGCATGCAAGTGCTGACCAACTTACTTTCCAATGCGATTAAATTTACCCGCGAAAATACCGCAGTGTCATTGCGATTAGTCGCACAAGAAGCATTCTGGCGCATCGAAGTACAAGACCACGGCGAAGGCATACCCGTCGAATTTCAATCCCGCATATTTGAAGCCTTTGCCCAAGCGGATAGCGCCAACACGCGACAGCAAGGTGGCACAGGTTTGGGATTGAACATCAGTAAAAGTTTAGTCGAACAAATGCGTGGCACGATAGGCTACGACACACACATCGGCGTGGGCACGACCTTTTGGTTCACGCTGCCCGCGGCCGAGGTTTAATGCAAGGCATCGGATTCAAGAATAGTGACGCCGGGCTTGGCTTGCTTAGCCAAAAACAGCATGGCCTGCGCCACTTTTTCCGTCGAAATAGGTCGATACTTTTTCGGTAATAAGTTGCCGAGTAAGTGAGAGACGGCAATGACGATTTCTTCGCCATAACGTTTTTCCGGGCGCGGTTCTCCTTCTAAAAACGAGGGACGTACGATGCCCAATGAGGCAAATTCTAGGGACATGAGATCCGCCTCAACTTCACCTTTGGTGCGCAGATAAAACGAGCTGGCTTTTTTATTGGCGCCCAAAGAGGAATTCAACACAAAGACTGAGGTGCCCGCTTTGTGTAAACAGCGTGCCGCTTGCATGACCATCGTGTGATCAACTTTGTAAAACGCCGTGCGTGAACCAGCTTGCTTCATCGTGCTGCCTAAAGCGCAAAGGGCGATGTCGGCCATCCACCATGCGGCATCGCTAGGCAAATGGTCGAAGTCCACGATCGGATTGTTCAACTTCGTATGCGGGGCGAGCGGGCGTCGGGTCGGTGCAACCACGCGCACGACGCTGGGGTCAGACAAGGCGCTCTTTAAGATTTGTTGCCCAACTAAACCCGTCGCACCAAGAATCAGCAAGCTTGTCATTCAGGTCCTCGTTTCTATGGGGCTGACGCAAAATCGTTCCCGCTAGGCGCTGCCGCGGTTTAGCGTCAATCCTCATCTACTTAAAATACTTCGTCATCGCTTTCGCGCTGGTTTGCATCATCTCAGCATAATCGCTGTCCATGAAACTGAGGCGAAAGAGCCAACGCCCAGTGCCGCCCAAATATCCGGGAAAACGGTCGTCGTGCAATTTAAACCAGTAGGTCCAAGTCACGCGGGTGTGCCCAGCATCAATCGCGTCAGTCTGAAACTCACCGATGCCGTAGGCAATGGGTTTGGCGACTTCGCTCGAATAATGTCCAACTTTATAGCGAAAGCGCGTGCCGGGTGTGTTCTCGATCACTTCTTCGATGGCAGTGCTTGCATCAGCCAGACAGACCACCCTAGGCGCACCAATCGTACCGAAAGGTGTTGCGGTCAGTGAACGAGTGCCTGTAACGGCAGGGATTTTTGCGGTGCCCGGTAACAGCTCAGATAAAGGGGCGGCGGTTAATTTTTGATTGAACTCGGCAGCGGGAATGGAAACCTCAAACACAACGGTATGCGAAACCAGCTTGGCATTTTCCTCTAACACGATGGGCGAAAACTGTTCGACCTTC